>JBCBXF010000259.1:0-3818 GCA_039816705.1 Pseudomonadota bacterium | reverse complement strand
AAGGCCGCAACATGGCAAACGGCGCGTTGATGGGGCCAAACAATAGAGCTTTATCTACCATGGATAACGCCTGCCCCGTCCCGACGAAATGTGCCGAGGTCATGACAGTTCCCACAGACCGCGCGACGATCTCTTGCTCCTGCAACCCATCGTGTTGATACTGCCGCGAACCAAAACCGCTGCGGCAGACGTATCAAGACGGAACCCGTACCGACACCGCCGCTTCGGCGAGGATTTCATGGCAACCAGCAAGACAACCGGCGGTAAGCGCACGCCCGCGCGCACCGTCGCGAGCGCCGCCACAAAACCCCCGGCACGAAAGAGCGCACCGCGTAAGGCAGCCGCCCCGAAGCGCGCGCCTTCCAAGGCCGCGCCGAAGGCCGCAGCGGCTGTCGATACGTCGAAGTGGCTGATCGTCCGTGGCGCGCGCGAGCACAATCTCAAGAATGTCGATATCGAGCTACCGCGTGACAAGCTGATCGTGTTCACCGGTCTGTCGGGCTCCGGAAAGTCGTCGCTCGCGTTCGACACGATTTATGCCGAGGGCCAGCGCCGCTACGTCGAGAGCCTCTCGGCCTACGCGCGCCAGTTTCTCGAAATGATGCAAAAGCCGGACGTCGACCAGATCGACGGCCTCTCCCCCGCGATCTCCATTGAGCAGAAGACCACCAGCCGCAACCCGCGCTCAACTGTCGGCACAGTGACGGAAATCTACGACTATATGCGGTTGCTGTTCGCGCGCGTCGGCGTCCCCTTCTCACCTGCCACCGGCCTGCCGATCGAGAGCCAGACGATCACGCAGATGGTGGATCGGATCATGGAGCAGGAGGAGGGCACCCGGCTTTTCCTCCTCGCACCGATCGCCCGCGGGCGCAAAGGCGAGTACCGCAAGGAGTTGGCCGAACTTCAGAAGAAAGGCTTTCAGCGCGTCAAGATCGATGGCGTGTTTCACGAGATCCCCGATGCACCGGCGCTGGATAAAAAATACAAGCACGATATTGACGTGGTGGTTGATCGCATCGTGGTGCGCGGCGACCTGGGCAATCGCCTTGCCGACAGCCTGGAACAGGCGCTCGAACTGACAGACGGCATTGCGCTTGCCGAGTTCGCGGACAAACCGATCGAGAGAAAAAAGAGCGACAAGAACAAATCCAAGAACGAAACGCATGAGCGCATCGTCTTTTCCCAGCGCTTTGCCTGCCCGGTCTCCGGTTTCACGATCGACGAGATCGAGCCTCGACTGTTCTCGTTCAACAACCCATTCGGCGCCTGCCCATCGTGTGATGGTCTCGGCACCGAATTGCGCTTCGAGCCTGAGCTTGTTGTCCCTGACGCTTCGCTCTCATTGGCGGCAGGTGCCATCCAGCCCTGGGCCAAAACCGGCAACACGTCACCCTACTATGAGCAGACGCTCCAAGCGCTGGCCAAAGCCTTCAAGGAGAAAATGTCGACGCCCTGGGCAGACCTGCCTGGGGAAATGAAAAATGCAGTGCTCTACGGCACCGTGACCGATGTGACCTTCGTCTATGACGATGGAATTCGTCGCTACAAGACGTCAAAACCGTTCGAGGGCGTCATCAATAACATTGAGCGGCGCTGGCGCGAGACAGACAGTGCATGGGTGCGCGAAGAGCTGTCGCGCTTCCAGTCCGACCATCCGTGCGAGACCTGCAACGGTTACCGTCTGAAAGATCAGGCGCTCGCGGTGAAGCTGGATGGCAAGCACATCGGCGAGGTTTCGCAGATGTCGATCCGTGCGGCGGGTGCGTGGTTCGAGGCGCTGCCGAAAACACTCTCCAAGAAGCAGATGGCCATCGCCGGGCGCATCCTGAAGGAAATTCGCGAGCGCCTGAAGTTCCTCAACGACGTTGGCCTCGACTATCTCACGCTCTCGCGAAACTCGGGCACGTTGTCCGGTGGCGAGAGCCAGCGCATCCGCCTCGCCTCACAGATCGGCTCGGGCCTCACCGGCGTGCTGTACGTCCTCGACGAACCGTCCATCGGGCTCCATCAGCGTGACAATGAGCGCCTGCTCGAGACGCTCAAACACCTCCGCGATCTCGGCAATACGGTGATCGTCGTCGAGCATGACGAAGACGCGATCCTGACGGCGGATCATGTCGTCGACATCGGCCCGAAGGCTGGCGTGCATGGTGGCGAGGTCGTCGCCTCCGGGACGCCGGACGAGATCATGGCGTCAGACAAGAGCCTGACAGGAAAATATCTGACCGGCACGTTGCAGGTCTCTGTTCCGCGTAATCGTCGCAAACCGCAAAAGGGACGCTATCTCGAAGTCGTCGGCGCCTCAGCGAACAATCTCAAGAACGTCAACGCCGAAATTCCGCTAGGCCTGCTGACCTGCGTCACGGGTGTTTCGGGTGGAGGAAAATCCACCCTCCTGATCGAGACGATTTACAAGGGTGTCGCGCGACGCATCTCCGGCAAGCGCGAAAATCCGGGTGCGCACGAGCGTCTCGAAGGGCTCGAGCATCTCGACAAGATCATCGACATTGACCAGTCGCCCATCGGGCGCACGCCGCGCTCCAACCCGGCGACCTACACTGGCGCTTTTACCCCGATCCGCGACTGGTTCACCGGCCTGCCGGAATCGAAGGAGCGCGGCTACAAACCCGGCCGCTTCTCGTTTAACGTCAAAGGCGGACGCTGTGAAGCCTGCCAGGGCGACGGCGTCATCAAGATCGAGATGCATTTCCTGCCCGACGTCTATGTCACCTGCGACCAGTGCAAGGGCCAGCGCTATAACCGCGAGACGCTGGAAGTGAAGTTCAAGGACAAGTCGATCGCCGATGTCCTCGATATGACAGTCGAGGAGGGCTGCACGTTCTTCAAGGCAGTCCCCTCAATCCGCGACAAGCTCGAGACCCTCCACCGCGTCGGCCTCGGCTATATCAAGATCGGCCAACAGGCGAACACGCTGTCGGGTGGCGAGGCGCAGCGCATCAAGCTGGCCAAAGAGCTCTCCCGCCGCGCAACGGGCCGCACTTTGTACATCCTCGACGAACCGACCACCGGCCTGCACTTCCACGACGTCGCAAAACTGCTCGAAGTGCTTCACGAACTGGTCGAAGCCGGCAACACCGTCGTCGTCATCGAGCACAACCTCGAAGTCATCAAGACCGCCGACTGGATCATCGACATGGGCCCCGACGGCGGCGACGGCGGCGGCGAGGTCGTGGCGCTCGGAACGCCGGAAGACGTGGCGAAGGAGAAGCGGAGCTACACGGGACGGTTCTTGAAGGAGCTTCTGAAAAGGAGGGGTTGATGGGACTGAGCGAAGACAAAAACTACGAGCGCATGACCGAAATAAGAGAAACGACGTTTCTGAGCGTCGCAATTGCGCTTAGTATCGTGTTGTTGGCAACTGGTGGCTACATAGGTTGGCATCTGAGAGACGACGAGGCGGATCTGGAGGCATGGGGGAGTTACATCTCTGGGCTTGCATCCGCGCTTGCGTTCATCTGGCTTGTTGTTGGACTGTACGCCCAACGCCAGGAGCTTCAATATCAAAGGATTGAATTAAAACTCCAAAGAAAAGCACTCAGAGACACAGCGTCAGTTTCACAAATAAATCTGTTAATGCAGATCTCCGAAGATCAACTGCGATCTGCTAGGCGCAATGTCCGTCAAATAATCAAAACATTGAACGACAAGCGAGTAAAGGAAAGAATCTCCTCAATCGAAGCAAACTATATCGGCAATAGCAATGCCTATCTAGAGGCGCTCCACGACGACCAGTCTATCCGAAACACAGTCGCGATAGCCGTACGGAAGGACGACATGATCACACGCGTTCAAAT
>JBCBXF010000258.1:3604-3863 GCA_039816705.1 Pseudomonadota bacterium | reverse complement strand
CCTTCACGACAAATACGACGACCCTTCCCCTCGCGCTCGGCCGCACGATTGATGGTGCGCCGATGGTCACGGATCTGGCGCGCATGCCGCATCTGCTCGTTGCAGGGACAACGGGTTCGGGCAAGTCCGTCGGCATCAACGCGATGATCCTGTCGCTGCTCTACCGGCACGGCCCAGATGCCTGCCGCTTCCTCATGATCGACCCGAAGATGCTGGAACTCTCCGTGTACAACGGCATCCCGCATCTCATCACGCCCGT
>JBCBXF010000258.1:0-3594 GCA_039816705.1 Pseudomonadota bacterium | reverse complement strand
GACCCGGCGAAAGCGGTACACGCGCTCCAGTGGGCCGTGCGCGAGATGGAAGAGCGCTACAAGAAAATGTCTGAGCTCGGCGTGCGCAACCTTGCGGCATTCAATGCGAAACTTGCGGCGCAAGGCAGCGGGCGCGGCACACCGATTACGCGACAAGTCCAGACGGGTTTTGACCCTGAGACAGGTGAGCCGATATTCGAAGATCGCAGCTTCGAGGCGGAACCCCTACCGCTCATTGTTATCGTGATTGACGAGATGGCCGATCTCATGATGACAGCGGGCAAAGAGATCGAAGGCGCGGTGCAGCGACTGGCGCAGATGGCGCGCGCTGCCGGCATCCACCTTGTGACGGCGACACAGCGCCCAAGCGTTGATGTCATTACGGGCACGATCAAGTCGAACCTGCCGACACGGATCAGCTTCAAGGTGACGACCGCGACGGACAGTCGGACGATCCTCGGTCAACAAGGTGGTGAACAGCTGCTTGGCAACGGCGACATGCTTTTCAGTGCCGGCGCCGGCCAGATGACCCGGTTGCATGGGCCATTCGTTTCAGAGGAGGAGGTGGAGGCAGTTGTTCGTCATCTCGCGCAACAGGATGCGCCCGGCTTTATCGCCGGGGTCACCGATCCAACGGATGACGATGTCGTCGCGCGCGACGGATCAGGCACCGCGACTGCCGGATCCCAATCGGCCGGAGGCGATCTCTATGACAAAGCGGTCGCGATCGTTTTGCGCGACGGCAAGGCCTCAATCAGCTACATCCAGCGGCGTCTGTCGATCGGCTACAACCGGGCGGCCGATCTTGTCGAACGGATGGAAGCCGATGGCATCTTAAGTGCGCCAAGCGCAACCGGGCGACGTGAGATCCTCGCAGAGCGGATTTAGCGCATCGTCCACATGTGTGGATGATCGGCATCGCTTCCGTTTCGTCTGCGGTCAAAGCAGACTAGGTTTGCCCACAAGTTGTCGCATTGGTGACAGTACACCCAACGTGCGTCTGCACCGCCTTACGCGCGCCAAAAACCTTCTTGCGGAGCCTGTTGCCCATGACTGCGTTCAAGACACTTGCCGTTGCGGTCGTTGGACTTGCCTTCGGCCTTGTTACAGTCGGCGCGGATGCGCGCGCGGAGACCAAGCCCAAACAAAACGCTGTCGGAGCTGGCTCCGCGTGGTCGGGTACGATCAACAGCAACGCGAATTTTGACGGTGCGACGTATGATGACGCTCAGCTCGCCGCGATCAAACAGATTGATGGCTATTTCAATGGCATCAAACACCTGCGCGGACGTTTTGCTCAGACCGATTCCCAGAACCGGACGCTGAAAGGGCGTTTCTTTGTGCAGTGGCCGGGCCGTTTTCGGTTCGATTATGCGCGGCCGAGCCGACTGCTGATCTACTCCGATGGCCGCTTTCTGCGGATTGAAGATCTGGAGCTTAAGACGAGCGAGACCTACGCGTTGAAATCGACGCCCTTCCGGATCATTCTCGCGAAGAACGTCAACATCCTGCGCGACGCGAAAGTGCTCGGTATCAATCAGAGTGACACCGAGCTATCGATCGCGCTTCAGGATAAAAAAGAAGACAGCGGCGCAATGCGTTTGCGCTTTGCACGCGGCGAGGGTGACGCACTTACGCTGACGTCGTGGGTGATCACGGATGCGCAAGGACTTGATACGCGTATTGACGTTTCACAGCTCGAGACCGGCAAGCCCGCCAGCCCAAAACTCTTCAAACCGGAAAAGTTCCGCTTTCCCCAGCAGGGTAACAACAACTGAGGCACGAACTTTCCCGCCTCAGCACCCATCTCCGCTATGGCACCAGCTTATAGCCACCGGTCTCGGTAATCAGCAGCTCGGCGTTTGATGGATCAAGTTCGATTTTCTGGCGCAGACGGTAGATGTGTGTCTCCAGCGTGTGGGTCGTGACGCCGGCGTTATAGCCCCATACCTCGTGCAGCAGCACATCGCGTGTTACGACCTGCCCACTTGCGCGATAGAGAAACTTCAGAATTGACGTTTCCTTTTCGGTGAGACGGGTTTTCTTTCCGTCTTCCTCCGTCATCAGTTTTGCAGCGGGCTTGAAGGTGAACCGACCGATGGTGAAAATCGCGTCTTCACTCTGCTCGAGCTGGCGCAGCTGCGCGCGGATGCGGGCGAGGAGGACGGCAAAGCGGAATGGTTTCGTGACGTAGTCATTCGCGCCCGACTCAAAGCCAAGGATCATGTCGGCGTCGCTGTCCTGGCCGGTGAGCATAATGATTGGTCCCTTGAAGCCGTTCTTGCGCAACAGCTTGCAGCACTCGCGACCGTCCATATCCGGCAGACCAACGTCGAGAAGGATGACGTCGACATGGCCTTCTCCGATCGCGGTCTGCGCTTCGGCGGCAGAGCCAACCTCCCGCGTCGAGAACTCGTCATGCATGGCCAACTGCTCGGCGAGGCTTTCACGCAGATCTTCTTCGTCCTCGACCAGCAGAATGGTGCGGGCAGTGCTCATGCGCGTCGTCCTTTTTTATCCTGAGTGTGCGACTTGCCTCACACGGAGGCTGTCGGCACGTTGATAGCGAACATGTCCCAATTCACGCGAGCATGCGTAACACAATGGCGTCAGGAATATTACGGGAGAAGACCGCACGGGTGCTTCAGCGCAGCGCTGAAATTCCGCACGGTGTGCTGGAGTTCGGCGCGATGCGGTTGGCCTGTGCCCTCGGACGTGGCGGTGTCACGGCATTGAAACGCGAAGGCGACGGAGCGAGCCCGCGCGGTGTGTGGTCACTTACGGAGATATTCTACCGGGCAGATCGCGTCGCACGCCCGGCGACGCATCTGCCAGTGCGCCCGCTCCGGTCGGACGAGGCGTGGTGTGATGTTGCGGGAGACCGAAATTACAACCGTCTCGTCCGCTTGCCCTATCCGGTGCTGGACGAGCGGCTTTGGCGCGACGACGGCCTCTACGACATCATCGGCGTCCTGAGCCACAATCAGCGCCCCCGCGTGCAGGGTCTGGGGAGCGCCATTTTTCTCCACGTGGCACGTGACGGCTATTCACCGACCGCAGGGTGCGTCGCGCTTTCGCTCGGAGATCTTCAACGTTTGCTAGCCTATCGCGGCGGACCGGCGATGATCCGGTTTGGATCAACGCACTGATCCGCCGCGGCGATCGTCTGCGGGCTATCTGACCCGACGCGGGTTCATGTAGAGATCGACTTCCTGAGTACCGAGTTTCGGGATCACGTCGCCGCCGCGCATCTCGCTGACGAGGTCCTGCACGTGGTGTCGGCATTCGTCATTGAAGCGGAGCATCGCGCAAAAGAGCTGCAGCACGGTCAGCAGCACCTTGCAGCTGTGATCCTTCTTGACCCAGCACTTCCATTTCCCACCGATGTTGATGACGCGGCCGTCGAGTTTGCCGACTTTGCGGTCATGCTCGTCATACAGCGTGTAGTCGTCACCGATCGAGATCCAGTCTCGCTTCAAGCGGAAGAAGTGAGGTTTCTTATCGCGGAGAATAAAGAACGAGAAACTCTCCGGTTGGCCGGGCCACTTGTAGGCTGAGCGCTCCACCTGGACGAGTTGATCGTGCCCCGAAATG
>JBCBXF010000257.1:0-3922 GCA_039816705.1 Pseudomonadota bacterium | reverse complement strand
ATTGTGAGGGGGGCATGTTCCGCCAGACGTTGCGCGAGTGTCTCTGCTGCCGCGTGCGCGTCTTCGGGGCTGTCATGAACGGCGCTGACCAGTCCGATGGCGTTTGCTTCCGCGCTTTCGATCAAGCGGTTGGTCAGGATGATTTCTTTCAGACGGGCAACTCCGATAAGGTCAGCAAGGCGGGACAGGTTCCACGCCGAAAGACAATTGCCGAGCGTTCGGGCGATAGGAAACCCAAATCGGAGTTTGTTATCTGCAATCCGCAGGTCGCAAACTGTGGCGATTGCTGCGCCGCCACCCGTGCAGGCGCCGGTGAGTACGGCGACGGTCGGTACGGGGCAGCGTTCGATCTGACTGAGAATGCCCGCCATTTTGGTCTCGTATGCGAGTGCCTGTTCAGCGGTGGTGAAATCGCGAAAGAGTGAAATGTCGGTCCCGGCGGCGAACGCCTTTCCTCCCTCGCCGGACACGATCAGGGCACGCACGCTCGCATCATCCGGCATATTCGCACAGACTTCAGCGAGGCCTTCGTACATCGCGAACGTCAGTGCGTTACGCTGTGCCGGTCGGCGGAATACGAAGTGGCCGATGCCGTCAGACACGGCGTAGCTGAACTCGTCGTGCGCCGTTGAGGCGTGTGAACTCTGGGTCATTCTGCAGCGACCGCTTGGTGTTGGCGTGTTTCCGGTCCGCATTGGCGCAGGCTGTCCATGGCTGCCTGAACGCCGCCTGCCTGATGGGGGATGTCGGCAATTGCGAGACCCATCTCGACGCCGGCGAGCGTGCCCATCAGCGTCAGGTCGTTGAAGTCGCCGAGGTGACCAATGCGGAACACACGATCCGCAACTTTGCCTAGCCCGGTGCCGAGGGACATGTCGAACCGGTCCAAGATCGTCTTGCGGATATGGTCAGCACTCGTGCCATCCGGTGCGATGATTGCGGTCAGAGAAGACGAGTAATGCTCCGGATTTTCGCAAAGAATTTCGAGGCCCCAAGCCCGGACTGCAGCGCGTGTCGCCTCGGCGTGTCGGTCGTGACGCGCGAAGACGTTTGCAAGTCCCTCCTCCAGCAACATATCAACAGCAGTATCGAGGCCGTAGAGCAGATTGGTGGCCGGCGTGTAGGGCCAAAACCCGCTCTTGTTGGCGGCGAGAATATCCTCCCAATCCCAATAGGTGCGGGGGAGACTGGCGCGCGTGTGCGCATCGAGTGCTTTCTTCGAGACGGCGTTGAAGGAAAGACCTGGCGGCAGCATCAGACCTTTCTGAGAACCTGCAACGGTGACGTCGACACCCCATGCATCGTGCTGGTAGTCGATCGAGGCGAGGGAGGAAATTGTGTCGACCATGAGCAATGCGGGATGGCCGGTTTCGTCGATTGCGCGGCGGATGTCTGCGATCGGGCTGACACAACCGGTTGCGGTTTCATTGTGAACGACACAGACAGCTTTGATCTCGTGTGACTTATCTTCGGCAAGGCGGGCGCTGATCGCTTGTGGGTCAGCGCCGTGACGCCAGTTTCCGGTTATGAATTCGGGTTTGAGGCCGAGCTTTTCGGCAATATCTTTCCAGAGCGTGGAGAAATGCCCGGTCTCGTACATCAGGACCGCGTCGCCGGGTGAGAGCGTATTCACCAGTGCCGCTGTCCACGCACCCGTGCCGGATGCCGGGTAAATCACAACGGGCTGCTCTGTCTGGAAGACGCCACGGACCCGATCAAGGACGCGCAGGCCAAGCTTGGCGAAGTCGGGGCCGCGATGGTCGATGGTTGGCATGTCGATCGCGCGGAGAACGCGATCCGGCACATTCGTCGGTCCTGGGATCTGTAGAAAGTGGCGTCCAGCGTGGGCATGCATGGGAGTGTCTCCTTCAATGACGCGCGCTTGGGTGTGCGGCGCGGACGGGGCCTGACGGGGTGTCGCTCCATGAACGGATTGATTGCCAAGCTGCGATGGGGACGGTATAAATAATTTTGAATGCAAAATGCAACAGCGGATTTTAGTTTCGCTGCGCACCCGTAACGTGAGGCAATGGTGGCTGTTGAGATGCAGTTGGCCTCCCTCCGCACCGATCCGCCGAAGGAGAGCGAGATGAATGATGTTGCGTCGCCGGAGCGTCTTCACCCGGCCGCTGCGCAGATTGTGCGTCGCTCGTTGCATGATGAGCTGATTGAGCGGATGCGCGCCCTCATTACTGACGGCTCGCTCGCGCCGGGACAGAAAGTGCCGGAAAAGGCGCTGTGTGAGCAGTTTGGTGTGTCACGCACGCCGTTGCGTGAAGCTCTGAAGGTGCTGGCGCATGAGGGATTGGTGGAATTGATCCCCAATCGTGGCGCAACAGTTGCGCGCCTCACGGTGGAAGATCTCGACGAGGTGTTTCCCATTATGGGGGCGCTCGAGGCGCTGGCCGGTGAACTTGCTTGCACGAACATCGATGATGCAGCCCTTGCCGAGATCGAGCGCGCGCATGTGCAGATGATCGCGTGCTACGCGGCGCAGGATCTCGACGGATACTTCTCTCACAATCAGGCGATCCATGATGCCATCACGCATGCGGCGGGCAATCCGATGCTCGCGGCCATGCAGTCTGGCCTTGCGGGCCGGGTGCGGAGGGCACGCTACCTCGCCAACATGTCACAAGAGCGCTGGGCGGCAGCTGTCGCTGAACATGAGGAAATGCTGGCAGCCTTGCGCAAGCGCGACGGGACCGGCCTCGGCCGGGTGCTGAAGCGTCATCTGGAGAATAAATGCGCGACAGTGAAAGAGGCTCTTGCCGCACGTGACGCGGAAACAGGCGAGGCACGGACATGAAGCTCGATGTTGCAGAGCGTCCCGCGGGCGCAGGTCTACTGGGGTCGCAGCCCGACATCGATGTCTCGCGGCTCGCGCACCGCATCTCAGGCGACGTGCTTGCCCATCCGTTTGATCGTGGGCGCTACGCGACGGATGCATCGATCTATCAACTGATGCCGCAGGCGGTTGTCCGGCCGCGGACGCGGGATGATCTCGCCGCGACGCTTGCCTTTGCCCGCGAGGAAGGTGTCTCGGTTACAGCCCGCGGTGGCGGCACGTCGCAAAGCGGGCAGACGGTGGGTGAAGGTCTCATTGTTGATTGCTCGCGCTATCTCAACAAGCTGATCTCGGTTGATGTCGAGGCACGGACCTGCGTGGTGGAGCCGGGTATCGTTCTTGACGAGCTGAACCGCCTGCTTGCACCGCACGATCTCTGGTATCCGATCGACGTGTCGACGGGTTCCCGCGCGACGATCGGTGGGATGACGGGGAATAACTCGTGCGGTACGCGATCGCTGCGTTACGGCATCATGCGCGATCGCGTGCTCGGCATCGAGGGCTTGCGGGCGGATGGGTCTGCGTTTGCGTTTTCCTCCGATACTTCTGAGGCGCAAGGGCCTCTGGTCGGAGATCTTGAAGCGCTGGGTCTTCGGGAAGGCGGATTTATCGCGAGTGCGTTCCCTGAAGTGTCCCGACGGGTCGGTGGGTACAACATCGATGCGCTTGTCCCGCCATCAGACGGTGATGGGCCCGTCAATCTGGCTACCCTGCTCTGCGGTTCGGAAGGTACTCTGGCACTCTCCGACCGGATCACACTCAGCCTTGCGCCACGCCCAAAACGCAAGGCACTCGGGGTCTGTCATTTCCCGACGTTTCGGGCTGCAATGGATGCGGCGCAGCATATCGTGACGCTCGCGCCTGTTGCCGTCGAAGTTGTCGATCGTACGCTGATCGAGCTTGCGCGCGACATTCCGATGTTTGCCGAGACGATGTCGAAATTTGTTCGCGGTGCGCCGGATGCGCTGCTCCTCACCGAGTTTGCGGAAGACGATGGAGAGGAAAATTTGCGTCGTCTGTCGCAGCTTGAGGCGTTGATGGGTGACCTTGGCTATCCCGACGGCGTGTTCCGGA
>JBCBXF010000256.1:0-3958 GCA_039816705.1 Pseudomonadota bacterium | reverse complement strand
GTCACCATGATATCTCGTTGTCGGTCGCACTGCCTTATGCCGGTGCGGCGGCAGGCTCGCCGTCTTCGGCGGCTCCTGCCTTGGTGTCAGCAGCGTCTTCGTCGGCTGCTTCGGCGTCAGCCGTTTCGACAACATCCTCGAGTTCGATCCAGCCGGCGACGACACGGGCCGACATAATCATGTCCTCCGCTTCTTCGCGGCTCAGTTTGAAGTCTTCCAGAATGCCGGGCTCACGCACGCTCTCGCCATCACGGCGCTCATACCATCCGACGATATCGTCGGTCGCACAGCCTGCCAGATCCTCAACGGTCTTCACCTCGTTCTCACCAAACGCAACGAGCATCGGGGTCGTCACGCCCGGAACGGCGACGAGTTCGTCCAGCACGCCGAGTTCCTTGCGCTTTGCGTCGCGCTCGGCTTCCTGGCGCTCCAGAAAATCTCGGGCGCGCGACTGGATTTCGTCAGCTGTGCTTTCATCGAACCCCTCAATGGCAGCAACTTCCGAAGCATCGACGTAGGCGACTTCCTCGACGCTTGCGAAACCCTCCGACACGAGCAGCTGGGCGATGACCTCATCCACGTCGAGCGCTTCCATGAAGAGCTGCGAGCGGACCTGGAACTCGGCCTGACGACGATCGGCTTCTTCCTGCTCTGTGAGAATATCGATGTCCCAGCCGGTTAGCTGCGAGGCAAGACGCACGTTCTGACCACGGCGGCCAATCGCAAGGCTCAGCTGCTCATCCGGGACAACGACTTCAATGCGCTCGGCTTCTTCGTCGAGCACGACCTTAGCAACTTCGGCCGGAGCAAGCGCGTTGACGATAAACGTCGCGGCGTCCGGCGACCATTGAATGATGTCGATTTTCTCTCCCTGCAGCTCGCCGACGACGGCCTGCACACGTTGACCACGCATGCCGACGCAGGCCCCTACCGGGTCAATCGAGCTGTCGTTTGAGAGCACGGCAATCTTCGCGCGGCTCCCGGGATCGCGCGCGACTGATTTGATCTCAACGATACCGTCATAAATCTCAGGCACTTCCTGCGCGAAGAGCTTCGACATGAACTCCGGGCGCGTGCGGGAGAGAAAAATCTGTGGGCCGCGGGCTTCGCGGCGGATGTCGGCGATGAATGCGCGAATGCGATCGCCGTAGCGGAAGGATTCGCGTGGGAGCTTTTCATCCCGGCGGACGATGCCCTCGCCGCGTCCGAGGTCGACGATCACATGGCCGTGTTCCTCGCGCTTCACGAGGCCGTTGATGACCTGGCCGATGCGATCCTTGAACTCCTCGTACTGGCGCTCACGTTCGGCGTCGCGCACCTTCTGCACGATGACCTGTTTTGCGTTCTGGGCGGCGACGCGACCGAAATCGAGTGGTGGAAGGGGTTCGGCGAGATAGTCTCCGACCTTTACTTCCGGGTTCCGTTTCTTGGCGTCGACCAGCAGTATTTGCGTGGCGTCACTCACGGTTTCCTCGACGACTTCGAGCAGGCGCTCAAGGCTGATCTCGCCGGTTTTCGGATCAATCTCGGCGCGGATTTCATTCTCACTGCCGTAGCGAGACTTCGCGGCCTTGGTGATCGCCTCTTCCATCGCGGAAATCACGATTTCGCGGTCGATCACCTTTTCACGCGCCACTGCGTCTGCAATTTGCAGCAGCTCGATCTTGTTTGCGCTCACGCCAGCTTCGGCCATGTCAGTCCTCGTCCATGCGGGCGACCGGGACATCCGGTGCGCCAATTTTGCTCCAGGCGTTCGGGGCGCCTAGATCGTCTTGTCGTCCTCGACACGCCCGAGCTTTTTCTGGCGTTTGAGAGCTTCGACAATCAGTTCGTCCGTCATCATCAGCTTGGCGCTTTCGACGAGGGCCATCGGAAACCCGAGTGTCGTCTCGCCGTCGCCATTTTCGAGATCCGTGCGCAGGCGCACCTCGCCACGGTTCTCGTCGTCGAAACCTTCAAGCAAACCGCGGAAGCGTTTGCGCCCATCGATCAACTCGCGCACCTCCAGTTTGATCTCGTAACCGGCCCAATCCTCGAAATCGGACGGGCGCACGAGCGGGCGGTCGATGCCGGGCGACGACACTTCGAGCTGATAGCTGCCGGGGATCGGGTCATAGGTGTCCAGCAACGGCGAGATCGTCCGCGAGATTTCCGCGCAATCCTCGACTGTAATTTCGCGATCTGCGGCATCGGCCATGATTTGCACGGTCCCGCCATCGCGGCCCGACTGCATCACGCGCACGAGCCGGAAACCGAGACCTTCGATAATTGGCTCGACCATCTCCGCGACCTGTCGTGCGATACCGACCTCCCGCACGAACCGTGCGGTCGGATCAGGTGCATCGCGTGTCGCGACAGTCTGCTCTTCGGTATCGTTCACGAGTGGGCGCGGGTCCAAACCAAAAAGAGCGGCCCCCGGGGGAGCCACTCTCGGATGTCGAGAATGTCTTGATAAGGCTCTACCTAGGCCAATCGGTTGTGCGAGACAAGGGCTCTCAGAAACTAGGCGGTGGTGGCGCGCTTCGATCGCGCGCGCCACACATCCGGTTCACCGCGGTGCCAGCACCATGATCATCTGGCGGCCTTCCATCTTGGCTTCCGCTTCGACCTTGGCACGCTCTTCAACTTCATCGCGAACCCGGTGGAGCAGCTCAAGTCCAAGGTTCTGGTGCGCCATCTCGCGACCGCGAAAGCGCATCGTCACTTTCACCTTATCGCCCTGATCGAAGAACTTGTGCATCGCGCGCATCTTCACGTCGTAGTCGTGCGTGTCGATGTTCGGGCGCATCTTGATCTCCTTCACCTCGAAGGTTTTCTGCTTCTTGCGCGCCTCGTTGGCTTTTTTCTGAGCCTGATATTTGTGCTTGCCGTAGTCCATGATCTTGCAGACCGGTGGCTCGGCGTTTGGGGAAATCTCGACGAGGTCGAGGCCAGCTTCGGCGGCCTGCTCGAGGGCGTCTGAGCGCGGGGTCGGGCCCACGTTGGTGCCTTCGGCGTCAATGAGCTGGACGGTTTCGGCCGCAATGTCCTCGTTGGTCTTCGGCCCCTTGTTCTCGCGCTCCGGCGCGAAACGTCTTGGTCGGCGTGGGATGTCGGTATCTCCTCTCTCGTTACTCCGTACCCGAGGCGCCTCGGGTGCTCCGCATATACGGACGCCCCGGCGAACTGACAAGCCGGGAAAGCCTCCCATGGTCCGGGTTCCCGAGGTTCTTCCTCAGCCCATCTGGCCGTCCGAGAACCGAACAGCGAGTTGCGTGCCAAGGAGGCGATCATATTGTGCGAGCGTTTCGTGTTGCATACGCGCCAGGGTGAAGAGATCGAGTGTGCGCGCGCGACACCGGATACCCATCGCTGTGCGATCATCACGGCTCATGTCGAGTGCACCGTTGATCCTGGCTGCCATCGCGGCGGCGTTGCCCGGCGGATAGAGCCAGCCGGTCCGTGCGGCCTCGTCCACCGTCTCCAGAGTGTCGGACACAGCGCCTGCGTCCGCGGAGATAACCGGACACTCCATCGCCTGGCTCTCGACTGCGACGTAGCTGAAGGTTTCCGGTCGGATCGAACCGATCACAGAGACATGCGCGACGGCGAACGCGGCGGCCATGTCTGCGCAGTGGCCGACGATGCGGACCCTCGATGGATCTGCAGAGGCGGCGGCCATCTCCTCCAGTTTGTTGCGATACTCGCCGCGGCCGGAGTCATCTCCGGCGATCACGATGACCGCATCGTCATGCGCGTGCAGCACATCGTCAGCCGCACGAATGACGACGTCATGGCCCTTGAGCGAGACCAGCCGTCCCGCCGAAAGGACGACGCGTTGCCCGTTGCGGATGCCCCAGGTGTCCAATAGCGCCCGGCGTCGGGCGCCGTCGATTTCCGCCGGATCGAAGTTGGCCGGATCGATGCCGAGCCAAATCCGCACCAATTTGTCGTCAGCAAGCCCGTGCTGCGCGCGCAC
>JBCBXF010000255.1:0-4071 GCA_039816705.1 Pseudomonadota bacterium | reverse complement strand
GTATCGCGGTTACGCTCCTTGTAGACACCCGCCTGGCGGAACACGCCCTCATAGCTGAAGCCAAGCCGCTGCGCCGCCCGTCGGGACGGCGCGTTCAACGCATTGCACTTCCACTCATAGCGCCGATAGCCGAGTTCGAAAGCGCGACGCATCATCAGGAACATCGCTTCCGTGGAGGCGACCGTACGCTGCAGTTTGGGAGAAAAATGAATATGCCCGACCTCGACGGATCCGGCATCAGGCGCGATGCGGAGATAGCTCGCAACCCCGACGGCTTTCTCCATCATTGCATCAATCACGACGTGAAAGTGTGGGTCATCGCCCGTGCATTCCGCCTCAAGCCATTTCAGATACAGCGCTTCTGTCTCAAATGGACCATAGGGGAGATACGTCCAGTTGCCCGCATCAGCCGCCGACGCATACGCTTCATAAAGACCTGCGCCATGTCGCGCTGGATCGAGCGTTTCAAGCCGGCAGGTCCGCCCGTCCATCGGCGTCTGCGGAGGTCGGGCAGGAACCACCCAGTCATCAACCCTGGCCCCGAGTTGCTGGCCGAACGCATTCACCTCGCTCATCCATGAGCCTCTTTCACCACATCATACCCGGCGAGCGCCCGTTTACGCGCCTCACCATGATCCACTATCGGCTTGGGATAGGTCTCGCCAAGCGTGACGCCAGCTTGTGCGAGCGTGGCGCCGTCCGCTGTCCACGGCTCATGAATGACCGATTTCGGCAAGCCTGCAAGTTCCGGCACAAACTCACGGACATAATCTCCGTTCGGATCGAATTTCTGCCCCTGCGAGATCGGATTGAAGATGCGGAAATAAGGCGATGCATCGGCGCCCGACCCCGCAACCCACTGCCAACCGGCTGCGTTGCTCGCCAGATCGGCATCGACAAGCGTATCCCAGAACCAGGCTTCACCCTCGCGCCAGTGGATCAGCAGATGCTTGATCAGAAACGAAGCGACGATCATGCGCACGCGGTTGTGCATCCACCCCGTCTGCCAGAGCTGACGCATCCCCGCGTCAACGATCGGATATCCGGTCTGCCCGCGCTGCCATGCACGCAGCGCCTTTTTATTCTCGGCCCATGGAAACGCAGAGAACTCAGGTCGAAAAGGCTCGTCTGGCAACGTAGGCCAATGAAACAGCAGATGATGCGAGAATTCACGCCAACCAATTTCGGCAAGAAATTTGTCGCCGTCTCCGCCGTCAGCCGCATTCGTATGCTGCGTCGCCACCCAGACCTGGCGCGGTGAAATCTCACCAAAGTGCAAGTGTGGCGAAAGTCGCGACGTCCCTTCTTTGTCAGGCCGATCGCGGTCGGTGTCATAGGAGCTGACCGGACCATCAAGAAAAGACTTCAGCTTCTGCTGCGCACCCTCCTCGCCAGGCGTCCAAAGCGGAGCAAAACCATCTGACCAGTCCGGGCTGTGCGGCAACAGACCCCAATCATCAAGGGCATCGCTTTCCGGCCAGTCTTTGGGGGCAGTGAGTTCATCAGGTGTACCGAGCGGTGTTACGTCCGAGATCTCTCCGCGGCAGGCACGCCAGAACGGAGTAAAAACTTTGTAGGGTGTGCCGCCGCCCGTCTTGATCTCCTCGGGCTCAAACAGCAGACGACCTGCAAAGCGCTTGCAAGTCACATCGGCGGCGTCCATCGCCTCTTTCACTGCCGTGTCAATCTTGCCGGCGTCCGCGGCATACCCGCGAGTCCAATGCAGGCGTGCAGCGCCTGTCTCCTTTGCGAGCGCTTGCAACACGTCAACGGCGGCGCCCCGGCGCAAAATGAGGCGACTGCCGAGGCCTTCCAGCTTTCGGCTGAGAGCTACAAGACTGTGATGCAGCCACCAGCGCGACGCCCCGCCAATAGACCAGTCACCCTCCGGCTCATCGCAGAGGATGTAGACGGGGACAACCGCGCCATCCCGTTTGGACGCCGCTGTCAGCGCGGGATGATCGCTGACCCGAAGGTCCTGGCGAAACCAGACAATCGTCGGCGCATCAGCCATCGCGCACACCCCTCATCTCTCTCGTGATCCGAGACTCTGTTTCGAATTGGCAAACGCCAGCGCGCCGTCAGCGATCCGCGATCCATCCCGGTAGATACTTTACGAGACCGCGTTGAGGGATGATCACGCTTACTGAAAGATCAGGTCAAACAGCGTTTTCTTCTTCTTCCGCCGACGCTTGCGCTGTTTGGCCGGACGCGACGCGCGCCTTGGCTTGACGCCCGTATCGCGCCCAATGCCCCACGGGTCGAGCAGCCAATCCGGTCTCCGGTCGGCGCGGCGGCGGGCTTCGGCTCGGCGCTTGCGTGCCGCCGCGGCGGCAGCTGCGACACCCGCCCGCAGTGCAAACGTGCTCACCAACCCATCGGCACCCCGAACCGTCAACGCGCCATCACCCCAGTCCCATGCCGCCACCTTGGTGCCCGTCTTTACAGGCTCGATCCCGGCGATGATCCTTCGGCGCAGATCGACAATCGTGCCCTGCTCGACAGGGACCGCCTTGCCTTTCACCTCACGTGTGCCGGCCAGGTAGCGCAAGACACCGATGCCTCGAAAGACATTCTCACGGACGTTCCATGCCAAGAGTTTTGGCTGCGCTTTGTCATAGGTCTCGAGTGGCACCTCAAGACCAGCATACGCGTCATTGAACGCGAAATAGCGGGCAACACCCTGCTTCGTTCGGCGCATCGCGACACGCCAACCGTCAACCCCGGCACCGGAGATCACGCGTGGCGGCAATTCCGGCACACTGCCGGTGAGCCGTTTCAATCCCTCGCGCGCCACCTGGAGAGACGGTTCAAGCTTGTGTGCGATCGTAAAGGACTGCGCAGCCGCAGCCGCGTCACCGCTGGCTTCATGCGCGTTTGCTTTCGCAACAAACGAGACAACAGACTGGCTGTCTGTGCGGATCGCCTGGCGCGCTTGCGCGAGCGCCGCCGCAGCATCGCCCTCCACTGTAAGCACGTCAGCATGCAGCGCCAGAACACGCGCGGCCGATGGCTCGAGCGACAATGCGATGTTGGCCTGCTCGCGGGCCTGCGCAACTCGTTTGTAGGAGAGCAAGACACGAGCCTTGCCGATATAGGCATCGGTCTGGCGCGCATCGAGCGCGATCGCTGCATCGAAGTCTTTCAGCGCTGAACGACGTGACCCTTGCGCGAGATAAGCCTTGCCGCGGGCAATGCGTCCCGCGGGACGATCCGGCCGCAGCGTCACCATCTGATTGAGATCTTGAAACGCCCCAGAGCGGCGGCCGATCATCTCACGAGCGCGCTGGCGATGGTCGTAAAGCTCCACCAGCTTCGGGGCGAGTGACACGCCCTTTGAAAGGTCCCGCTCAGCCGCAAACGGACGCCCTGCGGCAAGGTGCAGCCGTCCGCGACCAAGAAAGCTCGCAGCGTCGCCCGGCCGCAGTCGGGTCGCCACGTCATAATCATCAAGCGCCCGGTCCAGTCGCCCGGAACGCATTTGCGCAATCGCCCGGTTGGCATGGGCAGACGCATAGCGCGGTCCGAGCAGAACGGCGCGATCAAAGTCCTTGATCGCCTCATCCGCCAGACCAAGCTCGAGCAAGGCGATGCCGCGATTGTTGTAGATCGCAGCATATTCTGGATAGAGGCTCACCGCGTTGTTGAAGTCGGCGATCGCCGCGACCCCGTCGCCCTTACGCCACAACGCAACACCGCGATCGTTCAACAGCAGCGCGCGTTTCTCTCGCGTCAGATCATCGCCTGCGAGCGCAGCGGAGAAATACCGTACGGCGCCCGCCGCGTCCTTGGCGAGAAGTGCCTTGGCGCCATCACTCACAGCCGTCTTCGGATCGACCACCAGCGCAGGTTCCGGCTGCAACGCGTCGTCCGGCGGTGACACGGTCAACTCTACGCCCGCAGAGGTTTGCGCCTTTGCCGACGAGGGCGCGAGAG
Source organism: Pseudomonadota bacterium (assembly GCA_039816705.1). Classification (GTDB taxonomy): domain Bacteria; phylum Pseudomonadota; class Alphaproteobacteria; order Rhizobiales; family CALHAX01; genus CALHAX01. The sequence goes on along the minus strand of JBCBXF010000255.1, from coordinate 135 downwards.
CGACGAGACCGATAAATAGACCGGACGCCAAGCAGAACGCCCAGGCCCCGCAGTCTCGCCGCACTGTCCTGAAATCTGACATCGGGAAACCTTCAACCAATCTTCAACATCTTCGCTAGCATGATTTGGGCTAGG
>JBCBXF010000254.1:0-4071 GCA_039816705.1 Pseudomonadota bacterium | reverse complement strand
TGAGCTGCGAACCGAGCCCCCATTCGCGCGAACATCTCTGGTCGAGCGCCCTGAAACCCATAGATCGATTGCTTTTTGTCACCGACCGCAAAGAGCGTGCGCGTGTGCTCACTGACACCATGACCGGAGAAAAACTCCTCCGCCAGACGCCCGACAATCCGCCACTGCATCGGACTTGTGTCCTGAGCTTCATCAACGAGAATGTGCTCCAGCCCGTTGTCGAGCTTGTAGAGCACCCATTGCGCGTCCTGCGAACGGCCAAGCAACGCGACTGTTTTCGAGATCAGATCGTCGTAGTCGAGAACAGCCTGCTGCGCTTTTGCCTCCGCATAGCGCTGGAAAATTGCATCCGCGAGCCGCATCACGGCCATGGTCGCCTCAACGACGGCCATCGCGCCATCTTCCTGAACCAGCGCGGCCAAAGTATCGCGGGCCTCTTCCAGCATCGAAGCGACATCCGGGTGGGCATCGGAAAGCTTCTTCGTAATCACACGAGCAAGCGGCGTGAGCTTGGCCGTCAACAGCGCGTCACGAAGCAGCGTCAAGCGCCGTCCCTGATTTTTTTCCGCACTGAATGCCGCGAGCAGGACACCACGTGCGACGTCAGTTTTTGTGCCCTGCGCAAGAACGGTTGCGGCACGCTTGGCCTCGTCGCAAGTGATAAGGCCCGCCTGTTCAGCGAGGAGACTAGACCGCGTTGCAGTCTCCCCAACGCCGAGCCCCGTGCGCAACTGACGTTCGATCCCCCCGAGACGGTCGTCCGGCGCGACCGGCTCTCCTGCCTCTGACTGAAGCAGATCTGCCAGCGTATCGCGACGCCTCAGAACGGCATCAAGCAACGCATCGAACTGGCCATCAGCCGCATAGGCCACCGCCGTAGTGAGCGCCGTATGCAGCCGCACATCACGCGGGTTCGCGGCACTATCGAGCACCTGATCAATACACTGTCGCAAAACCCGGCGCTGCGTATCCTCGTCCATGATTTCGAACTCGGGTGTCACGCCGGCTTCGAGCGGAAAGCGCTGCAGCAGCCGCTCACAGAACGCATGGATCGTTTGCACTTTCAGGCCACCTGGCGCCTCGATGGCGCGTGCAAACAGCGTCGGCGCACGGGCGAGCATGTCGCCCTCCACCGGCGCCCCCTCAAGCGCCGACAACGCATCTGCAAGTTCTGTGGGTGGGCTCACCGCCCATTTCGCAAGCTTGTCAAACACGCGTCGCGACATCTCCGCCGCGGCAGCATTGGTGTATGTGAGGCAGAGGAGACGGTCTGGTTCCGTCCCGGCCAGCAGCAACCGCAACACACGCCGCGTCAGCACATAGGTTTTTCCAGTCCCGGCGTTGGCACTCACCCACACCGAGGCGCGCGGCTCAGCTGCCCGGGCCTGATTGGCGTTTGTTTCCGCCATCACATCTGCGGGCACGCCGGCTGCTCCAGCCGCAGATGGCGTGGCACTACTCATCGCCACCCTCCGCGACTGACCATTCCGCGACCCGTGCAAGATGCGCGTAGTCGTCATAGCGATACGCACCCGCGAACTGTCCCCGCCGCACAGCGCGATAGTCGGTTGCCGGATCATCATATTGCGCGACGAGTGCGCTCAGCGAGCCGAGAGACTTTGCAGCCAGTTCGTCCGGCGAGGCTTTTGTAATCCAGCGTTCCTCACCGGCAGGCGTGCCGCCACCCGCGGAGATATAGACGAGGCGCTGAACCGGCCCTGCCTCAAGCCCCGCAAAACCTCCAACCTCCGCAATTGCAGCCTCGAGCGGCAACTGCGGAGACACACCGGACGTGACCTGCGCGACACTTGGCGCTGTGCCGCTCTTGTAGTCGTAGATGATCGCCCCGCCGGCACCTGCATCGATCCGATCCGCACGCGCCGTCAACGTGAAATCACCAGCGGGTGCGGATACCGTCCGGGAACCCTCGACCTCTGTCAGCATCCGGGCAACGCCCTCGCGCCGCACTGCTTCAGTCTGCGCGAACCAGTCTGCGAAGCGGCGCAGTCGGGGCCGCCAGAACGCCGCCACGCGCGGGTGCGCGACGTAAGCTGTCAAAATATCATCCGCGATTTCAACAAGGCGATCTGCTGCCGCGTCCGGCAATGCGCCTGGATACTGCACGGTGAAGCGATGCACTGCTTCGTGAATGATCCTGCCGCGGATAGATGCGTCAGGTGCAGCTTCCAGCGGATCAAGCGGAGATAATTTCAGGATGGATCGGGCAAAGACGCTATAGGGATTGGCAAGCCAGCTCTCCACCCGCGTCACAGACATCCGTCGGGGGCGAAGCGCCACGGGTGGACGTGGACGCGGCACCCCAATCGGCCGATGCTCCGCGACGCGCCCGGCAAGTTCCGACCACGCGAGCCATGCCTCGCCAGCGCTCGGGTCAGCCTCCAACGCCACAACGCGATCAACGCCGCGCAACACCGCCTCAAGCCGCATCAACCAGCGCGACGGCACTGTGGGTGTCCCATCGACGCGATCCGCACGCGTCAGGATCACACGCGGCGCGGCAGCCAGCTGTACGAAATCGTGTGCCGCCAAACCGATCCGCCGTTCAGGCGCCGGTAGACCGACATCCGCTCGCATCGGACGATTGATCCACGGATCCGGGTTGGCAAGCCGTGGCCACTTGCCGTCATTGAGACCGGCCAAAACAATCAGGTCAGCCGTCTGCAGTCGTGCTTCAAGCGGACCGAGGATCGCAAGCCGCGGATGCAACGGACGTCGCGGCCGCACGACCTGCCCGCCAATAAGCGCACGAAAGATTGCCGGATAATCCGCAGCGACAATCGGCACGTCCGCGCTGTCTTCTTCAAGAAGCTCGGCCAGGATATCTGCGGCTGCCTCGCCAGCTTCGCCGCGCCAAAGATCCTGGCCACTGAAGCTCTCGGATGCCTCTCCGTCGTCTTCGCGACGGGAAAGGGCTTCAGCGACTTCCAGATGCGCGCGCACGAGAGAGCGCAACGGCACCGCAGCCCCGACCTGCTCGATCTCACGCAATGGCACCGTCGCCGCCGCAAGCTCAGTAAGCAGAGCTTCAGCGGCTGCACGATCTTCGTCATTGAGGCGCGCAACCGCGCGATGGACGATCGTGCTATCGCCGACAGGAGAAACGGACGCCCGCGACAGCGAAGCCCTGATCGCATCAAGACCGCTGCCGAGATAGACCTGACGGAAGGCAAGCAGTTCCAAAGCCCCAGCGGCTCGACGCACAGCGCCTATCGACAACCCGAGCCGCGTCAGGGGGTGTTTCAGCAAAGCGGCAACGGTTCGAGGAGAAAAATTATTGTCGAAGCATGCCAGTATGAGATCGAGAAACGTGCCGGGCACCGTCTTCAGAAGCGGCCGCCCGGCGGAATCGTCAATCGCAATGTTCCACGCCGCAAGCCGCGCTGAAACACGGCGTGCTAGCGTTCGGTCGGGTGTGACAAGCGCGGCGGTCTGACCTGGAGTTTCAAGCGCTTCCCGCAGCGCAATCGCCACCGCGTCTGCCTCGTCCTGAGCGGTCGCAGCATTGAGGAGTGAAATCCCAGCGAGCGCCGCATCAATCTCATCAGGATCGCTCCGCTCCGCAAACCCCTGCCACGCCCCGGTCGAAGCCGCCGGACGCATCGCCTCACTGAGCAGACGCACCCGCGCCGCCTGGCCGTCATACCGGTCCTCAGCTGCATTCAAAGTCGCAAGCGCGCGCACATCATCCCGCATGACACCAACCGCGCGTAGCACATCAGCAAGACCGGACTGCGGATGTTCGGGATGCGCAACACCCAGCGTCTCCCACGCCGCGTCATCAAGATCACGATCAAGACCGGGCAGCACCAGCGCTCCCAACTTGAACCGCGTGACCGCCTCAACCAGAGGTCGGGTCTGCGCGGAGAGGTTGGCGATGCCCGCGATCACGATGGGCCGCCGCATCCGCCCCTGCACCACACGCTCAGCTTCGTCTTGCAACAGCCGAGTGGCTCGCGTCGCCCGCGTCGTCCGTCCGGTCTGCGCAAGGTACGCCGGAAAGGCCTCTGTCGCGACCTCGAGAAAATCCAGCGTCCGCTGCCAGTGCTGCGC
>JBCBXF010000253.1:0-4108 GCA_039816705.1 Pseudomonadota bacterium | reverse complement strand
GCGCTGCTGCCGGAGACGCATCGTTCGCACGCAGGGGGTGAAACGGGAGAGTCGGGGCCGGGGATGAGCGGAGAAGATATGACATGAAGCCAGATCTTGAGATGCTGAGTGACACACTCGACGCTTTTGGAGCAGACACGTCGCGCTGGCCGCAAGGCCGCGCGCATGCGTTGCGTTCGGCGATTGAGAGCGACGAAGGTCAACGGTTGTGCGCAGAGGCCCGGGCACTCGATGATGCGCTGACGCTCGCAGGCGCCACGAACCACACGCAGGCGGGTGTTCGGAAGCGCAATGCAGCATTGCTCGATGCGATTATGGAGCGGACGGAGGATGCCTCGCTCGGCGGGTCAACGGCCAGCGGAAGTGAGCGCCATGTCAAGCGCCGCGGGCGAGGTCTTCGACGAACAGAGGACACTCAGCAGCGCTCGGCGCTTTGGCGCGCCTTTGCCGGTGGCGCGCTTGCGGCGTCGCTTTGTCTTGGATTTGTCTCCGGAATGACCGGCAGCGGGGTCGCCGTGACAGACGGGTTTCTTGCATTTTCCAACACGGCTGAAGAGTTCGGCGAGAGCACTGATGAGTTGCTTGCTGATCTCACATACGGCGGGCTCTATGAGTTTGAGGATGACGTACTATGAGTGACGTTTCAGCTGACACGGATGAGACGCGTCCACGCTGGCGGATGCCGCGATGGGGTTGGGTGCTGGTGTTTTCCTCACTGGCGCTCAATCTGCTTGTCGTGGGCTCTATCATTGGGATGCGGTTTGCAGGGCCCGGTGGTGGATGGCATGCGGGCGGTGGACACGAGGGTCGCGGCGGCATGCGCCGCGTGCTTCGCAGTCTGCCACGGGACCAGCGCGAGGAGGTGCGTGCTTTGCTGCGGTCGCACCGCGAGACGGTGAGACCGTTGCGCCGTGGGCTGCGCGAGGAGACCAGAAAGCTGAGGCCGCTGCTGCGCGGCGAAACCCTCGATCAGGCTGCATTTAAGGCGCAGCTTGACGTGATCGAGCAACGGCGCGCGGCTATTCAGCGTGAGTTGCGAACGATGGTTGAAGGTCTTGCGGTGAAGCTGCCGCCGGACGTTCGGGCGCGAGTGATCGCACGCATTATCGGGCGTGGGTCTGGGCGCAAACGTCCGCGATAAGCTTTGGTCGCAGGCGTTGTCATGCCGATACCACCGCAGATATCCTAGGCGGCGCTTCTGCCTGAGGTCATGTCATTCGCCGGGCTTGGAAGTTCGCAGATCATCTCAAGCAGAGCGTCTTCCTGTGCTGCGGCGGCGTTTGCGTGTTCTCGGACTTCGAGTCGGCCCCGCATCGTTTCTATAAGGACGCGTGCCGTTGTTTCGCACAACGTATCGTGGCTTGCCCGGACAGACTGGCCGGAGAGACTGGTTGAGGTAATGAGAGGCGCCGTGTCGATGCAGGCCTTGGCATCGATCGGCGCCGTGAAAACCAGTCGCGCGCAGTTGGTGTCCTGTTCGAGCGTCACGCTGATCGGCGTTCCGACTTTGGCGTGCGCTTTCAGCGTGGCGACGAGATTGCGGATCGCATGCTGCAACAGAGCCGGATCGGCCGCTGCTTCAAGCCGGGTTTCGCCTGTCAGATCGAGCGGTGTCGAAGCGTGCGCATCAAACAGTGTTGGCGCGTCATCCTCCCAGGCACTCTCCAGAACGTCTACCAGCGGCACCGGCACACACGTGAGCCCGGTGCTACTCACGTCGTCGTTCAAGACGAGAAGATCTTCGACGGTGCGCAGCAATGTCTGACTGCTGTCACTGATGTGAGAGCAATATTCCGCGTACTTCGGGTGGCCAAGAGCGCCGAAGGCCTCACTGTGCATCATCGATGAAAACCCGATGACGGCGTTCAGTGGCGTACGCAACTCGTGGCTAATGCTCTGCGCAAGGCGCAACCGCGCATCGTCAGGGCCTGGCAGGCGCAGATTGGTCAACGCACCCGCGGATGTCGGTTCAGTCTCGGCGGGGAGGCGCGGATGTTTTTCTTCCGATGTGTGAGGTTCAGCTGAAAAGAGTGTCAGTGCAACCGCACAGACGGCGCCGATGGCCAGGATCAGCACTGTCCAGTCAAAAACGATGTGAAGCTGCTTGCTGAACGCGGCGCTGTCCAGCGTGGCAATCCAGCTTTGTGAGAGTTTAATTGTCAGCGCCGTTGCAGATGCAGCCGCGGCGGTTGCCCAGGTCAGGCTGGTCATCGTGCGCGATGAGATGTGCGTCAGCGGGCGACTGCGGGGCCGTTTCTTTTTTTGCAATTGAACATCGTTGCCCGCAAACGGCGTCGGGGAGGCCGACGAGTGAGGCCTGGAAGGCACACCTTCCTCATCATGCCGAGCGGTGCCCGTCATCGCCATCTCCCCAGATTTCCCTCAACCCTCGCGGCGGCGGCTGCCCTCACCACGATTTGTTTACCATGACGGAGATTTTCTCCGCTGACAAGCTGTGTGGAGGAAAAATAGCGAAAAAGAGGAGAAATTTCTCAGTTGAGCGTTCGGGATGTTATTTCGAACACATCTGGAGATAAATTCTTTTTGCGGGAAATGCGCTGGAGTTGCTTGCGTGCTTGGCGCTGGCGGCCCGTTTCCATGGTCTTCCATGAGCGGAAGGCGTTGAGGAGACGCGCGGCGATCTGCGGGTTGATCTCGTCGAGAGACATGACGGTATCTGCAACGAGGCGATACCCTTCACCGTCTGAGCTGTGGAACGTGACAGGATTGTTCATCGCGAGCGGAGCAATAAGTGCGCGGACTTTATTGGGGTTGCGGAGGGAAAACAGCTCGTGATCCATCAAATCACGAACTCTCTTGAGCGTGCCAGGTGCCGTCGAGCCGGCTTGCTGTGAGAACCAAGCGTCGATGACGAGATGGTCGTCCTTCCAGCGCTTGTAGAAGGCCAAGAACGCCTTTTCGCGTTCAGGGGTCTGTGTATGTGAAAGGATCGACAGCGCGGCGATCTGGTCTGTCATATTGGTGGCGGAGCGGAAGTGGCGGAGAACGCGGGCTGGCGTTTTCGCGTCCGGGTTGGCGGTAAGCATGCCGAGTGCCGCATTCCGCAAGGCGCGCTTGCCGACGGCTTCGGCGTGCGGGCTGTAGGGGCCGGTGTCCTTGTGTGTGCGATACAACGCTTCCAGCTCTTTCTCGAGCGTGCGACCGATCGTGCGGCGGAGCTGGTTGCGCGCCTTGTGGATTGCGTCCGGATCGACATTGGTGCCGATCTGACGTGCAATGTCGCCTTCGCCTGGGATGGCCAAGAGGAGGGCGCGGAACGCGGGATCGAGGCCTTCGTCGCTGATCGTATCGGCGAGCGCATGCGCAAATCCGGTACCAAGCCCTGCGCGTTTGCCGGCTTGCAGAGCCTCGACCATCTCGCGGATGACGCGCGTCGCGTATGTCTGGGCGGCCTGACAGCGATTGAAGGTGTCGCTGTCATGTGCCATCAGGAAGGCGAGGTCCGCGTCTGATTGGGCGTACGCGACGTTCACGGGCGCAGAGAACTGGCGAAACAGTGAGGCTGTCGGACGGCTCGTCACATCGGTAAATTGGAACGTCTGTTCGCGGCGCGTGAGCTGGATGAGTTTGTCGTCGAGTGGACCGTCTTTCTTGAGCTTCAATGGGATGTCGTGGCCATCACTGTCGAGCAGGCCAATGGCGACAGGGATCTGGTGCGGCTTCTTGGTGGCCTGGCCTGGTGTGGCCGGAATATGCTGGGTGAGTGTCAGCGTTGCGGTCTCGCTGGCGCGATCCCAGGAAAACTCAGCGGCGACATCCGGCGTTCCAGCCTGCTCATACCAGCGCATGAACTGGCTGAGACTTTCGCCAGAGGCTTCCTCGAAGCAGGCGATAAAGTCCTCGATTGTCGCAGCGTCGCCGTCGTGCCGTTCGAAATAAAGGTCCATGCCGGCGCGAAAGTCGTCAGCGCCAAGCAGGGTCAGGATCATGCGGCAGAGCTCGGCGCCTTTCTCATAGACGGTCGCCGTATAGAAGTTGTTGATCTCGATATATTTCGAGGGGCGTACCGGGTGGGCTAGCGGACCCGCATCTTCTGGAAACTGATGCGCCTTCAACGTCCGCACGTCCTGAATACGCTGGACCGCAC
>JBCBXF010000252.1:0-4136 GCA_039816705.1 Pseudomonadota bacterium | reverse complement strand
AATCTCCTGGAAGGGCCAACGCATAGACGGCTACGATTCCAGTCAGATGCGTCCGTTGCGCAAAGACATGCAGGTCGTCTTTCAGGACCCATACGGCTCCCTTAGCCCGCGCCTCTCGATCGGCCAGATCATCGAAGAGGGCCTGATCATCCAGAACCCCGAACTCGATTACGATGCGCGCCGTGAACGTGTCCGCAAAGCGCTGGAAGAAGTCGGCCTCAGCGCGAGCCAGCAGGATCGTTATCCGCATGAGTTTTCCGGCGGGCAGCGCCAGCGCATCGCCATCGCGCGCGCGATGGTCCTCGAACCCGATTTCATCATGCTCGATGAGCCAACGAGTGCGCTCGACATGTCGGTCCAGTCGCAGATCGTCGACCTGCTGCGTGACCTCCAGAAGAAGCACAATCTCGGCTATCTGTTCATCAGCCATGACCTTAAGGTCGTGCGAGCGCTCTCGAACGAAGTGATTGTCATGCGGCAGGGTGAAGTCGTCGAGCAGGGCAACGGTCAGGATATTTTTGAGCGACCGCAGCATCCCTATACACAGGCGTTGCTCGCCGCCGCGTTGCATCACAAGGCCGCCAACGCGGACGTGATTGCCACCTGATGGGACGTGGCAGGTTTCATTAGTCGACGGTCAGCGCGTAAGCCATCGCGCTGAAAGCTGCGACATGCAAAAGGTCAAGTGTCTCATCAACCGGCTCTGGCTGCGCCGCCGTCCGTGCGACCACGACCTCGCGATCTGGATCGACGAACAACCACTGCCCGTGGATGCCGATCCCACAAATCGCCGACGGCGTTCCACCGGTTTGGTACCACTTGCTGCGATAATTTCCCTCCGGAAATAGCGTCGCCATATCACCCGCAAGCCAGGCGGACCGGTCATGTGACGCAAAGAGATCTGCGATCCAGTCCTGCGGCACAACCTGACGTGCGCCAACCTTCCCGTCGCATCGGACGCACTCGCCCAGCCGCGCGAGATCGCGGACCGTCGCCGAGATGCCACCCGCCGTGCGCGGGGCCCCAAACCCATCGACTGTAATCGACGCGCTGGCCTCCGCTCCAATCAGCGACCACAAATGCTCCGACAGCAGCTCGGCAAAACGCCGCCCAGTCACGCGCTCGATGACCCAGCCGAGCAGATCGCTGTTGGGAGAGAGATAATGGACCGCTTCACCGTGCGGTGGCGCGCCGCGCGGCATTGTCGTGAGAAACGCATTCATGCCGGCCTCGGCACCTGCGGTCATCGGGTTCCATCCAGTCGCGGCGCGATAACGCGCATAGTCACCGCGCACGTTGAGATAAGCCTCATCAAATGGCGACGACACCGTCATATCGAGCACATGTCGAACGGTCGCATCTTCATAGGCTGACTCTGCGACCTCCGGCACGAACGTCGTGATCGTTGCATCACAATCGAGCAACCCGTCATCAACAAGTTGCCCGGCGAGCAACGCCGTGATCGATTTGGAGACAGAGAACAGAAGATGCCGCGCGTCGCGACAGCCTGCGTCGCGATACCACTCGTAGACCAAAGCGCCGCGATGCAGCACGACAACACCGCTCGTCCACGTCTCTGCCATCAGCTCCGAAAACGTGGCATCTGTCTTTGCGCCCGTTGTCTCCACGCTCACGGTCACTGAACCGACATCACGCAATGCCTCCTCAAGCGGTCGCGGCTCGCCTGCCGCAATGGCAACCGTTGGCACGATCTCCCGCACGTTCTGAAATGCCCACTCTGAATGCGGCGGCAACCGCCAATTGGCGAGAGTCACCTGACCCCGCGCGTCAGGGGTCAAAGCTCCATCTGTGTTTTTTTCTCCTCGAGTCACCCTGCTTTAGCCTCTGCTGTGTCCGACTGGTCTTGCGCACCAAACGCAACACACACGAGCGCCACGGATAGCAGCGCACCGGCAATCCACGCTGACACGGGGAGCCGCTCGCCAAAGATCAGCACGCCCCAGAAAATGCCCGCGACCAGCGAGACGAGATTGCCGAATGACACCAGCACAGCCCCCGATGTCCGCACGAGGTGGAAGAACAGGAACGCCTCCACAAGACTGACAGCAACGAATGCGAGGATCGCCCAATGCCCGTCAGTCCACACGCCGCCAAACGAAATCCAAGAACCGGAAAACAGATACGGCGGCAGGAGAACAAGACCGGAGACAAGCGCCTCACCTGTAACAACCTGCAGCGACGAGAGCTCAGCCGGCCACCGTGCGCTGACATAGATCGCGTCAAGCCCGTAGGCGAGCGGAACAACAAACGCGATCGGCACCCAGATCCATGCACCCGCATCCGGCAACGCCAGATCACCCAGCAGCACAATCACCGCCGCAGTGAGACCAAGTACGACCGCGATGATCCGGACCCGGGTCGCCCGTTCCATGCCAAGCGACGCCGCGAACACGATCGCCACAACGGGTGTCAGCGAAGCAATGAGGGCGAGCAACCCCGCGGGGAGATGACTGGCCGCATAGACCACCGCAACCAGCGGGACGATGTATCCAAGTGTTCCCGCAACGAGAAAAAACCAGACGTGCCGCCACGTCGGCACGTACGCCTGTCGTCGCGCGAGCAGGACCACCCCATAGATCGGTGCTAACAAGAGGAGCGAAATCGTCAGAATGCCAAATTCGTTCAAGCCGTCGAGCGCAGCAATCTTCAGAAGGACGAGCTGCAGCCCCCACGAAACACCCATGATGAGCAGGTAGACAAGTGCCAGGCCGTGACGCTGACGCGGGGACAATCGCTGCCGCACCGATGGGACCCCGGGCATCGCCGGCGCGGGGTGGCGCGGTCCACTCACGTCTCGGACAGCGCGGCGATCTCGCGGCGAAACGGTACAATATCTCCCCGATCTGCACCATCAAGCTCCTCCGCATAACGCCGCCCGGCGTACGTCGCCCACGCAATCGGCGCAGGCGCCTCTGCATCTCCGATCAACCGCACAGAGCGAATGCCCGCATCCGGCCAGATATCCCGCTGCTCCAGAACACCGCGATACAGCGCATCGTCGCCAACGCGTGATGTGACGAGCACGACGGCATCAGCAGACATCGGCTCCTCGCGCCCGGTATACGTGCACGAAAGCGAGACATGATCGGCACCAACGGATGCCAGTGCCCGCGTGACTCTGACATCAACCCCGGCCTCCAGAAGGCGCGTCTGAATAAATCTCTGCTCCAGCGTAAATCCCGTCCACTCGGAGACACACGTTGCCGGGGTGACAAGTGTGACGCTGCATCCGCGTGCGATCAACAGCTCGGCCAGAACACCACCCATATAGAAGTGGTCGTCATCATAGATCACGACATGGCCTTCACTTGGCCCACCGTCATCCATGAGATCATCGGGCGTAAAGGTGGGCATCGCAGGATCGCGCGCCACATCGCGGAGATGGTGGCGCGCCACGGCGTCTCGCCGCCACGTTGCCCCTGTCGCCATGACCACATGCTAGAACCCGAAGGCGAGCACCTCATCTGGCGTCAATCGACTGTCGAAATAAAGCTCCACATTCGGCATCGTTGCGATCTGACCTGTACGGTAGTCTCGCACACGCGCCCAGGCCGTAAGTCCGGGAAGCGCGCTTTCTCGCGTCACCCGCCCACCGGCTTCCTTGCCCGCCTCAGCAAGCGCAACGTCATAACCACGCACACCGAGCGCACGTGCAGCCTCGAGCCCGGCTGGTCCCGCGCCAATGACGAGAACTTTCGCATCGCTCGCCTTTGCCGCAACCCGCTCAGGATGCCATCCCTTCCGCCATTCCTCCATAAAAGCCGGGTTTTGCGTGCACCGCGCAAGCGACATCGTCGTATCGCCTGTGACGCAGATGTTGCATCCAATGCACTCGCGAATATCCTCCACGCGCCCTTCATCGATCTTGCGCGGCAAGAACGGATCAGCAATCGACGGCCGTGCGGCACCTATGAAATCGAGCACGCCGGTGCGCACATGCCGGGCCATCGTATCCGGCGAGGTAAACCGCCCGACGCCGACGACGGGCTTGGGTGTCAACGCCTTGATGCCGGTGATCAGTGCCTCCTGTGCGCTCTCCTCCTTGAAACGTGACGTGCCAGAACAATCCTCCCAAGTCCCGTGTGCCAGATCCCAAAGGTCCGGCAGGTCGGCAT
>JBCBXF010000251.1:4026-4260 GCA_039816705.1 Pseudomonadota bacterium | reverse complement strand
AGCCAGCGCCGCCAGCCGACCGGTTCGCCAAAGAACACGGCAATCGCCATCATCGTTGCAAGTGGCGCAAACTGAATGAGCGCGTTGACGTCAGCAAGCGGCATTCGAAAAAGCGCAAGGAAGTAAAAGAAGACCGCGCACAATTCGCCAACGATACGGAGAGGAAAATAGGGCGCACGCACCACTCGGAGCGGGCGCCACGCACCGATGACGAATGCGACCGGCACCATAAAC
>JBCBXF010000251.1:0-4016 GCA_039816705.1 Pseudomonadota bacterium | reverse complement strand
GCGCTCCGAAGTCAGCTTGACCAGCGAGTCACTGCCGATCAGGCAAATCATCGCCACCATCATGGCGAGCATGCCGCGAAGATTGTTCTGCGACCGGGCCGAATTCGCCGTCGCGGTGATCTGCTCAGCCATTATTGCCGCCGAAGCGGCGCTTTCAAAAATCGCTCTGCCGCTGCAAGGCCCTGCGGATTGTAGCGCTTGATCGCATCGAGCGCGGTCGCGACCAGCGCCTCGTCCTCAGCTTGCTTGCCAGCCTGCACGGCCATCCGCTGGACGGTGAGATTGTCTGGCATCTCAGTCAGCAGCAGGCGCACGTGCGGCAGCGCTTTCTTTGGCTTGCGTGCAAAAAGCTGGGTGGTGGCAAGGCCGAGCCGCGTGTTGAGCGCGTTGGGATCGATCGCGAGCGCGGCTTTGAAAAGCCGCTCGGACGTTTCAAAATCTCGCGCCCGACCGAACGCCTGACCCGCAAGCGCGATCATCTGGCGATTGCCAGTCTCGAGGCAGTCGTGTTCCAGCGCGGTTGAGTAGCGAACAGGAATTTTCCCCCGGATGCGCATCACCGTCTCAGTCGCAAGCGCACAGGCCCGATAGGACATCCCGCGCTTCCGGCTGGCGAGTGCATGTCGCAAGTCGCTCTGGCTTTGTAGAACCGCGATGGACGCTGACGGGACGGCCTCGAAAATGCCAGCGCCGCCGGATGCAACAATCCCGACGACCTGCCCGGCCTCATCCACAAGCGCGCCGCCACTGTTTCCCGGTTGCGTGTGTGCCGTGTGATGAAGCCGCGCAAGCGGATGTTTCGGATCTGGCAGTGCCAGCACGCCGCCATCGAGATAGACGCGCATCCGCCGTTGGCCAATATCGTAGCCGACGGTAAAAAGCCGTGCGCCCTTCGCGGAGGGCGCACGCGCAAGTTGAGCGGTCGGCCCATCTGGCAACGTGGCCCGCACAAGCACGAGGTCGCCCGCAAACGTGGTCGGCACGACGAGGCCGGTCACCACCTTGGGCTCCGCGCCATCTGCCGCCGATACGAAGACTTTCACCGTGGTTTCATCGGCAACGGCATGGCGCGACGTGACCAGCAGGTCAGGACCGATCCGCACAGCGCTGCTGAACGGATCAAAGCTCGAAATCCGAAACACCTGCGCACGCACATCACAAACCGGCTGGGGCGCAAGGCAGGCGGCGCGCGCGAGCGCCACGCTGGACGGGGCAAAAGCAGACAACAGAACAACAAGCGCGGCAGCAAGCGTGTGGCAAGGCACGCAAAGCGGAGACAAATAACGGGTGATCAAATGATTAGTCCCTCTGAATCGGCCATACGCGGCGGCGCTACAGATTTTACGCATTCGGCTGTCGAGCCGACCTCCAGCGACCACTGCTCTTCCCCGATTGCCACACCGCCACGTGACCGCTCGGCCTCTGGCAGGATGTCCTCGCTCGGCCAGCGACCGCTCGTGAGTGCCCTTGCATACGGATCGGCATAGCCCGCCCGCGCAATGGCGTCCGCCGCGCCACCAGCATCATACACGAGCCGATGCAAGGTGCACACAAGTGCAGCCGAGCCTGGGCCAACCTCAAGGACTGAATACCAGCCATCCGGGGTTCCATCGTTTGCCGGCATACCGATCACACCCGGATTGACCCAACAGCGATCACCCTCGCGGTGCATGAACGGAATGCCGCAGTGGCCGGCGAGAATGATGTCCGCGTCCGTCTGTTGCAGTTCGTCTTTGATGGGCGCGGTGTCGGACGCGAACAGAAACCGGCTCGTCGCGCTCATTCCGCCATGGATCACACGCGCCCGCCGTCCACCAAAAGTGAAGGTCGCCGCGTCCGGCAGAGCGCGCATCCATCGGCGTGCATCGTCATTCAGCGACGCATCGGCGTAGGCATACCAGCCACGGGAGAGAACATCGCACGCGGTGTCGGCGCCGAACCCGCAGGCACAGGAATCTGCTCGGACCCCGAGCTGTTGTTCGCAGTTGCCCGCGATGACGTGAATGCCCCAGTCTCGCACGGCGTCCACGGTCTCCTGCGGATGCGCACCGTACGCAACGACATCGCCGGTGCAGATGACGTGTTTTGGCGGAACCCCCGCACGCTCGCAGACAGCGCGCATCGCCCCTGTCGCATGGCGGTTCGAGTAAGCCCCGCCAAACACAACCAAGCGCGGCGCGTCGGACAGATCTGCGGACCAGTTCTTGGCTAGCGGCACGACGTTCGCAAAGTCAGATCCCTTCATCACGTTCACCTCGCTCGCGCACTGATCTGCCGTGCTGATGGACATCCGGAGGATCGCTGCGGCGACACTCCATTTGCAGTTTCAGCAACGCACGATAAGCTATGCGCGGAGGAAGAAACACGCATTCAGGACCGAGGACTATGTCCGACGCCATCACGGCTGCGCGATCCGGCGCGCTCGCATCGCCCGGAACGGAAATGATCGACCCCTACGGCCGCCACGTCACCTACTTGCGCGTCAGCGTGACGGACCGGTGCGACTTCCGCTGTGTCTATTGCATGTCGGAAAACATGACGTTTCTGCCGAAGCGCGAGTTGCTGACACTCGAAGAGCTGAACCGCTTGTGCGGCGCGTTCATCGCCAAGGGCGTGCGCAAGCTGAGGATCACCGGCGGTGAGCCGCTTGTACGTAAGAACATCATCTGGCTATTCGATCAGCTTGGCGCGCACCTCGGAACGGGTGCACTCGATGAGTTGACCGTTACCACCAACGGCAGTCAGCTCTCCAAACTCGCCGGCGATCTTTTCGCGTCAGGCGTTCGGCGTGTGAACGTGTCATTGGACACGCTCGATCCAGTGAAGTTCAAACTCGTCACCCGCTGGGGCGACTACGCCAAGGTCATGGAAGGGATCGACGCGGCGCAACGGGCCGGCCTCAAGGTCAAGATCAACGCGGTCGCGGTGAAGGGGGTGAACGATACCGAGTACGACGAGATGATCCGCTGGGCGCACGGGCGGGGGATCGATCTGACGCTGATCGAGACGATGCCGCTCGGCGAGATCGAGGCAGATCGGACCGATCAGTATCTGCCGCTTTCGCGCGTCCGCGCCGATCTCATGGACCGTTGGACGCTGACCGATGTGCCGCACAAGACAGGAGGCCCCGCCCGCTACGTCCGCATTGAGGAAACCGGGGGGCTGATGGGCTTCATTACGCCGATGACGCACAACTTCTGCGAAAGCTGCAACCGGGTGCGCGTCACGTGTACCGGTGAACTCTTCATGTGTCTCGGGCAGGAAGATCGTGCCGACCTGCGCACACCCTTGCGCACCAGCCCGGATGATCAGGCGCTCTACAACGCGATCGATGAAGCGATTGGACGCAAACCAAAGGGTCATGACTTCATCATAGATCGGCGAACGAAAACGCCTGCCGTTTCCCGGCATATGTCTGTGACCGGCGGCTGAGGCGGATCGATCCCGCCCCTGCGTTGACATCGCCCGTTCAACCTTTCACGGTCTCACGATCGGTCGACAACGCGACGTTTGCGCAGTGTCGGCCCGACTGGAACGAGCCAAGGAAGGCGTACTCATCGTGATCAAGATCGTTCGAAGCGCGGCGTTGCTTGCCGCGACCGCATTCACCGGCGTGTCACTCGCCACAGCGAGCATTGCATCGGCTGACGACATTAAGGTCGGTGTCATTTTGGGCTTTACCGGCCCGATCGAGATAACCCGCCACGATAAGGATGTCGCCGCCAGCTGCAGCGAGTGCGCCAACCTCGGCGCTGTAATCTCCTTTGCCGTCGGTGTGTGACGCGGAAATCGTAATCTTGCCGCCCTGCTTCTCAAAGTTTGTCTTGATCGCATCGGCAAGACCCTTGCCGTAGTCATTGTTGGTGTAGGTGAGCGCAGCAGATTTGATGCCCTGCTCTTTCAGGATGTCGGCAACGATCTGACCCTGACGCGCATCGGATGGGGCGGTGCGGAAAAAGAGGCCGTTGTCTTCGACCGTCGACAGCGCTGGCGAGGTCGCCGAAGGCGATACCATG
>JBCBXF010000250.1:0-4291 GCA_039816705.1 Pseudomonadota bacterium | reverse complement strand
TGTGCTTGGTGCAGGGGCGCGTGATCCCGACGGTATCGCACTCCTGAAACGCATCATTCCCGATAAGGTGTGTTGGAACCTGACCTGTGATGCACACGAGCGGAATCGAGTCCATCAGCGCGTCGGTTAGCCCGGTCACCGCATTGGTTGCACCCGGACCGGACGTCACCAGCACGACGCCGACGTCTCCGGTAGAGCGTGCATAGCCCTCCGCAGCATGTACGGCGCCCTGCTCGTGACGTACGAGGACGTGCTCGACCTTTTTCTGTTGGAAGATCTCGTCATAGATCGGCAGAACGGCACCGCCCGGATATCCGAATATATGGCGAACGCCCTGATCTGCCAGCGCGCGCATGACCATCGCCGCGCCGGTCATCTGTTTCGACATTGTCGTCGCTCCATAAACGAATGCCCGCGGGATTGCGGGCACGAGACGCAAACCTACAGCGATTGGCGTGGTTGGGGAAGGGCGTTAGCGTGTGGCAGCGCGTCCGCATATCGAGCAACGTCAGAACGCCGCCTGCGGCCGTCTGGACCAAAACTGTCCCGGCAAAAAAGGTTGTCTCGCAGATATCCAGTGCATTGCCGCCGCAAGTGCGCATGACCGGCGACGTGAAGCCATCAGGTCAAGTTGGCGCATTTCTCGCAGCTCGAAAGCGCAGCGCAGTCTGCAGCCGTTGGAACGAACCGACCGGTCAGACTCTGCTGCTCGGGATGCAGGGTGCAGAGGCATGTTGCGCCATGGCGCGTTGCGATCGCATCGCAATTGCTGCCGTGCCGCCAATCCAAACCGGAAAACCGGTGTGCCAATTCTGCCGCCGCAGTGAGTTGAGCGCGGGGAGGTGTTCGTATGGGCAACGCACTGATCAAGTTGTTCGATCTGCAGGTTGTCGGCTGCCTACTCTTTGCCGTCATCGCTCTTTGCTTGTTCGCCATTCAGTTGGAGCGATGTGATCGGTACCGCTGGCCGATCTTCTCACTCTGCATTGCCGCGTTCATGGGAACCGCAGTTGTTGGCTATGCTCTATTTGTACCAACACCCTACACGGAACCGGTCGACGAATGGACCCGCGGTGGCGGCACAGGCGGGGGCACTGCATCAGGCGGAGGCGCCGGCAGATCTGCGAACCGTCAAGCTGGTGGGCGTTCCCGCGGCGAGGGGCAAGCTGGAAACAAAACCGGTGGTAGCGTGCAGGGCGCCACCGCCCAGAACACCAAAGCCGAAGAACATAAAACGGCGGGTTTACTCTTCTCGGATTGTTCGCAGTGCCCGCAAATGGTCGTCGTTCCGGCCGGCTTCAACAACATCGGCAGCCGTGCATCCGAAGAGGCTGCAAGCCAAAGCGAGTTCCCACAAATAAGAGTCAATTTTGCAAAGAGGTTCGCGGTCAGCCAATTCGAGATAACGCTGTCTGACTTTGCGTTCTTTGCAAATGCAACTGGATTTGAGGCGACAGGTGGTTGCAATACGGACAACGTAGGCGGACCGAATGCGAGCTACCTGCGTCCCGCCATGTCACAGGATTTCGATCATCCCGTCGTCTGCGTGAGTGCGAATGACATCGCACAATATCTCTCTTGGTTGTCCAAGGAAGCTGGTCACACGTACCGGCTCTTGTCAGAAGCCGAGTGGGAGTATGTCCGTCGCGACGCCACCGGGGTTCAGAACGCAGATGACACGTTTCGTGAGATGCGTCGCGAGGTGGGGAACATCAGAGGTGCGGACTGGATTGCGCAAACAACCCGGGTCGGCACCTATCGGCCCAATGAATTCCGGGTGCACGATATGATGGGCAACGTCGCCGAATGGACCGCTGACTGCTGGAGCCGTGGTCATGAAGACCGCCCAATGGATGGAAGAGTACAGATCGAGGCCGCCAGCTGTTCCCACCGCGCTGTTCGCGGCGGATCGTGGGATTGAAGGACCAACGACGCACGTCCGGCAAGCCGACAGAAAGTAGGATCAGCGACGCGCGATTGGCGCATTGGTTTCCGTGTGATGCGGGCCATCAACTCCAGACTAGCCATCGTTGTTGGCACAGACGGAGAGAATTAAGTCGCGAACAATTGACTGAACGCACACCGGCAACATCCCACAACGTCATCACGGCAGCGGACCGATCAAGCTCCTTCTTGAATCCCGGCGGGTGCGTCGTCGCGCGGTTTCACTTTCTCACCACCGGGCTTTGCGAGCACGTTGGCAAACGTGTGATTGCGATCCCGATGACCAGCCTCATCATCACGTACGACGAGGACCACGTCGCGAAGTCGCGCATCCGGCGACAGTTTCCAGTAGTCGATTGCGAGCTGCGGCGCGCGCACGTTTTCAAGCAGGCCATCGTCGATCGCCTCGAGGTACTGCGTGTAGCTCACCACCGCCTCTTCCTCGAGATACGCGACCACCCGATGTGCCGTCTTCGGCGCAATCAGATAGAGCAGGAAGTACAGGTTGAAGAACACGCCTTGTGCAAGAAGGATCACGAACCGCTCGAAAACAGACGGCTGCGCGATGTTGATGAACGTCATCAGGTGCATGCGTTCGTTTTCAGCTTCGTCCAGCAACTCCGCGATCCAGCCCTCATCATCGCGGATGTGCCGGATCGATTTGAGATGCTGCAGCATCCCACCAACCATGCCGGGCACGGCCGCGACCGTCTCCAGAACCACAGCCCGGTGCCCGTACCTTTTGCGGAAGAAGGCGTCCGCGAACACGCGCATAAATTTGACCAGTCGAAACGCGAACTTGTCGCTGAATGTCTCAGGGACATGGTGTTCGACAACCACGTCAGGGATGTTGGCTTTCCGGGAGGACATCGCGTGCGATCCTCGTAATCTTCCATCGTTTTGTTTGCCACCCATAAGTGGGATTGCGGGTGTGATTTGATAAGGGACTCGTGTGTGGCACGCCGCCGCGCGCCGCGCTCACGTACAGCGCTTCCCAGGTTCAACCAGCTCGAACGCGACAATCTCAAATTCGTACATGCCGTTGCGATCCGGACGCTCGGCGCGGGCGATCAGCTTGCCGTTATCATCAGTGTAGACGGCATGCGCGGTGTGCAGAGCACGATAGCAATGCGTTCCGTCGGGATAATAATATTTGATCATGGTTTGCTCTTCGCGCGGTGTTCGGGTCTGTGCCATGCCTCAGGTCTCCTGCCACCGTCATGTCAGGAGGCTTCGTCCGACGCCGCCGAACCGAAGTGCTCCGCCAGCGCGTCAGCCGTCGCTGCAGGCTGTTCCTCGGCGAGAAAATGCCCGGCGTCGATCTGCGCGACCGTGAGTTGCGTCACGTAGGCTGCCCACACGCTTGCCATGTCGTACCATCCCGACACCTTGCTGCGGGCACCGCTGAGGACGAGTAACGGGCAGGCGATCCGTCGCCCCTCGTCGAAGTCCGTGTCGTCGTGAACAAGATCGATCGTGGCAGAGGCGCGATACTCCTCGCAGATTGCGTGAATGGTCGCCGGGTCGCGGTAGTGCGTAAGGTAATCCGCAAGTGCCTTGGGAGGAAATACATCGATTGCGCCCGGGTTCCGCGCGGCATTTGCATGCCAGAACGCATCCGGATCTGCGGCGATAATGGTTTCCGGTCCGGGCGCAGGCTGGGTGAGGAAAAACCAGTGCCAGTACGCCCGCGCAAAGTCACAGTTCACATGTCGCCACATATGGCGGGTGGGTGCGATGTCGAGGAGCGCGAGGGCGGCGACGCGATCTGGATGTTCGAGCGCGAGTCGATGCGCCACACGCGCCCCGCGATCATGGCCGGCGAGAAAAATCCGCTCATGGCCGAGCGCATCTGCGAGGGCCACAACGTCCGCCGCCATAACGCGTTTAGAGTAGGGCAGGTGGCGCGCGTCGCTTTCCGGCTTGGCCGACGCGCCGCAGCCCCGCAGATCCGGCGCGATCACCGTGAAGCGGTCGGCCAAACGCGCAGCGACCGCCGACCACATCAGATGCGTTTGTGGATGGCCATGTAGCAGATAGAGCGGCGAACCCGCACCCGTCTCCCCGAACGCAATGTCGATGCCGTTGACGGAGAGATGCTTGCGCCCCTCGGGGGTGAACCCGCCATTCATTTGTCTCCGCCCCGCAGCTGTCGATACCCGCTGATCATCCGCGCGATTTCGTCCACCCGGTCCGCCTCTGCAAGCCCAACAACAGTCGACAATGTCGCCTCTTTCGTCTGACGTTTGTCCCAACTTGCGGGGCAGGGTCAGGTGCTGGTCGTAACACACAGCCCTCAGGTGGCTGCCCTTGGGGATCATCATTGGCGTGTGGAAAAACGTCAGAC
>JBCBXF010000024.1:0-21794 GCA_039816705.1 Pseudomonadota bacterium | reverse complement strand
GCAAACGGAAACTGGTCCTTATCCGACGCGATGGCACCGAGCACCTGATCATGACAGGTGGACCCGTGGATATCGTGATTGAAACCGGGATCGCGCCCGCGCCACGGCAAGCCTATGATCGCGTGAATGGGCCGATTGCCACGCAGGCGCCGACGCAATCGCTGCCACCGCTTGATGCCGAACGGCCGACGCCTGGTTTCGCGCGCGTCCGCCAGCCGGGTGGTTCCGGGCACGAGCCCCTCTGAAGCGCACCTAGCGAGGCCGCGTTGCGCCGGGTATCTCGCTCAGTCCGCGAAGGCCGATGCAGCGTATTCGGATGGATTGAACGTCGTCAGGATGACTTCGACGTGCGGCTGCACAGTCATCGATCTGTCGACGGCCTGGACCGGACTATTGGCCAGATCACCGGCTAGTGCGAACGCGAAGACGATCGAATATGTGATCGCAACCAGCGATCTCGTCACAACAGCACTTTCACGAACACGACGCATCTCAACACCACTCCACGCGCACTTCACTGATGGCGCGCAGTGTGCGTTCGGGGTATTAACACGGGGCTAAGACGCGTGCCGGAATGGTTCAGGGTGCGGTGACGCAGGCCCAAACCACTCAATCATCACGAAACACGCGTTCGCGTTTCTCGTGGCGCTCCTGGGCTTCAACGCTCATGGTCGCGATCGGTCGGGCGTCGAGTCTTGCAACACCAATTGGTTCGCCGGTCACTTCGCAGTAGCCGTACTCGCCTTCTTCGATCCGTCGGAGTGCGGCGTCAATTTTGGCAATCAATTTGCGCTGACGGTCGCGTGCCCGCAGCTCGAGGGCCCGATCCGCTTCCGATGTCGCACGGTCGGCCACATCGGCATGCTGCTCAGATTTCTCGTTGAGCGTGGCGAGAGTTTCGCGGGTTTCGGCGACAATCTCTTCGCGCCACTCCGTCAGCTTTTTACGGAAGTACGCCTGTTGACGCTTGCCCATGAAAGGCTCGTCGTCGCTTGGGCGGTAGTTCTTTGGAAGCCGCGTCATGATGGAGCACCCAACCCTGCGTTGTGATCGTCACGTGAGCGTTCGGCGTGTGCGCGTCTCTTCGTCAAACAGCTTCGGCAAGTCAAGCGGAATGCAATGCCGGTGTCGGTTCACCACAGGAGCCTGCAGCGAAGCTCGCAATCCGATGAAAATGTAGAAATACCCTTTTAAGTTGTTTTCATACTTCCCTGTCACTCTCCGACCGGGCATCGAAAGCGGTGCTCTCACCCCGGGAAAAGGACCAGTGACATGTCCAAGCCGATGCTCTGCCACCCGAGCACGCATTGCGGGCAGTCGCGCAGCCACGACAAGAGCCAACAATGGCCGACCGCGCTGCTTCAGCCTCTCCGCCACTCCGCAACGTGCGTTGAGTGGAACGTCAGGACATTCCACTTCGGACCGTCCGACGCGCAGGCTGGAATTCTCCCACCGCCTTTTCCTCTGCTGTTCGATTTTCTTCAACCAACGGAGGCGCGATGATCCAACACGGTGCCAGACGGGACTCCCACTCCTCGTTTGGCATGACAACTCCGCTTCAACGGTCAAGCCTGCTGAACGGCGACAAATCGGAAGCCTTGCTTCCACCCAAACCGATATGTCGCCGCACCGCACCACCCATCAGCATGGTTGGCCGAACGAAACGGAGCTGACGCACTCGCTGTCGCGTCACAGGCGCCACCCCGATCGCCTCACACCTGGGTGGCGCCTGTTCGCGTCGGCAGCGCAGCCCACAGGCCTCGCCTTGAATTTTGGCGGAGGCGCGCACCAGCATCACATGTCGTCATTTTTTCGTGGAAACCCTGACGTCTCTTGCGTGTGATACGGTTTTATCGAAGACCTCTCACCATGCGCTGCTTCGCCCATCCCAACCCTGCAATCTTGTTTGCCGTTGCGCTCAGTCTCTCGGCGTGCGCCAACGCGGCGCCGACACCTGTGACCCCGGCTCCAGCTGCATCCATTGAACCGCTCGGGCTACTCTCCGGGGACGCAATCCGCTCGGCGCTTTCCGGTCAGCGACTGCAATGGGTACGCGCACGCGATCAGGCATCCGGACAAACGGATTTTCTCCCTGACGGCGCCATGCGTTGGTCGCGTTTCGACGTGCAGGCGAATGGCAGAGGGCGTTGGAGCGTGGAAGGTGATCGTCTGTGCCAGACCTATGATCCGACGCCGACGTGGAAGGGAGGTCGCGTCTGCCGGACACTGACGCGTCGCCCGGACGGTGAGCTTTACACCAGCTCGAATGATGGTGGCCGGGTGACGTACACAGCGATACGCGGAGGGACGTCGTGACATTCACGATGATCCATCAACTCTTTCCGGCCCGCGCGCGGTTGGCCTTGCGTCTGCTCACGCTTGCGCTGACAGTTGGCGCGATGATCGGGATGTCTTTTGTTTCGGCGCATGCGCGCGTCACCACAGGCGCGGAACAGCTTATTCTTTCGGCGTTCGGTGCGCTCGACGGCAAGCGCGTCGGCTTGATTACCAACCAGACTGGACGTGTCGGGCGCTCGCATCTCGTTGATATTCTCGCCGAGGCGCCGAACCTGGAGCTTGTGCGGATCTTTGCCCCCGAGCACGGATTTCGCGGCCTTGTCGAGGCGGGAAAAAAAGTCAGCGACAAACGCGATCCCAAGACAGGGGTCGAGGTCGCCAGCCTCTACGGGAAGACGAAGAAGCCGACGCGGAGAATGTTGCGGGGCCTGGATGTGCTGGTCTTTGACATTCAGGATGTCGGCGTTCGGTATTACACGTATATCTCGACGATGGGACTGGCGATGCAGGCTGCGGCGGAAGCCGGACTGCCGTTCGTGGTGCTTGATCGCGCCAATCCTCTCGGTGGCACTTACGTCTCGGGTGACGTACTTGAAAAGCGCCACACGTCGTTTGTCGGTCAGTATCCCATCCCGATCGTCCACGGGATGACTGTCGGTGAGCTGGCGCAGATGATCAAAGGGGAACGCTGGTTGCCCGGTCTCGCCCGGCTCGAGTTGACGGTCGTCAAGATGCGCGGCTGGACGCGCGATATGCTGTGGCCAAGGGTCTCCAACACATGGGTCGCCACGAGCCCGAACATCCCGACATTTGAATCCGCGTTGGTCTATCCCGGCATTGGTATCGTCGGGCTGACGGACGTGAACGAGGGGCGTGGAACGCCGATCCCCTTTTCCCAGTTCGGTGCGCCGTGGCTTAACGCGCGTGAGGCGGCCAGACGGTTGTCACGCGCAGGGCTACCCGGCGTGACGTTCCGCGCTGTGCGCTATGTGCCGAAATCGATACCGGGCGTCGCGGCGGACCCGCTCTTTCGAGGGCGCCAGGTCAATGCGGTCCGCCTTCTGATCAAAGACCCTGTCGCCTATCGACCACTTGAAACGGGCATTCATGCACTCGTCGAGGCATGGCGCCAGCATCGACGTTCTGGGCGGAAGAAATTTATCCGTCAGGGCCGGATGTTTACGCTAATTTCCGGCACCCGGCGTTTGCGAAAGGCGCTTGAAGCGGGGCGTTCAGCCGACGCGATCATCGCAGGCTGGCGGCGTGAAGTGGCGGCGTTCCGGAAACGCCGCGCGCCGTATCTGCTTTACTGATGCGCTGGCTAGGTCTCATCCGACACGCAGCTTTGCCGTTCGCGCTCACAGGTGCGATCGGGGCCGGCGTTGCAATGGCGGATGACACGCCAAGGCTGCCAGCCGATCTTGTTTTCCTCCGCGATGTCGATCCAACGATCCAGCAAGATATTCGTTACGCCACACGCGACAATTTCGTCGGGCGGCGGATCGATGGATATCGCGGTGCTGAGTGCATCCTCACCGAACGGGCGGCCCGGGCGCTCGCCAGGGTTCAGCGGCGCATGGCCTTGCGGGACCTGTCGCTGCGGGTTTTTGACTGCTACCGACCGCGCAGAGCCGTACTTCACTTTATGCGGTGGGCACGTGCAAAGGAACCAGCGATCAAGCGGGAGATTTATCATCCGCTTTATGCCAAGCGAGAGCTTTTTCGCCGCGGCTTTATTTCGCGCAATTCAGCCCATAGCCGCGGCAGCACGGTTGATCTCGCAATTGCACAGCGGCGGCGCCTCCCCTCCACCGGCGATCAGAAACGTGCCGGGCGCACCGCCTGTCATACGCCGCGTGGAGCTCAGCGAGATGGCACGCTCGACTTCGGCACGAGTTTTGACTGCTTCCACCCCAGATCGGCCACACGGCATCGCTCAATCAGAGATAAAATCCGTGAGAACCGGGCTTTGCTGGTCTCGGAGATGGCGCGCGCTGGTTTTCGCAATTACCGCAAGGAGTGGTGGCACTTCACGCTGCGAGGTGAGCCGCATCCACGTCGCGTCTTCAACGTGCCGGTCCCGCAACATCCCGATCGCCGTAATCCAACGGAGGCTAGATCAGCGGATTGACCGTTCTCGGATCAATCACGTCACGCCGATGAACGTGGGCGCACATGGCAAGCCCGATCAAAGCCATCGCGGCAAACATCGACGTCCCGCCATAGCTGATCAGCGGCAGCGGGGCGCCAACGACCGGCAGGACACCCATGACCATCCCGGCATTGACGAAGAGATGGAAAAACAGCGTCGCGGCGGCACCGCTGGCGAGCAGACGCGCCGCATGAGACCGGCAACGCAGTGCAATCAAAAGGATCAGGAGCAGCACTGTGGCATACAGCGCGAGCACGGAGAGCGTGCCAATCAACCCAAGTTCTTCGCCAATGATCGTGAATACAAAATCGGTATGCTTTTCGGGAAGGAAGTCGAGCTGGGACTGCGTCCCGCGCATATAGCCCTTGCCGGAGAACCCGCCCGAGCCAAGCGCGATCTTTGACTGCATGATCTGATAGCCGAGGCCGAGAGGATCACGCTCCGGATCGAGGAAGGTGAGCACGCGTTCCTTCTGGTAGCCGTGCAACAATGACCAGGCAAAGGGCGCGGCCGATGCACAGATGGCGCATGCGGCCACGATGTACCACCAGCCAATTCCGGCGAGAAAAATCATCGTGCCGCCTGCCGCCAACAACAGTGCAGCTGTGCCGAGGTCGGGCTGGGAGAGAACCAGTGCGGCTGGTGCGGCGAGCAGCAGAAGTGGCATCAACACATAGGCCGGTGACTGAAACTCATCATGCGGCAACCACTGATAGTATCGGGCCAGCGCGAGGACGATGCTGACCTTGGCAAGCTCGGACGGCTGGAAACTCACACCGCCAAGGCTGAGCCAGCGCGTTGCGCCGCCGATCTGCGTGCCATCGACCGCGACCCAGACGAGGAGTGCGAGCACCGCTGCGTA
The DNA here is from genome assembly GCA_039816705.1 of Pseudomonadota bacterium. Classification (GTDB taxonomy): domain Bacteria; phylum Pseudomonadota; class Alphaproteobacteria; order Rhizobiales; family CALHAX01; genus CALHAX01. The sequence goes on along the minus strand of JBCBXF010000024.1, from coordinate 16,482 downwards.
GAACGGATAGGCCAGGGCCAGCCAGAAGCGCAGCGGAAGGCTCGCAACAACGAACACCATCGCAAGCCCGGCGACGAAACGCGTCGCGTGCCTCGCCGCCCACGGCTCGAAGCTTCCCCCCGCAACCGAGTAGAGCATCGCTGTTCCAACTGCGGCGACGGCACAGACGACCAGCACAAGCGGCCAGCTCACCGCCCAGAGACGACCTGCAAAAGATCGCGCGTCAACGGCATCGACGCTGGTGACACTCATCGCCGATTTCTCCGCCGTCTGGCGCGCCGGCGCTGGCGGACGACGCGCCGCGATACAACGGCTGCGTTGCGCGCCTGCTGATCTGAGCGCGTGGTTGCTCGCCCGCGTCCTGATGCCACCGGGTCGCTCAAGACTGTTTGCATGATCGCGCGGGTCAACGGTGCTGCGGCCTCCCCGCCACCGCCACCGTGATCAACGATGGCCGCGACGGCATACTTAGGATTGCGGTAGGGCGCGTAACCAACAAACAGAGAGTGATCGCGCAAATGAAACGGCAGATCACGATTGCGCCGTGCCCGCGAGGCCTTGGCGACCTGTGACGTCCCGGTCTTGCCGGCGACGTGAACTCCTGGCCAACCCAGTGCAGCGCGATGCCCTGTGCCGCCACGCTGGTTCACAACCGCAAACATTGCTTTGCGAATAGTCTGCAGCCACGTCTCATCATAGCCAAGGGGTGCTGCGGGTTGGTGCGTCTCACGGTCGATCTTGCGGATGGTCGGCGTGACCAGGCGTCCTCTCGCAAGGCGGGCCGTCATGACCGCGAGTTGAAGCGGCGTCGCGAGGACATAACCCTGTCCGATACCGGAGAGGAGGGTCTCACCCGGCACCCAGGGGCGCTCGAACGTGAAGAGCTTCCACGCCTGGTTTGGGACGATGCCGGGTTTTTCTCCGGCAAGCCCGCTTTCCGGCATCTCTCCAAAACCGAAGCGCCGCGCGGTCTCGGCCAGTTTTTCCATCCCGACGCGTTCAGCGATGCGATAGAAATAAACATCACAGGACTCACGCAATGCGCGATGGAGATTGACGCGGCCGTGCCCGCCTCGGTTCCAGCATCCGAACTTGTGGTTCGCCACCTCATAACTGCCGGAGCAGCGCAGGCGCTCCTTCGTTGTGATCAGTCCGGCATCCAACGCGGCAAGTGCGGTCACCATCTTGAACGTCGAGCCCGGCGGGTATTGGCCCTGCACCGCACGATTGAGTAGCGGTTTGGCGGGATTGCTCTCGATCGCATGCCACGCTTTGTCGCTGACGCCGTCCACGATCTCGGCTGGATCGAAGGACGGGGCGGACGCCATCGCGAGGATTTCGCCCGTGTGCACATCCATGACGACGGCTGACGCGCGCTTGTAGCGCGCAACGTGGCGCATGACGCGGGCTTGCAAAGCGCTGTTGATCGAGAGTGTCACGTCTGCGCCATCGGTCGCCTCACGACGCGCAATCTGGCGCACAACCTGACCGCGGGCGTTCACCTCATGACGGACCTGCCCACCCTTTCCGCGCAAGGTCGTCTCTAGCCCGGCTTCAACACCGGACTTTCCTTCCTTCATGCCCGGCAAACGGAGCGCCGGATCCTGGCCCGCACGAAACTCTTCGATCGCGCCGACATAGCCGAGGATATGTCCAAGGTCTTCGCCACCCGCATAGACCCGGCGCTTGCGAATTTCCGTCTCGACACCCGGCAGTGCGGGCGCGGCAACGTTGATCCGCGCCAGCGTCTCCCAGTCCAGTTTGGCGTCCAGCGCAATCGGAAGGATGCGACTTTGGCGGCGAGCGCGGTCAATCACGCGGGCGATTTCACGATCATCGATTGGCAGGAATGTTTGAAGCCTGGTCAGCACCTCTCCCACATCTCCCGCACGATCGGGGATTATCTGCACGACGAGTTCGTCACGATTGGCGGCCAGCACCTGCCCGGCACGATCGAAAATCCGTCCGCGCGTCGGGGCAAGCGGGAGCATGCTGATCCGGTTGCTGTCGGAGAGGAGTTTATAGTTTTCACCCTCAAGAATCTGCAGCGCATGAAGGCGATGAGCGAGGACGCCGACCAACCCGGCCTGCACCCCGCCGAAGAGCACAAGCCGACGCGAAAAGCGTGCGCGCAGGCGCGCTTCATCCTCGCGCCCGTCACGCATCAGACAGCGTCCCCCGCCGACGGTGTGGCCTTGTGGGTCATACGCCGATCAACGAAAGCGACAGCAAGCAGGATGATGGGGAAAACAATCCACGCGGTTTTGAGACTTGCCATCAACGGCTCGAACGGTGCCAAGCGCGCGAAGTACCCCGACTGGATCGCATAACCGAGCCCCGCGACGAACACCGAGACGGGTGGGAAACCGAGTAGAGCGCCGATCAATGGTTTTGGGCCGATGAGGCGCGCGATCTGGGCTGCCAGCGCATACCCGACGAGAAACAGGAACGCCCAGAACCCGACGGGGCTCGCCGTGACGACATCCACCGCAATCCCGACGCCGAAGACGAGCACGGCGGGCACCAGCCGACTGCGGCGGACCGTCCAGCAGAAGACCAAAGCCAAGATGAGCAACGGTGGGACGTGGACGAGGCGTGGATCGAAACCCCAGGGCAGTGTGATCACGAGTGTGAGTGCCGCGATTGTCAGTGTCGGCACGATGACACCCCAGGCACGGACCTCACGTTCAGACGTGGCATCGCTCCACGTCGGCTTCTGGCGCGCGCGTTTGGAGATCATCTTCATGGCCGCCGCCTTCGGACCGCACGCCGTGACCCAGCGTCCTTCTGCACCACGCGGCTCGGGCGCACAGGCAACGGCATGCCGCCAATCTTGCCTTCAGACAGCGCGCGACGTCGCGCGGCAGCGAGAACAGGATCACCTTTCGTGGTGAATTCTCCCGGTTGCGGACGCTCAAACAGAAGAACGGAGACAAAATCAATCCGGTCATCGTCGGCATGTGGCGTCACGACAACGCGTGGGGCGACCGCAGTCACCCGTCCGACTGAGAGGCCCGGCGGAAACACCCCCCCATGTCCGGAGGTGCGCACATCATCGCCTATTTTCGGGCGTGCGGCCTGCAAGGCAAATGCGATTTCCAGCGTCGCCGTGTTGGTGCCGACAAGGACGCCACGATCGTTCTGCGTGCCAAAGACCACCGGGACACGGCTGTTTGGATCAGTCAGGAGGAGGACCCGTGCGGCGGAGGCGCCGACATTGAGCGTACGTCCGACGAGACCATCACTGTTCACCACCGGTCGGCCATTTGTCACACCGGCCTCGGCCCCGATGTTCAGGATGACACTCCGCGCGAACGGACCGCGCCCGTCTGCCACGACACGCCCGGTCACGAAGCTGAACGACTGCGTATCCTTCGCATTGACGAGCGCACGGTAGCGCTCGATCTCCCGTTCCAACTCACGGGCTCTTGCCTCCCAACGTCGCAGTTCCTCGTTCTGCGCCTCCAACCGATCGATCTCGCTGAGCACTTTCATGTAGGCGCCGATCTTGCGGCGCGCTTGCTGTAAGCGGATTGCCGGGGCTGAGACGACCTCGAGTGTGGGAAGCATCGCCTCGACGAGTTGCGCGCGCAGGCCCTGGACTGTGGTGTGATTGAGCCGGCTCAACACGATGAGTGAGAGGGAGAGAAACATGAGGGCAAAGAGCAGCACCCCGCCCGGTGCACGCGCATCGACGCCACCATCACGGCGGCCGCTGCGGGCGTAGGGATCAGCTTTGAGAACTCTCATGACGCAATACAAACCGGTTTGACAGGCGCTTCAGGCCCACCATTTGACGACCGCCCGTTATGGGCGGATCAAAAAGTCCTTGTACTTCCCGAGGTCTTTCAGGATCTGGCCGCAGCCGAGCACCACACTGTTGCGCGGCTCCTCGGGAATTATCATCCGAACTCCGATCTTGCGAGAAAGTTCAAGATCAATCTTGTCGAGGAGCGACCCGCCGCCGGTCAGGCAAATACCGCGCTCGACAATATCGGATGCCAGTTCCGGCGGCATCCGCTCGAGCGTGCGCTGGATGCCGTAGGCGATCTCCTCCAGCGGCTCGGCCAGCGCCTCGGCAATATCGCCCGGACCAAGGACAATCTCGGTCGGGAGGCCGCGCCGCAAATCGCGGCCTTTAATGTGAACATCAACCCGTTTGCCGTTCGCCTTGTGGACTGCGGCGCCCACCTCGATTTTGATGCGCTCGGCATTGGGCTCGCCGATGAGGAGGTTGTGTTTGCGGCGCACGAACTTGATGATCGCACTGTCCATTGCATAACCAGCACAGCGGATCGAATGGGCATCGAGCACCCCTCCGAGTGAGAGAACCGCGATATCCGTCGTACCGCCGCCGATATCGATGACCATTGAGCCCTTCGGCTCATAGATCGGCAGCCCGGCACCAAGAGCGGCGGCAACCGGCTCCTCAATCAGGAACGCCTTGCGCGCGCCGGCAGACAGCGCAGATTCGTAAACCGCACGGCGCTCAACCGGTGTGGATGAGGCAGGCACGCAGACAAGAATGAGCGGGCGGCGCACCTTCAGGCGCGACTTTGCGCGGGAGATAAACTGGCGCAGCATCTCTTCGGCGGCGATAAAGTCGGCGATGACGCCGTCGCGCAGGGGACGGATGGTCTCGATGCTGTCGGGGGTGCGCCCGAGCATGGACTTGGCGGTCTCACCAACGGCAAGCACGTTGCGCGCACCATTTTTCGTCTGCACAGCAACGACCGATGGCTCATCCAGGATGATGCCCTTGCCCGGCACAAACACGAGCGTGTTTGCTGTACCAAGATCGACTGCGATGTGATCTGAAAACGATCCGACAAGACCCGACAACATCGCCTGTCGTCCCTTTAACGCAAACCGGCACTGCAACACGCGTGAAAGCTGCTGGGCGCAAGAAACATGCCGCGCCACGTGTTACTGCCATTCCTGATTGCGAGCTTACATCACGAGGACGAGCATCGCGTTAACGACGAATTGCGTACGCTTTTCAATAACCTAGAGCAAGCAGGCCGAGAACGAGCGATCTCGCACAACGATCGGGCGCGGCTGTTTGAACACAGATTAACAGCCGGAGGTCACGCGCGGTGCTCACGTCACACCTCCGGCTGAATCTGTGCCTCGGAATTAGAAACGGCGTTTAGCTGCCCACCAGCGAAACACCACCCGCCAGACGCTCCTGCTTCTGTTGCAGCTTATTGAGCGCGATGACGTAGGCGCGGGCTGATGAGACCATCGTATCGGTGTCGGCCGCGCGACCCGTGGCAGTCTGGCCGTCCGCTTCGAGGCGGACCATAACCTCTGCCTGCGCATCCGTTCCCTCAGTGACGGCGCTTACCTGATAGAGCGGCAGACGCGCCTCGTGCGGAACGATCGCCTTGATCGCATTGAAGGTTGCATCAACTGGCCCATCACCTGTGGCTTCATGCGTATGGTGTGCACCGTCCACTTCCATCGTGACGATTGCCTTTGCGGTCCGCCGGTGCCAGCAATCACGGTGAGGGAGACCAGCTTCAGACGGCTCGTGGCAGTCGCCATCTCGTTGTCGACCAGGGCCTCGATGTCTTCGTCGTAGATCTGCTTTTTGCGGTCGGCGAGATCCTTGAAGCGCTGGAAGGCATCCTGAAACGCGTTTTCGCCGAGATCGTAGCCGAGTTCGCTCAGCTTCTCCCGGAAGGCATGGCGCCCGGAGTGTTTTCCCATGACGAGTGACGTCTCACGGAAACCAATACTCTCCGGCGTCATGATCTCGAAGGTTTCAGCGTTCTTCAACATGCCGTCCTGGTGGATGCCGCTTTCATGTGCGCGACCGCGTTTTTGCCCACGATCGCCTTGTTATACTGGATCGGGAATGAGGTGACCGCAGAGACGAGTTTGGACATACGCGCGAGGTGCGTCGGCTCGACATTGCAGTGATACGGCAAGGCGTCATTGCGCGTGCGCACCGCCATCACGATTTCCTCAAGTGCGGCGTTGCCCGCCCGCTCGCCCAGGCCATTGATGGTGCATTCGATCTGCCGCGCGCCGCCTGCAACGCCTGCAAACGAATTCGCGACCGCCATGCCGAGATCGTTGTGGCAGTGCGTGGAGAAAATAACCGCGTCGGCGCCCGGCACGCGCTCGCGGAGCTGGACGAACATCTCGCAATACTCTTCCGGCGTGGCGTAGCCCACGGTATCCGGGATATTGATGGTCGTTGCGCCCGCCTTGATTGCTGCTTCCACGCACCGGCAGAGGTATTCGATACCGGTGCGCGTTGCGTCCATACCGGACCATTCGACGTTATCCGTCAGGTTGCGAGCCTGGGTGACCGTCTTCGTAATAATCTCCAGAACCTCGTCTTCGCTCTTCTGCATCTGATACTTCAGATGGATCGGCGAGGTGGAGACAAACGTGTGGATGCGGCCCTGCGCGGCGTGTTTGATCGCTTCACCACAGCGCTCGATATCGCCGGGAATTGCGCGGGCCAGCCCTGCGACGACCGCATTTTTCGTCCGCTCCGCGATTGCCTTGACGGCTTCGAAGTCACCGTTTGAGGCGATGGGAAAGCCTGCTTCGATGATGTCCACGCCCATCCCGTCGAGCAGTTCCGCAACATCAAGCTTTTCATTGTGCGTCATGGATGCGCCCGGCGACTGCTCGCCATCGCGCAGAGTGGTGTCGAAGATGAAGAGGGTGTCGGTATTGCGAGCGTTGTTCTCGTTCGCGGCGGACGTCGGTGTGTCAGCTGTGCTCATGGTGAAGGCTCTTTTTGCAGCGCGCCAATCCTGTGGCGTCGCGATCTCTTATCATGGATGTTTATTCAATTCCGCGGCTCGCCGAAGCCCGAAATCAAGGTTCCCCTGAACACCCGCACACCGTTGGCGCGCCGCCGATGGTCAGGGGCTGATAAGGTCTAGAAGTGCGAGGCGCGCACGCCGAGCGGCCGCCAGACGTGGCGGTCCTTGCTCAAACGACGTGTCAACGGCTGCGCGCATGGCTAAGTTGTCTCGAAAAATACGTGACGGCTTCGACACGATGAGTACGCGAGCTGTTTCGATCCTGCAAGCAGCGTTGCTGCGCGTTCAAATATTGAGCGTGCCCTTGCTCACCGGCACGGCGTAGCCGCCGATGCGAGCGCTCGTTAGCGTCGCGTGTTCGACTTCGAGCGAAAGCTGGATCAGGCTGGGCCGTCCCATCTCATATCCCTGCTCGATCAGGTATTCGTGGGTTCCGAGCGTCGGCGTATCGAACTTCATGATCGCCCCAGCAAAGGCGGCGACTGCAGAACCGGTCGCCGGATCCTCAAGGATGCCCGCATCTGGCGCAAACATCCGGGCATGAAACGCAGCATCGTGGCGCTCGCACTCGCGCGTGTAGAGGAACGTCGAGCCGGTGACCTTGGAGTTGAACGCGGCAAGCCATGCCGAGAGATCGAGGCGTGCGCGCTGGATCGTCGCGAGATCACGCACCGGGACCAGCGTTTTTGGAATGCCGGCGTTGAACCCGCTTGGCACGTGATCTTCAAAGCCGATGTCGTCCGGCTGGAGGCCGTGCGCTCTTGCGATTGCTTCAATCGAGGGGACGTTGGCATGCTCTTGCGGCAGCTTTGCAAGATCGAAGATGGCAAACGGAGCGCGGCCTTCATCCAGCGTTACCGCGCAGCGAACTGGTCCAACACCAAGCTCAAGAACCAGCATCTGATCGCGCGGCGCATCTGCCATCTCTGCAGCATCCTGCGTGGCGAGCGCACACGCGGTGCCAACGGTTGGATGCCCTGCAAACGGCAGCTCCGACTTTGGAGTAAAAATTCGGAGTCTTGCGCGGTGCACCTCCTGCTCGGCATTGAGCACAAAGACAGTCTCCGAGAGATTAAATTCCCGCGCGATCGTTTGCATCGCCTCGGTGTCGAGCGCGTCGCCGCCAAACACGACAGCGAGGGGATTGCCGCCGAAGCGATCCTCGGTGAAGACATCGAGTGTTTGGAAGTCGAGTTGCATGGCGGCCTCAGGCGTCAGCAGTCGTAAAGATGAGCTTGTTGGAAAACGGATCGGCGACCGGCATATCCCAGCCCCATGGCGCTTCATTGAGACCTGGACGGGCATTGCGATACTTTTTGGCAAGAAGCTCAGCGTTGTAGGCGCGCAGATCTGCCTCAGGCATCGGAATGCGGACGAACGCACCCGGCGTGCCGTCGCCGAAATGCTCCGAGATGTGGAGCCGGCAGTCGCCAAGACGCACGCCGAAGTAGAGCGGCGCTCCAGGATCAAAGCGATGCTCGAAGACGAGCTCGAACCCAAGGAAATCGAGATAGAACTCTTTGGCCTTCGCCTCGTCAAACGACCTGAGGATCGGAATTGGCGCGTTCATGAGAGAAGCCCGTCGAGATCCGCTACAATGTCAGCCGGGTCCTCAAGGCCAACGGAGAGGCGAAAGACGCCGTCACGGGCAAGCGCGCGATAGCTCTCCAGCCGGTCTCCCGTGTGCTGGAAGGTCGTCTCCATCATATCGTCCGTTCCGATCCAGCATATCAGCGAGCGATGATGACCAAGTGACACGGCATGATGGATGACCGCGAGGTCCGTGGTCGCCTTGCGCCTGACGCGCTCATGATCGTCGACGCAGAACGACAACATGCCGGAAAAGTTCGCCATTTGGCGCTTTGCAAGGTCGTGCTGTGGGTGGCTTGCAAGTCCGGGGTAGTTGATCCGCGTGACCTTGGGGTGTTGCTCGAGCCATTCGGCGATGGCCTGCGCGCTCTCGGCATGCGCGGCCATGCGAACCGGAAGCGTACCCGCGCCGCGCATGATCAACCAGGCGTTAAAGGGAGAAATAACTCCGCCATGATGGATCGCCGCCTCGGCACGAAGTTCAGAGATCAGTTCCTGCGATCCGATGACAGCACCGCCGAGCGCATCACCGTGGCCGCAGAAGTATTTTGTCAGCGAGTGAACCACGTAGTCCGCACCGAGCGCCAGCGGCTGGGTCGCGATCGGGGTGGCGAACGTGGAATCCACCGCCAGCCGTGCGCCTGCATCGTGTGCGATCTGCGCCGCCGCTGCGATATCGGTCAGACGCATAATTGGGTTCGCCGGTGTCTCGATCCATACGAGTTTTGTCGTTGTGCGCATCGCATCAGCGATGTTGTCCGGGTCGGAGGTATCGACGGGGGTCACCTCGATCCCGAAACGCGGCAGAGTTTCCCGCGCGAGCTCCGCCGTGCCAGCGTAGTTTGTATCGGAAATGACGAGATGATCGCCGGCGCTCAAAACGCTCAGGAGCACGGCAGCCGAGGCCGCCATGCCACTTGCCAAGGCGAGCGCTGCCTCGCCGCCTTCCATCGCTGCAAGCTTGGTCTCGAGCTGTGCAGCCGTCGGGTTGCCCCAACGCGCATAAAGATATTTTTCTTCCGCGACATTCAAATCGTGCGCTGAGAAGCCGGCGAGTTCATCAAGCACGAACGTCGAGGACATCTGGATCGCCGGTGACGATGCGCGCGTAACTGGATCAGGCGTATCGCCGGCATGGACCGCTTTTGTGCGGGCACCATGATTGGAATTGACCTTGGCCATGTCTGTCTCTTCTTGCCTGGGGATACGCGCGAACGATTTTATTCCGCCGCTTTCGCTGCGCCTTTCACCGTTGCATCGATGGCCATCAGTTCGGCGAGGAGCGCTTCGAACTGATCAAGCGGAACCATATTGGGGCCATCGCTTGGCGCGTTATCCGGGTCGTCGTGGGTTTCTATGAACAGCCCTGCAACGCCGACCGCAACGGCGGCGCGTGCAAGGACCGGCACGAAACGACGATCACCGCCACTCGACGTGCCCTGCCCGCCCGGCTGCTGCACGGAGTGGGTGGCGTCAAAGATGATTGGACAGCCTGTCTCGGCCATGATGGGCAACGCGCGCATATCTGTCACCAGCGTGTTGTAGCCAAAGCTCGCACCGCGCTCGGTGAGCAGCACGTTCGCGTTGCCACTTTCCGTGACCTTGGCCACTGCGTTGCGCATGTCCCACGGCGCGAGGAACTGCCCCTTCTTAATCTTGACCGGTTTGCCGGTGCGGGCCGCGGCAATGAGCAGATCCGTCTGGCGGCAGAGAAACGCCGGGATCTGAAGCACGTCGATGACGTTACCGAGCCGCGCGCATTGATCTGGCTCGTGCACGTCAGTGACAACCGGCAACCCGACGGTTTCACGGATCTCGGCAAACACATCGAGCGCACCTTCCAGCCCCAGTCCACGCGCCCCTGATAGGCTCGTGCGGTTCGCCTTATCGAAAGACGATTTATAGACGAGCCCGATGCCGAGGCGCAGCGACATATCCTTCAGCTGCATTGCCAACTCAAGTGCGTGTTCGCGGCTCTCCATCTGGCACGGGCCGGCGAACACCGCGATAGGATCAGCATTTGAGAAGCTGACGGCCTTGTCGCCGAGGTCACCGCCGATGGTGACGCGCGAATTGGGTGTCATGACAATTGGTTCCCAGGTGTTGAGAGCGGCGGCTGTTTTGCTCAGGCCGTGTCTGGCGCACTCGCGTCAGGGATTTCGCGTGCGCCATGACGGATCGGTTGCTCGTCTATCATGCTGCCGGCATAGCGCGGAAGCTCGTCTGCAACCTCGAACCATGAGAGCTGCTCGTTCGAGAACACGTGGGCACTTGGCGGAAACGCATCGGGATCGTCGAGACTGGCGACGTAGAGATGGATGTCAGTCTTGTCCCAGTCTGCATCGTAGGCGAGCGGCGATCCACACGCACCGCAGAACAAACGGCGAATGCCGGGCGACGATTCGTAAATCTTGGGCGTGTCGCCTGAGAAGCTAAAATTGTCCCTCGGCACCTCGATGAACGCGGTCAACGGAGCGGAGCAGTTGCGGCGACAACTATCGCAGTGACAGTAATCGACGCCGCTCGGCGGCCCGGTGAATTGGAAGCTGATCGCGCCACACAGGCAGCGGCCGGTCGTTGTTTTGTCTTTTGCAACGGCGCTCATCGTTGCCCTCCGCTCACATGTCGCCTTGAATATGCGCCCGTCGCTCCAAGTCAGTGGAACGCCTGACGTCCGGATGCGATTGTTGTATCACGAAGTGAGAATTCGCGTCCGGGGGGGATGACCATGGCCCAAAGAGACAGCCGCACAGGCAAAAGCGACCCGCTCGGCGATGTCAGCGATGCCGTCTTCGGACGCAATCGGTTGATCGGGTTTGCGGCGCTGATGTTGCTTGGGCTCTCCGGGTTCGCGACGTGGTCCGGCATGAATGACTTCATCGTCGGCGTGTCGCAAACCTCGAACGTCAGTCGCGGGCCGGCCGGGCTGGCGGTTTCCAACGAATGGCTGGTGATTGCAATCACGGTCGCGCTCACATTCCTGATGTGGCTGGCGCTGCGCGAGACATTCGGGAAGGGCCGACTGCGGACGCACCGCTTTGCGACCGGACTGCTCTATACATTTCTCGCGCTTTGGTCGGTCGGTTTCGGTTACGGCTTCTGGTGGAGCCTTATTGCGGGCGAAGAGGCGACGCGCACATCACTGGCAGGATTGCAAGAGGATGCGCGCAACGCCGCCGGGTCGATTGCCGCGCGGCTTGATGCGGTGCGGGTGCAGATCGACAGCGTGGCGAGTTGGTCTGAGACCCAGATGGCGCGTGAGGAAACCAGCGGGGGCAGCTGCGGTATCCGTTCGGGGGCAGGGCGCGGCCCGCTCTACAACGCGCGCGTTGGCGTGCGGGATGCAATCACGACGCTGCGCGACAACGTCACGACATCATGGGTTGGACCGGTGCAGGCGGACGTCAATCAACTCCGTCGCAGCGCCACACGACTCGAGGGAGAAAATGTTGCAGATCGCCAGCAGTCCTTCGAGCAGATGGCTCAGAATATCCGGACTCGGGCGCGCAGCATCGCTGACCGGTCGAACGAATTTGGCAAAACCGTTTCTGCCGAAATGAACGCGCTGGCGGACAGCGTCTCCGTGGCGCCTGGGGAATCCGGGTTCTCTTGCTACGATCCAACACTTGCACAAAGGCTCCGTCTTGCGGCCGATCAAGCCGGTCAACCCGCTGTGCTCGCGCTGCGCAATGCGGCCTTCAATGAAGGGCCTGCCGGAGTTGCGAATGCCGTGAAGGGCATGTGGGAAAGCATTGGCAGCGGCGTTGCGGGCGGTGTGCGGTATGTCTTCAGCGGGTTTTCTTCGTCCCCAAGCGACGAACACGGCGGAGCATCGTTTACGGGTCGAGACCTTATTGCGCTGCTGGCGACGCTCGGCGTCGACATCGGGCTCTTCGTGCTTACGGCTCTCAATCCTCCGATGCGGATACCTGACCGTTTAACCGGCGATGCGCGGCGTCAGATCCGGGATGCGGTGATGACCGCAGCGCAGAACATTCCTGGAGATGACAATGCGGATATCAACTGGATTCGCCGCCACTTCATCAATCACGATGTGCGTCTGCTCTTCCGCAACGAGATCGGTTCGATCGTGGGGGACGATATCAAGGAAGCGCCCTGGAGCGATGCGCCAAGTGGATGGTTTCGCCGCACCCAGCGTCGTCGCAACGCGACGTGGCTCGTAATCCCGAACCTGTACTCGGCGAGCACAAGCGAGAAGGAGCGTGCGCTAGCGCTTAACCATCTGGCCGGTGTGCTTGGCGATCTCGGCTTTGTGCGCTGGCCCACCAAGCACGAGTATTTGTCTCTCCGCGCCGAGGAGCGCGGCGACAGCATTACCGACCTCAGCAACATCCGGAAAATCGCAGCGGAAAAGCAACAGCTCGAGGGGGAGCGGCGCGAGCAGATCGACAGCATGGTTGCCGAACGCAACCACGGCCTATTCTCGAAGGCGCAGAAAACGCTTGAATTCAATGGTTGGAGCCCGGGAGCCCAGTCTGACATCGAACTGTTCAAGCTGACCGACAAGGACGGACTGACGCCGCTACTTGATGTGTTGAATGACGTAACGCTCGTGCCGTCAGATAAGGAACCAACGGCGTAAGACGCCGATCGTTATTCCGCCGCATCCCGTGTTGGCGTTGGTCGCGCCTCGTCTTTTATGTCGGGTGCCTCGGCGTCGCGCGCAAGCGCTTCGAGCTTCGATTGGTACTCGGGAACCACGAGGCCGGCAGAGATCACCATCTTCGCGGCTTCCTCGACCGACATGTCGAGGATGGTCACGTCCTGCTTCGGAACGAACAGTAGGAATCCTGACGTCGGGTTCGGCGTCGTGGGCAGGAACACACTCAGATATTCCTCCTCGCGCTCCCGGCCCTTGGCAGCGATCTCGCCCTTGGTCTCCGTCGAGATGAAGACGATCGCGTAGAGTCCTGGGCGGGGATACTCAATGATCCCGACATCCTGGAAGCTGGTGCTACTTTGGGAGAGCACCGTCTCGAAGATCTGTTTCAGCGCGCTGTAAAGATTGCGCACAACCGGCATGCGTCCAAGGAAAAGCTCCCCATAGCTGATGACGGTGCGGCCAAGCAGGTTTGCCGCCAATGCGCCGATCAGAGCGAGCCCGGTTATGGCCAGCAACAGCCCAAAACCCGGAAGCGAAAAGGGAAGATATGTCTCCGGATTGTACGTGTCGGGGACGAACGGCTTTACCCAGCTGTCGACCCAATTGATAAACCACCAGCCGATGTAAAGCGTGATCCCGACCGGCCCGACGATGATAAGGCCGGTGAGGAGATAATTGCGAAAGCGTGTGCCGAGACGGGGACTTCTGCGCCGCTTTGTGAGACTTGAGAGGGCCGGTGAGACGCCCGGCTCTGACCGGGAAGCTTTCTTCGCTTTGCGCGAACGGGACGGTTTTTTCATCGTCGGTCAGTGTCCGTCATGCGCGGGTCGCGATTGTCTCGTGCATCCGGGCTGCATTGCCTGCAACCGTAATGCATGGACCGCGACTGGCTACGATCAGCGGATGAGGAAGCAATCATGGCCTCTGCGGATCAAGGCGTCGCAAAGCCGCTTCGAAGCTGGAATGCTCGCGAGACCATCGACCCGTACGCGATAGAACGTGCCCATATTGCCAAGGACGGCTGTGTCGACCCGGGGTTGAAGCTGGCCAAGCTCACGCGCCGCCTGACCGATGATCTGCGTGCGGATCTGCTCGGCCATCGCCTTGTCGCGCACCGTTGCGATCTGCACGTTGAAGCGCCCCTTTGATGTAAGTTTTGCTTTTCTGGTCTCCCGCTTGGCGGTGGCTCTTGGTGCTGTGGTCTTCTTGGCAGGCGTCGCGCGCGCTGTCGTGTTCGACCAGTTGAGAGCGGCAACCTGCTGACGTTTTGACTCTTTTTTGGCCGGCGCTCGGGCGGGCGCTTGCGTCGCAACGCTCGAAGACCAGCTTGAAATTGCCGTACTTGGTGATGCCGACGCTGGCGTTGCAGACCGCGCAACGCGCGGGGCCGCGGCCGTGCTTGTCACGGCTGGCGTCGCAGGTAGGTTGGCTCCGTCGCGCGTGAGCGCAGAAGAAGCGGTCTGCGATGCGCCAGACGTTGCGCTGCCGCCGAACAGGCCACCAAAGAAACCACCTATGCCACCAGAACTCGCAGTGCCGTTGGCCGTGGTGGGTGTTGCCGGCGTTGCCCCAGTGCCGCTTGACGTCGATGTCGTGGTCGCAAAGCCGCTTGCGACCGTCGGCTGCTGTGCGGTCGCGGTTTGCCAACTGCCGCCAGAGGCTGATGGTGCGCGCGCCGCTGCCACCTGCGTGTTCTCTGATTTTGGCTTCGTCGCTGCCGCCTTCGAACGCTTGAGGTCGAGGGCGGCCCTTTTGGCATAACCGCTCGCCTTGAAGGACGCGGCGCGGGCCAGCAGTGCTTCACTGCGCTCTTCACCGCTGAGGCCGGTCAGCCAGAGCGCGTTGGTCAAATCGGCAATAGCCTGCGGGTGTTTGCCCGACTTGCTGTAAGATGAGCCGCGGAGCAAAAATCCGCGCGCCGTTGCTTCCGGGTTCAGGCTTCCGGACGACAGTTTTGCCGAGACCGCTGAGATGACCTCGCGATGCTTACCGGCGTCAGCCAGGAGGCGCACGGCAGCGAAATCCTCAGCCGCCGCCGATGTCGCGGAGCCGACGCATACGCAGATGATGGCCGCAGCGGTCGCGGCACGTGGAGCCGACGAGATGCCGGAAGGTCGGGCACCGGATCTCTTGGGAGCTGAGGGACGCCAGATCATTGCGAATCACCTGAAAAAACAGAGCGTTCCGGGATGCTACGACAACTGCAAAAATCCGGCAAATCGAAGACAGCGGCGCGTGTACCGGATGTGCGCAACCCATTGTCGATCGTGCACGGCGAAACACGGTTCACTCGACCGTGACTGACTTCGCAAGGTTGCGCGGCTGATCCACGTCGGTGCCCATGAACACAGCGGTATGATAGGCGATCAGCTGGATGGGCAGGGCGTGAACCAACGGGCCTGCGAACGGATGGCAGTCTGGAACCTGCAGCGCGACTTCGAGAGGGCACCCTGCTTTCGCCGGATCGGTTTCTGAAATGAAGATGATCCGGCCGCCGCGGGCCGAAACTTCCTGCATGTTCGAGACGGTTTTGTCGAAGAGCTCATCATCGGGTGCGACGACAATCACCGGCACATTCTCGTCAATCAGCGCAATAGGCCCGTGCTTAAGCTCACCGGCTGCATATCCCTCCGCGTGGATGTATGAGATTTCCTTCAGCTTCAGCGCACCTTCGAGGGCAAGCGGATAGCTGATCCCGCGGCCGAGATAGAGCACATCGCGGGCTTTCGAGAGTTCCTGGGCCAAGGCTTCGTATGGCCGCTCATCACGCAAAATGTGTGTGATGTGACGCGGCACTTCGGCAAGCGCCTCGACGAGCTCCCGCTCACTTTCCGGGCTTATGTGCCCACGTTGCTTGCCGGCGGCGATTGCGAGGGCGGCGAGGACAGCAAGCTGGCAGGTGAATGCCTTGGTGGATGCGACGCCGATTTCCGGTCCTGCCAAGATCGGCATGATCATGTCGCTCTCGCGGGCAATCGTCGATTCCCGCACATTGACGATCGACGCGATCTTCTGCCCGCACGCCTTGGCGTAGCGCAGTGCGGCGAGGGTATCGGCGGTCTCGCCTGATTGTGACACCAGGATCGTCAGCCCGCCTTCTTCCATCGGGGCCTCGCGGTAGCGCATTTCGGAGGCAACATCGACATCGACTGGAAGCCGCGCATGGCGTTCGAACCAGTACTTCGCGACCATGCCGGCGTAGTAGGCCGTGCCGCAGGCCGAGATCGTGACGCGCGAAATGTTCGAAAAATCGAGCCCAAGATCGCGGACCTCGCCCTTCGCGAAATCGGCGTAGTGCGACAGGGTATGGCTGATCACCTCGGGCTGCTCGTAGATCTCCTTGAGCATGAAGTGGCGGTGATTGCCCTTGTCCGCCATGTGAGCGGAACCCGACGACAGCGTGGTTTGGCGTTCCACAACCTTGCCGTCCGCGCCGAAAATCGTTGCACCCGTGCGACGCAGAACGGCCCAGTCGCCATC
>JBCBXF010000249.1:0-4317 GCA_039816705.1 Pseudomonadota bacterium | reverse complement strand
GCTCGTGCCGGTTGGGGCGCTGTCCGAGAAAGACCGCGCGGACCTTGAAGCGGCGGCGGAAACTGGCGTTGACTGGATGGCGCTTTCATTCGTGCAGAGGGCCGACGATGTCGCCGAGGCGCGCAAGCTTTTGCGTGGACGGGCGGCAACAATGGTCAAGATCGAAAAGCCCTCTGCCGTGACCGAACTCGAGGCGATTGTGGAGATCGCGGACGCCATCATGGTGGCGCGTGGTGATCTGGGCGTGGAACTGCCTGTCGAGCAAGTGCCCGGGTTGCAGAAAAAAATGACGCGAGCCGCGCGGGCTGCGGGTAAGCCGGTCGTGATTGCAACGCAAATGCTTGAATCGATGATCTCCGCGCCCGTGCCGACGCGCGCGGAAGTCTCCGACGTCGCAACCGCCGTGTTCGAGGGAGCGGACGCAATTATGTTGAGCGCGGAGTCTGCCGTCGGGCAATACCCGCTCGAAGCGGTGGCGATGATGAACAAGGTCGCCTGCGAGGTAGAGAGCGACCCGGCCTACGACCGGATCATCCACTCGCTTGAGACGGCACCGGAGGCAACGGGCGCAGATGCGATTGCGGCAGCGGCGAAGAGCGTGTCCGACACACTGCGACTGGCGGCGATCATCTGTTACACCTCCACGGGCTCAACAGGTATGCGCGTGGCGCGCGAGCGTCCGCAACAGCCAATCATCACGCTCACGCCCAATCGCGAGACCAGCCGTCGGCTCAGTGCTGTCTGGGGCCTGCATTGTGTCCTGACGGAAGACGCGCACGATCTCGACCAGATGGTCAGCAAGGCCTGTCGCATTGCATATGATGAAGGCTTCGCGCAGCCCGGCGACCGAGTGATCGTCACAGCCGGCGTTCCGCTCGGTACGCCTGGGGCCACAAACATGGTGCGCGTTGCGTTCATTGCAGACGATGGATCGGCGCTGCACTGAGCGGTCGCGGAGAATAACTCTTACGTGACGCCAGCTATGCCGTTGATGCGGCGTCGCGGATTTGCTCGGCAGTCTGAAGATCGACGGAGACGAGCTGACTGATGCCCTTTTCCATCATCGTGACGCCGAACAGGCGCGCCATCCGCGCCATGGTGTTCGGGTGGTGGGTAATGACGAGAAACCGCGTGTCTGTCGAGCGCGCCATCTCTTCCATCAGATTGCAGTAGCGATCGACGTTGGCGTCATCGAGCGGCGCGTCAACTTCATCAAGCACGCAGATTGGTGACGGGTTTGTCAGGAACACAGCGAAGGTGAGCGCAGTTGCTGTCAGGGCCTGTTCGCCGCCTGAGAGCAGGCTCAGGGTGTTCGGTTTCTTGCCGGGCGGACGGGCAACGATCTCGAGCCCCGCGTCAAGCGGGTCATCACTGTCGACCAACTTGAGCTGCGCCTCGCCGCCATTGAAGAGCGTCGCGAACAAGCGCTGAAAGTGGCCGTCGACTTTCTCAAAGGCATCCAGCAGGCGACGCCGCGCTTCCCGGTTCAGCTGCGAGATCCCTTGGCGCAGCTTGGCAATCGCCTCTTCAAGGTCGGTGCGCTCCGTCTCCATACTCTCGAATTGCGCGGTGACTTCATCAAGCTCTTCTTCCGCGCGCAGATTAACACCACCAAGCCGTTCACGGTCGGCCTTCAGACGCTCGAGCGTGCGGGCGAGTTTTTCGCGCTCAGGCAGGTTGTCGGGATCGACGGCACCGGCGTGCTGCAGGCATTGGTCGGGCGTGCATTCGAGTGTTTCGCGGATCAGACGTCCGTGTTCTGCCATCCGCTCGCGGGCGGCGTCGCGCTGTGCCTCCATGCGGGCACGTTCTTCGCGCCCGTCAGCCACGGCAGCTTGCGCTGCGCGCAGCGTCGCTTCGGCTTCCCGCAGCGCGGTATCGGCCAGCGTCAATTTGTCTGCAGCGTCCTTGCGCGCCTGCTCTGCCCGCGTGATCTCAGCGCGCAAGCGCTCTTGGCGGGACGCGATCTTTTCGGGGACAGCGCGCAACGCCTCAATGTCTGCTGAATTTTTCTCTGCCCGGACGTTGAGCTCTTTCGTATGGCCGACGGCGTTCTCACGTCGCTCTTTCCAGCGCGCAATATCTGCGGCTTGCAGCTCGATCTGCGTGGCCCGATCCGTTCGGGTCGCCTTGGTACGAGCAGCCTCGGCCCGTTTCTCGATAGCGGCTTCCCGAGCCGCTGCGACGCGCGTGATGAGGGCGCCGACGACATTTTCCAACTCGATGCTCATTGATGCATCCGGCTCAGCGTGACGGATGTTTTGCACCGCCTGCGCCGCATCTTCGCAATCGATCACCAGCCGTTCGAGCTGCGCGGCGACCTTTGCGAGACGCTCCCGAGACTGCTGTCCAATCTTTTCAAGCCGGGCGAGTTCGCTGCGCCGTGCAGCGAGGGCCTGGCGGGCGTCACGAAGCGCCTTGCGGCATTTGGCGTCCGCCTGCTGCGCCTGGGCGTTCTGGCGCGTCGTCTGCTCACATACTGCCTCTGCGGTCTCGAGCATTACTTTTGCCTCCGCGATCTCGCGGTCCAGTTCATCGATCCGGTTGCGTGCCGCGAGACGCCGAGCCGCGGGTGTCTGCGCCCCCGCCCGCATGACATACCCGTCCCAACGCCAGAGCGACCCTTCGACGGAGACCAACCTCTGACCGGTGGAGAGATATTTTTGGCATTCGCTGCCAATATTCTCCTCCACAAGACCGACTTGCGAGAGACGACGGGCCAGCGCTGGTGGGACCTCTACAAAATCTGCGAGTGGAGTCGCGTCGGCCGGCAGTTCCGAACCGGGGGCCGCGTCGAGATCAGCGCGCCAGTAGGTCTCCGCGTCCAAAACCTCCGACAACACAGTCGCGACAGTCGCGTCGAGATCATCGCCGAGAGCTGCAGCCAGTGCTGCTTCATAGCCGGGGGTGACGGACACGGCGTCCGCCGCTGTCCGGGACGTGTCATCCTGCGGGGCTCCGAGTGTGCGCACCAGCGCGTCTCGTTCGGCGGTGCGCGTATTCAGATGTTCGCGATTCTGGCTGCGGGCATCATGGGCTTGCCGTTCGGCATCGCCTGTCTGCTGCGATTTCGCCTCGGCATCAGCCGCCTCGCGCTCGAGATGTGACAAAGCATTTGCCTCGTCCTCAAGCGCCGTCGCCAGCGCTGCCGCCGTCGCGAGTTCAGGCGCGGCTGCGCTCGCCGCGTCGCGCTGGTGCACAAGATCGTCACGCGCCCTGGTCAACCGCTCGTGCCGCGCGTCGGCCTCCCTGGCGCGCGCAGCATACGCCTTTTGCTCTGCCAGTGCTTCGGCCAGTGCGGCACGTTGCGTTGCAAGTTCTGCGTCGACAGCACTCAGCTGCTCGTCAGCCTGCGCGCACACGATGCCAGCTTTTTCCTCTGCCGCTGCGTCGTCGCGCGCACCTGCCAGAAGGGCGTCACGATCCCGGGTCAGGCGTGCGATTTCAGCTTCTGCCTCGGTCACCATCGCGGTCTCCCGCGTCAGGTCACTCACCAATTGCTCGGCGACGCTCGCGAGCTCTGCCTGTCGCGCGGCGGCACGTTCATGTTCCTGTGACAGGTTTTCATTCTCGATTTTCAGGCGCTGGAGAGCGGCGGCGCGTTCCGCCTCGCGATCTCTCAGCGGCTGAAGCGCGCGATTGGCCTCAAACTGTGTGCGCTGGGCCGCCGACTCTGCCTCGGTCGCTGTGGCCAGCATGCGAATAACACCATCAAGCCGGGTCTCGATATCCGTGACTGCAGATTGCACATCGCGCCAGCCGAGATGGAGCAATATTGCCTCCGCCTCGCGTATTTCTCCGGCGATTTCCTTGTAGCGTTTGGCTTGGCGCGCTTGCCTTTTCAGCCCGTTGATCTGGCCATTGAGCTGGCCGAGCAAATCGTCCATGCGCTCAAGATTGCCATCGGCGGCACGCAACTTGATCTCGGCTTCGTGGCGCCGTGTATGTAGCCCCGCAATGCCCGCAGCATCCTCGAGAATGCGGCGGCGCTTTTCCGGTTTCGCCGTGATCAGCTCTCCGATCTGCCCCTGGCGCACAAGTGCATGTGAGCGGGCGCCGGTGGCGGCATCTTCGAAGAGCACTTTCACATCGCGGGCGCGCACTTCCTTGCCGTTCACACGATAGACCGAGCCCGCCTCACGCTCGATGCGGCGGGTGATCTCGATCGTATCGCTTTCGTTAAACTCTGCCGGGGCCGAGCGCGACGTGTTGTCGAGCGAGATCATGACCTCCGCGGCATTGCGCGCCGGTCGATGGTCTGTTCCGGAGAAGATGACATCATCCATCGAGGAGGCGCGCCTGCTTTTGTAGGAGGTC
>JBCBXF010000248.1:0-4319 GCA_039816705.1 Pseudomonadota bacterium | reverse complement strand
GAGTTTCTGCTTAACAGCCTCGTGCAGACAGCGCGGGAATACGGCCTTCCAGGCGCACGCAACGTCACCCCCGACCACTGGCTCGAGGAGGGCGGAAAGATCACGATTGCCAACCTGCCGTTCGAGATTTTCCACTGTCCCGGACATTCGCCAGGGTCACTCATCTTCGTGATGGCCGCCATCAAGTTTGCGCTCGTCGGTGATGTGCTTTTCAACAATTCAATCGGCCGAACTGACTTCCTCTACGGCGACCATGATGCGCTGATCGAAGCCATTCGCACAAAGCTGTTACCGCTCGACGACGAAACCCAGTTCATCTGCGGACATGGTCCCGGCTCATCAATTGGCGCCGAGCGCGCGAACAATCCGTTCCTCCAAGGCCTCACACCGCCCGCGAGTTGACCGCCGACACACGCGTTAACGCCCGGTCAGACGAGCTGTTCAAAGTTGTGCTCGCCAACTTTACAGCGCCCCAATCATGCGGGAATGTGAGGGGGCGCGTGTTGGAGGCGTCTCCGCGTGCGCACCGATCGCCAACGCTTGCCTGTGAGAATTGCTGATGCTGTGCACCCGCGCACTTCGCCGACTGGCCCTGAGTTTCAGTGTGGCAATTGCTGCCTTTTTTCTCCTTGAACCACCGTTTTCGGTGGCGTCATGGGGCACAACGGCGAAGGCTGGCTCCGCCAAACTTGGTGGCCGCACGGTGTCCTGCCGCTTCGGCAAGGTCATCTTCAACGATAAACTTCCCGATCTCGGGATGGCAGCGCGCGGGACGATCTGGCTGAACCGCAAGCTTCTCAGAAAGTTTCCCGGCAGCTTCCAGCAGTTCGTGTTTCTTCACGAATGCGCGCACCAGTATACGTTCGATGAGGCGGAAGCTGATTGCTGGGCCATCAAGCGCGGCGTGTATCGCGGGTTGTTCTCAACCGGCAGCATAAATTCTATCTGCCGCATCATGAAAAACTGGCAGGGCGGCCTCTGGCACAATGCGGGCCCAGCCCGTTGTCGTGCGATCCGACAGTGTTTTAAAGAGGCGACCAACCGGCGCAAGTCCGGCAAACGCAAAGTTGGCGTCGGAAGTCAGTAACGCCTGTCAGGTCTTAACGTCGGTGCAGCTTATGCCTCACCGCACGCAGTATGTGGCTGTGACCAGGCATTTATACTCCGTACCGAACGGTCCAAGGTTGAGAAACACCTCGCACTCCGACGTCTCACGACTGCGTGCCAGGTTATCCGACGGCCATCCGCGCTCCTTGGCAATTCGTTTGGCATAGTCGTCAAGTTTGGAAAGCGCCTGCTTGATCGTCTCTTCCTTGCCGAAGGCGATGTCAGACAATGGTGCCCGGGTACACCGCGCGGCCTCAGCCGGTGTCACGAGCGATGTCGACACGGCGACGACGCCCGCAATCAGCGCTGATAGAAAAAGCATTCGCAGCATTTCGTCGTCCCTTACGCAAAACCATCGCCAACACGTCGTAGCGTTCACGCTGAATAGGTACGCCCGTTCCCTCGCATCCCCAATAAAAAACCGCCGCGCCCGGGGGAAAGCGCGACGGTTATGTGTCCAGCCGGAGACCACGGTCTCCGCAGAGCAGCGCGTCTAGTAGACGAAGCGGCGGACGAACTTGCACACGCGCCCTTCGCCGTAGGCATTGTAAACGAGGTCCGAACGCCAGCTGTAATCCTCACCGTAGATCCGTGCACATTTGCGCTTGGCGGCACGATAGGTCGCCGGTCCGTGATACGCCCGTGCCGGAGCGCGGTAGTGACGATTGCGGTGACGGTCGGCGAGGATCGCAGCACCGAGAATTCCGACACCCAGTCCGATCGCGAGGTTGCGGCGATTGCGACGGCGGGCCCGGCGTCGATGACTGCGATACGCATGGGCCCGGCGATTGTGAAACTGGCGATTGCGGACACGGTTGCGCCGGAAGCGGCTCCCGCGGCGCTGCACCTGGATGACATTGCTGGAGACATCGTTGGTCACTGTGCCGAGCGGCGCCGCACCAAGGGCAACTCCAGCAGCGGAAACCGGCGTTGCAGCACTCAAACCGAACGCGAGCGCTGGTGCAGCAATGCCAAGCGCCACCCGGCGCGAGAAAGTTGGAAACGTGAGCGACATGATCAGCTCCTCAAAGTTCCGCGCGCTTGCACCGCGCGCTGTTAAGTCCCGATTGGGATAAAATTCCGCAGGGGGGTCGAAACACAACCGCCGGGCGAAAGTCTGGTCCCGATGTGCCGGAACCATGAACTTTTTGAGGTGAACCGAAGCTGAACGGTCTTGAAGCGCGCAATATCACCCAATGAACGTGGAGCAATGAGAGCCGACCGAGAGCACGAAAGTCCTCTCGGTCATGCCAGGCGTCACTCAGGCCGCCACCATCTCAGGCGAAGGCGCGGGCTCTGCCGCCGGTGCAGCAGCTGAAGCACTGGCAGCAACGGGGGCAACGACTGCCTCGAGCGCGTCGGCGCCACCAACATACCGTCCGTCCATCCAGATCTGCGGCACGGTGATCGGCGTCTTCGCTCCAATGAGCGGTTTCACACGATTGATCATCTGATAGAGCGCACCTGGACTGCGCACGACATCATGGTAGGTGTAAGGAATGCCACTGGCATCGAGGCGCTCCTTAGCCCGGACGCAATGCGGACAGCCATCCTTGCCAAAGACATGCGTGCCGCGCACAGCGTGCCGCGCGGTGAAGGCCTCAATCACAGCCTCGGCGAGAACACCGCGATTGAGCGCGTGCCCCTGGCCGATGATCTTGTCCTCGACCATCACGATCGGCGCGTGCCAACCACCCTTAAGGATCGGTTTCCACCAATTCGACAGCCAGTCCAGCGTCTCGACTTCGACGGGAACGCCAGCCAATTCATTCGCAACCGTGTCCTTGATGATATCCGCTGTCAGCGCACATTCGCCGCAGGGGATCTTCACTTTGAACGGGCCGAATTGTCCCGCCCAGCGATAGAGCGTGATTTTAACGGGGGCGGGTGAAGCTTTGCGATGTGCTGCGCGGGCCATGGTCTCTCTCTCAAGGCATTTGTGTTGTGCGATGAGCAAAGAGGTACGGCAGCGCGCCGTGACGGCGTGTGATGCGGGTCACACGGAAAACGAAGGCCCGTTCACGGTTTCGCGAGAAGACAGGAGGCAGTTCCAGGTCCGCGAGCGATCTAGCGCATGACCACTAGCGCGATTGAACCGACCAAAAGCACCAGCACGATCAGCCAGACGATGGTGCCACCGGAGAGCATCGCCCCCCGCGGTGCCGATTTCCGGCGGTCGATCTCGGCTTGCGCCAGAGCGCGCGCCTTATCGCTCTCACTGTCCTCAACGATGTCGGCAAGATCGTCGTCATCAAGATCGCTAAGGATCTTCGTTGGGTTATCCGACGCCGCCAACGCCGCCCCCATCGCTACGATGTCGAGCATAATTTCACTCCCTACAAACCGGTCGGGACGCACTATGCCACGCGCAGCGGCCCACGTCGCGAAGTTACATTCTCAAGCCCCGCGCCCGGGCCCGCCCTTCTTCTTGCCCTTGCGATACTTCGCGCGGGCATCCTGACCGGGTCGGCCCATGGTAGAGCGGGATTGGGGACGTTTGGTTGGTGCGGTGCCGGGGACTGGGACTGCGAGAGTCGCATGCGGGCCCATCTCATCCAGCGTCGGCTTGTGCGGCCCACGTATTTTCTCTCCGTACGCGCCAGCCTTCTGTTCCACATCAAACTGCCGCGCCATCGGATCGTTCATCACGGCAAGTTCCGTCGCCTTGAGGCGTTGCAGTTCGTCGCGCAGTCGGGCCGCCTCTTCGAACTCGAGATCGGCTGCGGCGTCACGCATGCGTTTCTCAACATCGGCAATCACCGCCTCAAGATTGTGCCCGATCGTGGCGCCTTTTCCTTTCCCGCGCTTGCCCGCCTTGCCGCCCGCAACGCCACTGTCGACAGTCACATGGTCGCCTTCGTAGATCGACTCCATGATGTCGCCGATCTGCTTCTTGACGCTTTCCGGCGTGATACCGTTCGCCTCATTCCACGCCATCTGCTTTTCGCGACGCCGCTCCGTCTCCGCGATCGCGCGTTCCAGCGAGCCTGTCATCTGATCGGCGTAAAGCAGCACGCGACCATCCACGTTCCGCGCCGCCCGTCCAATCGTCTGTACGAGTGACGTCTCCGAGCGCAAAAATCCTTCCTTGTCGGCATCGAGGATCGCGACGAGCGCACACTCAGGAATGTCCAGGCCTTCGCGGAGGAGGTTAATTCCGATCAGAACATCGAACGCGCCCAAACGCAGATCACGAATGATCTCGATCCGCT
>JBCBXF010000247.1:0-4339 GCA_039816705.1 Pseudomonadota bacterium | reverse complement strand
CGCCACACGCACTTCCAAGGGCAGCTATTTTATCCGCTGCCACATCATCGTCCATCACATCAGATTGCGAAAGCGCGACGATTTCCGTCTTTCCGTCCAGACCACCACCATAGGCGGCGATTTCACCGCGCACAGTTTCGTACGCCGCAACCGGGTCGTCTTCCAAAGCAGAAACAAGATGGAGCAAAACCCCGCATCGCTCCACATGACCGAGGAACCGATCGCCAATCCCGGCGCCCTCGTGTGCACCCTCAATCAGTCCGGGAATATCGGCGAGGACAAAATCACGCCCGCTGACTTGCACGACCCCGAGATTGGGATGCAGCGTCGTAAAGGGATAGTCCGCGATCTTTGGCTTTGCCGCCGTGACGCGAGAGAGGAATGTCGATTTCCCGGCATTCGGCAACCCGACAAGCCCCGCATCGGCAATTAACTTGAGCCGCAGCCAGATCGAGAGTTCCTCACCGGGCTCGCCCGGATTGGCGCGACGGGGCGCCTGATTGGTCGACGATTTGAAGCGTGCGTTGCCAAAGCCGCCGTTACCACCCTGCAGCAGGACGACGCGATCGCCAGGCTCCGTCAGATCGGCAATCAGCGTCTCATTGTCTTCCGCGAAAATCTGCGTGCCAGGCGGGACCTTCAGCGTCACGTCATCACCGCGCCCCCCTGTCCGGTTCCGCCCCATGCCATGGGTGCCGGTCGTTGCCTTGAAGTGTTGCTGATAGCGAAAGTCGATAAGCGTGTTGAGGTTGGCGACACACTCGATCAACACATCGCCGCCACGCCCACCATCGCCGCCGTCCGGCCCCCCGAACTCCACAAACTTCTCCCTGCGGAACGAAACAGCTCCGGCCCCACCATTTCCGGAGCGAACATGTACTTTGGCTTGATCAAGGAACTTCATGCGGCACCTGAACGGTGGCGGGTTTTATCTCCCTCTAATGCCGAGACTGTCTCCCGCATGAGACGCATGCGCACCTCCGGAATGCGATCATCCCCCCGCGCTAGAGATGTGCCGAAGCCTCGATCGGTTTCAGCAAAGCCCAATTTTGACAACACGCGACCGGATGCAGGATTGTCGACAAAGGTGGTCGCGCGAATCTCAGCCAGATCGTTGTAAAGAAACACGTCATCGATCATCGCCTTGCCTGCCTCACTCATGATGCCTCGGCCCCAATATGCCCGTCCAAGCCAGTATCCGATCTCGGCAATCGCCGACGATGACGGAGCAAAGCCGATAACGCCCACAAGGGTTCCGTTACAGATGATGGCGCGTGCACCATTGTCACGTGACCTATCGACTGTCTCGCCAATCCAGCGATCTGCGTGTTCATCGCGATAAGGATACGGTACCGAAGCTGTCATCCGCACAACCTCGAAGTCACTGAGCAATGCGACAATCGCAGCACGGTCCCCCGTCACGGCGGGCCTGAGCAGAAGGCGATCAGTTGAAAGGGTGTCTGCGAGCTTCATGATAAAAAAAGGGGGAGGCCGGTTTCCCGCCTCCCCCGAACTCTTTTCCGAACCGACCGGCGGCCGCAAATCGTCTCACGCGTCAGCTTTCGCAGCCTGCTTCGCTTTCTGAAACTCAGCGAACTCACCGGCCTCGAGAACGGACACATATGTCCGCCCGTTGCCTTTGCGCGCAAACTGTACTTGTCCGTCAATCAACGCAAAGATCGTGTGATCCTTGCCGATGCCAACGCCAGCACCAGGGTGCCACTTCGTGCCGCGCTGTCGCACGATGATGTTTCCCGGGACGACAACTTCGCCACCGAATTTCTTCACGCCAAGGCGTCGGCCAGCACTGTCGCGACCATTGCGTGATGAGCCGCCAGCTTTTTTATGTGCCATCTCAAAACCCTCTCGTTACAAGCGCTGCCATTCTGCGGCGCGTTTCGTTCTTTGCCACTGCTCAAATTCAGGCGTCGTCGCCGTTTGTGAGCTCTTTGGCCTGACCGATCCAATCTTCACGCGCGATGCGGCCTTTGAAATTCAACGCGCCATCGATTGTTTCAATTTCATCGTCGCTCAGTCCGGCGACCTGCGAAAACTGCGTGATGCCCATCTTATTGAGCTTTTCAACGATCACCGGGCCAACGCCACTGATCTTCGTCAGATCATCTGCGGGCCCATCCGGCGCATCAAAAAGCTTCGGCAGATCCGCACTGTCTTTCGGCGCTGGCTTGGCACTACCTGCCGACACCGAACCCGAAGCCAGAGATTTTCCACCCATCGATATATCGGTGATCCGGATCGTCGTCTGTTCCTGACGATGCCCCTTCTTGCGACGATAGTTCTGCCGCCGCTTTTTCTTGAACACGATGATCTTCCGCGCCCGGCCCTGATCGAGCACCTCGGCAGCGACGCTCGCGCCGTCAACCATCGGCGTCCCGACGGTCGGGCTATCACCACCCACCATCAGCACGTCGCCGAAGGAAATCACCTCGCCAACTTCGCCGGACACTTTTTCGATTTTAAGAACGTCGTCAGCGGCAACACGATACTGTTTGCCACCGGTCTTGATGACCGCGTACATGTCAAAACCTTCTCATTTTCGTTCGCGCCCTGCGGCGCCGCAGCAGTGTGCGGTCTTTGTGGCGCCGCAATAGCAGCGCCCGGCCTCGGGCAGCGGTTTGGACACACTGACGCGAAGCGTCCAGTGCACGCGCGGATATACGCAGATACGCCCCGAGACCGCAACCTTCGAGTTCGCCGATAATAGGCGTCAGCACAACGCCATGCCACGGCTCGGCCAGCACGCGTCGCATCCAGCCCACCGAGACACAGATGCGTCATACCGGCGACAGGTTCCTCGAACGACGCACGGACGTCATTGCGCCACGCCAACCGCGAGCGGTACGGTCCTTGCTCGTCATCGCGCGGACCCGGCGAGGACGCGGGAATGATGGATCGTTTTGCACTGCCATATGTCGTGCCTTGTCTTCTTTTTGTCGACACCGAAAGTTGAGTTGTGCCGCAGTCATACAGCCCCGATCTCAGAAGTGCATTGCTCCGCATTCCGGCATTGTGCGCATTGTCACTGTGGCTGGCTCCAGGACCGGCCGCAGCCAACGATCTCATTCCGACGCTCGAGGATGCCGGTTATGCATTCGAAGCCACGCGGGCATGCAACGAAATTCAGCTCAAACGTGCAACGACGCGTCGCTTGAGACGGTCAACCCAGTTCCGGGCCGGGCGACGGATGTTTCTGAGCGCCGCCAAGCAGTGGGGCGAGGAATGGACCTGTGAGACCGCCCGCAACAATCTCGGCCCAACCATCGATCTCAGTGATTTTGACTCGGGCCGGTTAGTCATCCAGCCGCCACCCAGTGAAATACCACCGTTACCAACGCGCAAGTCCTCGTTGACGCGCACCGACGCATCCATCGACGCTGACAACTGATCCCACGTTGGGAACGCGGCAACACACCGTCCAGCGGGAATTCCATGACCGACGCCAACGAGACGCCAAAAACCGCACTGATCACCGGGGCCGGAACAGGCATTGGTCGCGCCGCCGCACAAGCGCTGCATGAGGCAGGCTGGCGCACCGTTCTCGTCGGCCGGCGCAAAGCACCGCTGGAAGACGTCGCCAGCATGCTGGTATCCGGAGGCCCGAAGTCGCCACGGCCAATTGTTAATCCCTGCGATGTCGCCGATGATGCTGGGGTCGCGCAGCTCTTTCAGCACATCGAAGCAAAGTGCGGACGCCTGGACCTGTTGTTCAACAATGCAGGTCTCGGGCTGACCAGCGCCACAATCGACGAAATCACGCCGGACGACTGGCGTGCGATCATCGACGTCAATCTAAATGGCGCCTTCTTGTGCGCGCGCGCCGCCTTTGCGCTGATGCGGCGACAGACACCCCAAGGCGGACGCATCATCAACAATGGGTCCGTTTCCGCCCATGTCCCGCGGCCCGGATCAGCACCCTACACGGCGACCAAACACGCCATCACAGGCCTCACCAAGACGATCGCGCTCGACGGCCGGGCCTACAACATTGCCTGCGGGCAGATCGATGTCGGCAACGCGGCCACTGACATCACGAGCCAAATCGAAAAAGGGGTGGCTCAGGCCGACGGGCGCGTCGCCGCTGAACCCGTGATTGACGCCCGCATCGTCGGCGACGCGGTTGCTCACATGGCCGGCTTGCCCCTTGGCGCCAACGTCCAGTTCATGACCGTGATGGCCTCGGCAATGCCGTTCATTGGACGCGGCTGAGCCCGTGAAAAAACGGGCGGCCCATGTGCAGGCCACCCGATCCATTCGTCTCATTCAACGCGCGCCAGCCACGGAGCGACGGTGCGCGAGGCTTATCAGCTTTGCGCCTTCA
>JBCBXF010000246.1:0-4374 GCA_039816705.1 Pseudomonadota bacterium | reverse complement strand
CCAAGACGCAGATCAGTCCGCTTGTGACCCTCTGGATACCTGGACAAAAAACCTCGTTGCCGAGCGTGCGACGACGCTTGGCGCGACGGTTCACTACCCGAACGATCGCCCCTTTCGCCCGTTCCAACAATGGGCTGCCCGCGCCGAGGCTGTCGCTCCCTCTCCGCTCGGACTGCTGATTCATCCGGTCTTTGGCTTGTGGCACGCCTATCGTGCCGCACTCGTCTTTGCGTCGACCGTGGCAGGCTTACCCGTACGCGCCGCTACCCCGTCTCCCTGCGAAACGTGTTGCGAAAAGCCCTGTCTCACAACATGTCCCGTCGGGGCCTTCTCTGCTGGCGCCTATGACGTGCCTGCATGCGTCACGCATCTGGAGTCCGACCCAAGAGCCGCCTGTCACACGCAAGGCTGCCTCGCCCGCAACGCCTGCCCCGTCGGCACGCGGCACATCTCCCCCGCCCCCCAGCGCGCCTTCCACACGGCCGCGTTTCTCCGCGCAAATCGATGAAGGCATTCTGAGTTGCGCTTTTTTGTTGACCCGCTGTGCGCTCACCGCGACCGCAAGATGATGTCCGAAGCCTTTTCGGCGATCATGATGATCGGGGCGTTGGTGTTTCCTGAGACAAGACGCGGCATGACGGAACCGTCAACAACACGCAGTCCCTCCACACCGCGCACGCGAAGTTCGGGCGTAACAACTGCGTGGTCCTCGGGCCCCATCGCACAAGTCGAAACGGGATGAAAAATTGTCGTCGCATGGTCACGGCAGTATGCCAGTAGCGCGTCGTCGCCGCAGACCTCCGCACCCGGCATGACCTCCCGCACCACATGCGGGGCCATGGCCCGGCTGGAGAGAATTTTGCGCAGGCGCTTCAGGCCCTCCACGTTCGCACGGCGATCTTCACGGGGCGCCAGATAATTTCCAATAATCTGCGGCGGGCGCGACGCGTCCGGTGTCACGGCGTGAACGCTGCCCCGCGCTTGTGGACGCAGATGGCAGACGGATGCGGTGAAGCCTGAGAATCGGTGCAATCCAGTTCCGAGCTTGTCCGTGCTGAACAGAACAAAATGGATCTGGATGTCCGGCGTGGCGAGGTCCGGGCGCGACTTGAAAAATGCACCGGCAATCCCGGCACTCAGCGTCAGAGGCCCGCGCCTGAAAAGCGCAAACTCCAGCCCCATGCCGATCCGCCGAAAGACATTGTGATAGCGGTCATTGACGGTGTTGCGAGCACGCGCCTCCATCACCACACGAACCTGAAGGTGGTCCTGCAGATTTTCTCCAACCGCGGGGCGATCTGCGATGACGGGTATCCCGAGGTCGCGCAGGCGTGCGCCCGCACCGATCCCGGACAACTCCAGCAACGTGGGCGAGCCGAACGCACCGGCACTCAGGATAACCTCCTTGGTGCAGATGGCATGCTGCGCCTCACCCGCGATGTCATAGTCCACGCCGACGGCGCGTCCGTCCTCAAAGACAATCCGTTGCACGTGAGCGCCCGTCACGACCCGAACGTTCGCTCGCCGTCGCGCAGGTTTCAGGTAAGCGGTCGCCGCGCTGCAGCGAAGCCCATTCCGCGCGGTCGTCTGGAAGTAACCGGCACCCTCCTGGTCCGCTCCGTTGAAATCCGAGTTGCGGGGCAGCCCATTTTCCTCCGCCGCCGCAATGAATGCATCCGCAAGTGGGTGATGGAATGTTGGATCGCTGACAGCAAGTGGACCACCAACGCCATGCCAGGCATCAGCGCCGTTTGCCTGATCCTCCGCGCGTTTGAAGTAGGGCAGCACATCGTCGTAGGCCCAACCCGTATTGCCAAGTTGCCGCCACAGATCATAGTCCGCCGCCTGCCCCCGCATATAAACGAGCCCGTTGATCGCACTCGAGCCGCCAAGCACTTTTCCGCGCGGCTGGCCGATCCGACGGCTGCCAAGGTTCGCTTCGGGCTCTGTCTCATACAACCAGTTGAGCGTTTGATTGGTGAAGAGCTTGCCATAACCGAGCGGCACGTGAATCCACGGATTGCGATCCTTGGGTCCCGCCTCGAGCAGCAGTACGCGGTGTCGAGCGTCCGCACTCAGGCGGTTGGCCAGCACACACCCAGCAGATCCAGCACCGATGATGATGAAATCATACCGATCACGCACGCCAGACACGGACCCCGATCCAGATCAAAAACAGTCCTCCGAATGCCATCCATGGCAAAGCGTGACGGAGCTCGGCGCGCGATTGCGCGATGGCAGCGAAGTATGCATCGCGCGGCCCGAACGCGATCAATGTCGCTGAAAGCACCTGCATGCCGTCGTCGTCACCCAGTCGGCCGGCAGCAATGACAGGTGTCCCGGGTATGAAACCGGAAATCACGATTGCGCTCTCGGTAAGCGTGGCCGGCGTTTCGATGCGCTCAACAGGTGCCCAGGGGTTGCGCCGGTCGTCGAACGCGAAATCCTCGTTCACCACGCGCACCGGGCCATGCACCGTGTCGATCACAAACGATTGTTTGCCGACGCTGATCGTGACCAGCTTGCGGCTGTTGCGGTAGTCCCCCTTGGATTGCTCACGCTTGTAGAGCACGAGCCCGCCCCGGAGCGGACGCACGCTGTCGGCGATCCTGCCATCGACGAGCACCATCGCACCTGTGCGCGCTTGATCCGGCGACGAAAGAGATTTGAGCTCGGCCACAGCCTCCGCCTCGCCAGGGCTTTGAAAGAGCTTCACCACGACAAACAGCAGAGCAAAGAGCCCAAGAAACACGGACAGTATGGCCAAACCATCTCGCAGCGACTGAGGCATGGCTGATGTCTCCCGTCTGCTAGTCAGCGCCCCGCCGCCGTCGCCGTCGTCTTCCAGCCGCCGCCGCACCTTCAGCGGCTTTTGCAGCCGGCGCATTGAGCGGCCCGACCTCGCGGATGATGTCATCCTTCGTCGGCGGTGTAGACGGCGTATGCGCTTCGAGTGCGGCGCGCATCGCTTTGAGGTGAGACCCCGTTGTCCCGCAACATCCTCCGATGATCCGCGCACCCGCATCGAGCGCCATCTGCGCATAGCGCGCCATAAGTTCAGGTGTGCCGGTGTAGACCACCTGATCACCCTGGATTTCTGGAATCCCGCAATTCGCCTTGGCGATGATCACAGGCCGTGCCGCATCGTCCATTTTGCTCTGCATGCCGAGCACAGAGACGAGCAGATCCGATGCACCGACCCCGCAGTTTGAGCCAATCCCGATCGGTGCGGCGCCATTATCCGTGATAGCACCCAGCAGGTCGTCCGGCTTCAGCCCCATCATCGTGCGGCCTGCCGTGTCAAACGAGGCGGTGTAGCAATATGGCATGCCGTGTCGCCGGGCTGCGGTTACGGCAGCTTCGATCTCCTCGGTCGACGACATCGTTTCGATCCAGATCACGTCAGCACCGCCGGCCTTCAGTCCCGTGATTTGCTCTGCGAAGACTTCGGTCGCTTGATCCTGCGTCAGCTCACCGAGAGGAGCGAAAAGATCGCCCGTCGGTCCAACAGAACCGGCGACCACCACAGGCCGCCCGGCACTGTCGGCAACACCGCGCGCCAGCTTCGCCGCCGCCTCATTGAGTTCAATGCAGCGGGATTGCAGGTCGTGAAGCTTCAGGCGGCGCGCGTTGCAGCCGAACGTGTTCGTCAGAATGATATCGCTGCCGGCCTCGACGAACATCTCATGCAGCCGGATAATCCGGTCGGGATGATCCACATTCCACGCTTCCGGCGGGTCACCGGATTCAAGCCCCATGTCGAAAAGGTTGGTTCCGGTCGCCCCGTCCGCGAGAAGCCAGGCGCGCTCTTCAAGCATGGCACTGAGGGTCGGCATGCGATGGTCCTCTTTGACAGCAAAAGGGTTGATCGACGCTGCGGTCGACTGTCGTGGAGGTGTTCACAAGTCGTCGAGATAACGTCAACCCCGCCGCACAGCTTCAGAGGCATCTCTCTGCCTGATTACGCCGCAGCAGGGCCGCTTGGTGCAATTGGTGCTGGACCTTCTCCCACACCTGGCGAATAGAATGGGCGGACTGCTCGCGAGAACTGATCGTAGGCCGAGGGAGAGAAAAATGACGGAAGCCGCTACCAATGAACGCCGCCGAAGTCGCCGTTCCGGAGGACGTGCAGAACGCGGGGCCGCTCGGGCCACCCCCGGCATTGACCAGGTCGACTGCACATCCCTCAGCACTCGGACACGCCGATTGAGCCGCTTGACGAAGAAGGCGTTCAGGGCATCCACAAGGCGGCCATGCGGATCCTGAAAGAGATCGGGATCTGGTTCCTGCATGAGGACGCCAAGAAAATTCTTGCCGACGCAGGCGCTGACGTCGACCCGAACTCCGACCGCGTCCGTATGGACGAGGAGTTTG
>JBCBXF010000245.1:0-4381 GCA_039816705.1 Pseudomonadota bacterium | reverse complement strand
CGCAACGAACATTCGCTGCAGCATCGTCCGCGACGGCGACACATACGTCATCAACGGCCGCAAGTGGTGGACGACCGGCGCCATGCGCGACACCTGCAAACTGCTCATCGTGATGGGCAAGACCGACCCCGACAATCCGGATAGGCATCGCCAGCAGTCGATGATCCTGGTGCCTAAGGATACCCCCGGCGTCACCATCCTCCGGGACACGCCCACCTTCGGTTACAACAACGCCCCGTTTGGCGATGCGGAAATCATCTACGACAATGTTCACGTCCCGGCGGAGAATATTTTGCTCGGCGAGGGACGCGGATTCGAGATTGCACAGGGGCGACTGGGTCCAGGCCGCATCCACCATTGCATGCGTCTCATTGGTGCCGCGCAACGGGCGTTAGAGCTTGTGCTTGATCGTGTCGAAGCGCGCGAGACGTTTGGGAAGAAGCTCAGTGAGCACCAGTCCATTCGCGAGGACATTGCACGCTCATTTTGCGAAATCGAGCAGGCGCGGCTTTTGACCCTCAAGGCCGCAGCCAAGATTGACGCCGCCGGCGCGAAGGCTGCTCGCGATTTGATCGCAGCGATCAAGATTGTGGCACCATCCATGGCGCAGACCGTGATTGACCGCGCGATCCAGATCCATGGTGGCAAGGGGCTGACCCCGGACCTGCCGCTTGCCGCACTCTTCAATTATGCGCGTCAGATCCGCCTCGCCGATGGGCCGGATCAGGTGCACATGATGGCCCTCGGCCGCCAGCTCGTGCGGGAACACCACGCAGCCTGATGCCCCGGAAATCCTTCGACCACGCGACCGCTGAGCAAATCGACATCGCGACGATCAATCTCGCGCCGCTGCAAACCTATCTCCGCGATCACATCCCCGATCTCGGCGAATTGATCTCCGCGGAGAAATTCAGTGGCGGCCAGTCCAATCCGACATATTGCCTGAAGGCCGGCGGCGGCACGTTCGTGCTCCGACGCAAACCGCCGGGCAACCTTTTGAAGTCGGCACATGCCGTCGATCGCGAGTTCCGCGTGATGCAGGCGTTGCACAGGACGGACGTGCCGGTCGCGCGGGTGCGCCACCTCTGTGCAGATGAAACTGTTCTCGGCACCATGTTCTACATCATGGACTTCGTCGAAGGGCGCACGTTCTGGGACCCGGCTCTGCCGGAGGTGTCGAACGAGGTGCGCGCAGCGATTTACAACGCAATGAACCGCACGCTGGCTGCAATCCATGACGTCAATGTCGACGCGGTCGGCCTGACGGACTTTGGCAAGTCCGGGAACTACTTTGCCCGTCAGCTCACGCGTTGGGTTCGCCAATATCGCGCCAGCGAAACGGAGCCCATTGAGGCAATGGACGAGATCATCCGCTGGCTGGAGGCGCACCCGGCACCGCCCGATGCTGCGCCAACACTGGTCCATGGCGATTTTCGTCTCGACAACATGATTTTCGATCCCTCCGGCGCATCCGTGAAAGCGGTGATGGACTGGGAGCTCTCGACGCTCGGCCACCCGCTGGCTGACCTCGCTTATCAGTGCAGCGTGCTGCGGATGCCCGCAGGCGATGCGCATCTCAGTGGTCTTGGCGGGCTCGATCGCACGGCGCTGAATATCCCGTCCGAGCGGGACTACGTTGCGAGCTACTGTGCAAGGCGCGGCCTCGACGGCATTGACGATTGGGAATTTTATCTCGTTTTCGGACTGTTCCGCATCGCAGCGATCGTCCAGGGCGTCAAGAAGCGCGCGCTCCAGGGAAATGCTTCAAGCGCGAATGCCGAAGCTGTCGGGGCGATGGTGCAACCGCTCGCCGAAACCGCCCGGAACATTGCCGCCAATGGAGCAGTCGATGACACACACTGAGCCTCAGGCATCGCCCCCCGTCGCCTACATCGCGCGAACCCGCGACTACTATGAGGGACTTGGCTTTGAGTGGCCATACGAGTGGGCGCACTTTTCAGATGTGCCGTTCACACCGCTGCGCAAGCCATTGCGTGACGCCACCATTGCGATCGTGACCACGGCAGCACCATTCCAGCCGGACGCCGGACCGCAAGGCCCGGGATCCCCTTACAATGCAAAAGCCAAATTTTTTTCCGTCTATGAGATGCCGGTCACGCCGCCGCCTGACCTTCGTAATGCGCATGTTGGTATCGATCGCGACAACATCACCGTGCACGACCTGCAGAGTTTTGTGCCGATCAGTGCGCTCGCAGCGCTCGACGAGCGGGGAGAGATTGGTGCGCTGGCGCCAAGACTCTTCGGCTTTCCAACCAACCGCTCCAAACGCGTGACGCGGGAGGTGAATTGCCCGGATCTCGTCAGCCGGTGCGATGCCTCCAACATCGATGCAGCCGTCCTCGTGCCGAACTGCCCTGTCTGTCATCAATCGACGGCTCTGGCGGCGCGCGCTCTTGAGGCTCAAGGCATCGCGACCGTAATCATCGGCTCCGCGAAGGATGTCATCGAGCACGTTGGCGTGCCGCGATTCATCTTCAATGACTTTCCACTTGGCAACGCCGCCGGGCCACCGCACGCAACCGACGTCCAGCATGATATCGCACGGCGTGCTGTCCGCCTCCTTGAGACCGCCCCGGCCCCGCGAACGACGCACACGACGCCGCACACCTGGCCCGGCAAACCTGACTGGAAGCGCGACTATTTCCGGATCGATCATCTGAGCCCGGCTGATCTTGCAGCGCGGCGTGCGGCCTTCGATCAGGCAAAACGCGAGACGCCGCCAAAACCCCAAGTGCGCTGCTGAGCGCGACCACCGCCCAACACATGAGGACGTGACCGTGAAGCCAGAACTGAAGACGACCGTCGCCGACATGGTGACATCCGCACGTGCACGCATCGAAGAGATCGAGATCTCCGACGCGCTCGCCATGGTTGACGATCCCGACGTCGTCATCGTCGACATCCGCGACATTCGCGAGCGTCAACGCTCCGGCTTCATCCCGGGCAGCTTCCACTGTCCGCGTGGCATGGCCGAATTCTGGGTCGATCCGCACAGCCCGTACTTCAAGGACATCTTCGCGGAAGACAAGAAGTTCGTTTTCCATTGCGCATCCGGCTGGCGCTCGGCATTGACCGTCGCGACGCTGAAGGACATGGGCTTTGAAGCCGCGCATCTGAAGGACGGCTTCGGCGGCTGGGAAAAGGCCGACGGACCGATTGACAAACCTGAGCGCGCGTAAACGGAACCGTTCCGACTTTGCGCACATCGCGAATGCATCGCGCGTGTTGATGAGCCTTGCAATATGTGCGACCGCACCGCCAGCGTGTTCACGGCACAGTTCGCAGGCCCCGCCTCGTGTCTCAAAAGAAACCAGTTATTGCCGTCGTCGGCCTTGGCTATGTCGGCCTGCCGCTTGCGGTCACGTTCGGGCGTAACTTCGAGACCATCGGGATTGACCCTGCGGCAGAGAAGGTGTCGGCCTATCGCGCCGGACATGATCCAGCCGGAGAGGTCAGTGACGCAGATATAGCAGCAGCTGTTAATCTCGAACTGACCACGGAAAGTGACGCCCTCGCCGTGGCCGACATCATCATTGTCGCCGTGCCGACACCTGTCGATGAGTCGCACAAACCGGACATGGCACCACTGCGAAGCGCGTCCACAAGTGTTGGCAAACACATGAAGCGCGGCGCGACAGTCGTGTTTGAATCGACGGTCTTTCCTGGTGCAACCGAAGACGTTTGTATCCCGATCCTCGAGCGCGAATCCGGCATGACATGGCAGAGCGATTTCGCCGTTGGGTACTCTCCGGAACGCATCAACCCGGGTGACCGCGAACGCACACTGACGAAGATCACGAAAGTCGTCGCAGGTGATACGGCAGATACATGCAACCTGCTGGCTGAGGTCTACGGCGCCATCATCGACGCCGGGATCTATCGCGCAACAAGCATCAAGGTGGCGGAGGCTGCCAAGGTCATCGAGAACACGCAACGCGACATCAATATCGCTCTCGTCAACGAGTTGGCGATCATCTGCCATCGCCTCGGCATCGATACAGCGGACGTGTTGGACACCGCAGGCAGCAAATGGAATTTTCTTCCGTTCCGCCCCGGTCTCGTCGGTGGTCACTGCATCGGCGTCGATCCGTATTATCTCACCTACAAAGCGGAACAGGTCGGCTACCATCCGGAGATCATTCTCGCCGGGCGGCGTTTGAATGACGGCATGGCGCGGTTCATTGCCTATGAAGTGGTACGTGAGCTGATTGCCGCCGGAAGCCAGGTCAAAGGTGCGGATGTCGTTGTGCTCGGGATGACGTTCAAGGAAAACTGCGCCGACCTTCGCAACTCGCGCTCCATCGATCTTGTGCGCGAAATGAAGAGTTTCGGATGTCGCGTACATGTCCACGATCCACGT
>JBCBXF010000244.1:0-4425 GCA_039816705.1 Pseudomonadota bacterium | reverse complement strand
CACAGGCCGCTGCCTTTCAGCACGACCTCCCCAACGCGAAACGTGCGATTGCGCAGGCCAAACCTGGCAAGCGCGCGGTTACGCTCATCCAGCATGAACATCTAGCCGTGATCGCGTCGCTGCTTGGCGTTGAAGCGGTCTCGCCAAGTCAGTTGCGTCGAAACATTGTCGTGTCCGGCATCAACTTGCTTGGCCTGCGCAATCGCACGTTTCGCGTTGGGGAGGTCGTGCTGAAAGGCAGCGGCCTGTGCGCTCCCTGCTCGCGTATGGAGCGCGCATTGGGCTATGGCGGTTATGCTGCCGTGCGCGGCCACGGCGGTATCTGCGCGGAAGTGGTTGGGGTCGGCCGCATAGCGATTGGGGATGCCGTCACCCCTTGCGACGAACATCCCTCACTTTGACGGCGAAGTAG
Source organism: Pseudomonadota bacterium (assembly GCA_039816705.1). Taxonomy (GTDB): domain Bacteria; phylum Pseudomonadota; class Alphaproteobacteria; order Rhizobiales; family CALHAX01; genus CALHAX01. Next base: position 4,013 of record JBCBXF010000244.1, on the reverse strand, counting down.
GGCCCTGTCCGAGGCGGACGTCCTTCAGCCCTTTACCGGCCGCGTCAGAAATGCCGGGACATGGTCGCCAAGCCCGACGATCTTGTTGCCATCGGAGTTTCCTCCGCGTGACCGGTCACCACCACCCTTTTTCGTCTCATTGTCACGGCGCGGCGCCCGCTTCCCACTCTCGGATGCCGTATCGTCGACCTTGCGACTGCGAGGGCGTGAGCGACGCGGCTCCCCGGCGGCCGCGGATGCACCGGTCTCATCGTCGCCATCCCGCGGTGTTGCGGAGCGTGCGGCGCGGGGCCTTGGATTGCCGGCGTCGGCTTTGACAGTCGCGGACATCGCAGGTTCGGTGCGTGCGGCCTTGGTTGACGTATTCGGCTCTGTCTCAGTCTTTGCCGCCGCCGTGTCGCGGGTTGACGTGTCGCTGCTGGCCTTGTCGCCGCCTCGCCTGCGCCGCGTGCGTCCGGAGCCGGTTTTTTCTCCGCCGCGTTTTTCTGACGCGCTGGACCCATTTGACCGGCCCCGGCCCCGCCCGCCGCGCTTGCGTGTATCATAATCGTCAGCGCCTGGCGCGTCGCCGAGCCATTCCTGCTCACCATCAATGAATTTCGCGATCTCGGTCATCATGCGCCCGTCATCGGAGGTGACCAGCGTTGCTGCGTAGCCCTCGCGCCCGGCACGCCCCGTGCGACCAATGCGATGGACATAATCTTCCGCGTGCACCGGCACATCGAAGTTAAAGACGTGGCTCACCTCGGGTATGTCGAGGCCACGTGCCGCAACGTCACTGGCGGCAAGAAGGGTGATGTCACCGTTGCGGAACGCATCAAGCGTTTCCATCCTCGCCCGCTGGTCCATATCGCCATGCAGCGATCCCGCATTGAACCCGTGTGTGGTGAGTGACTTGTGCAAAATGGCAACATCGCGTTTGCGATTGCAGAAAATAATCCCGTTGTTGAGTTCATCCTGCGAGCGGATCAGCTTGCGAAGCTGTGCGCGTTTCTCGCGCGCCTCACTGCTCACGAACATGAAGCGCTGTGTGATGGTCGCCGCCGTCAGGCTTTGCCGCGCCACCTCAACCCGCTCCGGATCTCGCAGAAAGGTCTTCACCAGTCGGGTGATTTCATCCGGCATCGTCGCGGAGAAAAAGAGGGTCTGCCGCCGTGGAGGCAACAGTTTGCAGATCTTCTCAATATCCGGGATGAAGCCCATATCGAGCATGCGATCTGCCTCGTCGATCACGAGGATCTCGACGCCCGTCATGAGGATCCGACCACGTTCGAAGTGATCGAGCAGCCGTCCGGGCGTTGCGATCAGAACGTCAGCGCCACGATCGAGCTTCTTGTTCTGCTCAGCAAACGAAACGCCGCCAATCAGCAGTGCCACATTCAGCTTGTGGTCTTTGCCGTATTGCTCGAAGGCTTCAGCGACCTGTGCTGCCAGCTCGCGGGTCGGCGCGAGGATCAGTGATCGTGGCATACGCGCCCGTGCGCGCCCACGCTCAAGGTGGGTCAGCATCGGCAGCGTAAACGCGGCCGTCTTGCCTGTGCCGGTTTGTGCAATACCGAGCACGTCGCGGCCGGTCACCGCGATTGGGATGGCGCCCTCTTGAATGGGTGTCGGTGTATCGTAGCCGGCCTCTGAAATGGCTTTCAGAACCTTGGCGCTCAGTCCAAGCTCGTCGAACGTCATGTAGGAGTATCACTCGCCGCCGTTGCGGGGGCCGAAGATCTCGCACACATGTGGGTCATCGCGAGACGTGTGGCCGGTGGTGTATCGCCCGTGGCGCCAGGGTCTTGTGCCCCGTCAGCTCACGCGCAGCGCGGACTGTAACAGCACGCGTCATGGGGTCGAGCTATACCGCTGCGTCACGTACGTCAACCGCAGCGGCTTAATTCTGGGCGGCGGGCTGTTCGGCGTCGGAAGCGATCTGCGCGACGATTGGTGCATATTTGCCGGGTGCAGTGGCGCTGAACTCGAGCGTGGCGGGTTCGCCGTCCTCGGTGGCGAAGTGCGTGACGATCAGGATCACGCTGCCGGATTGCTCGACATCCATCGCAAGCGTAAGCGATGGCACCTTGAGTTTCGTGATCTCCGCGATCTCGATGTTCTTCGTCACCGTCGCATCTGTCTTGTCGACCGCAATCCACTGCAACCAGACTTCTGCATGCTCCTCGCCCGCCTTGCCGGCGCCAAGTGCAACTGCGCGATAGTAGCCGCTGGCCTTGTCGGCTTCCCATGATCCGCCCACCAGCAATTCGAAAACCCCCGTTGGGATGGTACGGGCCACTTCACCGGACTTCGACGATGCTGCCAGCGCCACGTCGCGTGAAGGAGCGAGTGATGTGAGAACGATCAGACTTGCGACCAGCGCAGTCAGAGCGAAGCGATGGGGAGCAAGGATCATGGTCGGTCATTCCGGTTATTGACGGCGACGCTGCAACACGCAGAACCGCACGCTCATCTTGAAAGCAATCGCTGGGCCAATGCGCGCCGGTGGCGCCGGATAATCGACGCATGCTCATGCCTGTCCAGATGAGGCGCCGGCGGTTAAGAAGCTGTTAACCCGAGGTCCACGTGTTTCCCGCCAATTCCACCAAAAAGCCCAGCACCATGAACATCGCACTGCTGTTCATCCCCGGCCTGCTCTGCACGAAAGCCCTCTTCGCGCCACAGATCAAAGCGTTCGAGCCGCTGGTGCCGATCCACGTCGCTGATCATCAACAGGACGACACCATCGAAGCTGTCGCCACGCGCGCGCTACAGGCGATCGAAACACGCAAATTCGTGGCGGTAGGGCTTTCGATGGGCGGTTACGTGGCACTCGAGTTGGCACGCGCCGCGCCAGAACGCGTCGCTGCACTCGCTCTGATCGACACAAGCGCGCGGGCGGACCGTCCTACCCAAATCGCGCAACGCCGCGCCCTCGTGGCACAAGCTGAAGACCATGGGCTGTCAACGGTCATGGATGACCTTCTGCCTCTGCTGCTGCATCCGGCTCGTTTCGCCGACGGGCCCCTACCGCAGATGGTGCGTGATATGGCGGTCGAGACTGGCGTTGCGACGTTCGCCCGTCAGCAAGAGGCGATCATTTCACGGCCGGACATGCGGCCCGACCTCGCGACAATTGCGTGCCCAACACAGATCATCGTGGGCGCCAATGACCTGATCACGCCGATGAAGGTGTCACGCGAGATGGCAGACGCAATCCTTGATGCACGTCTCGACGTTCTCCCAAACTGCGGACACTTGGCGTCGCTCGAGCGCCCGCATGCGGTGACAGCGCTGCTCCGCCGTCTTCTTCATCGCGTCACGTCTTCGCCATCCTGACGCCGCAAGCAACCGGGGACGCTTCGGAAACCCGAAAGCTGTGACCGATCAAGTAGCTGGGAGACAACGCGCCATGGCTTTTGGCTCGCGCCGCGTGCGCAATCACGATTTGACGGAAGAGACAGCGCGCAGCGCCATGAGCGGCTCAGCCGGCGTGGCGACGGCGTTGCTCTCAGCGTTCGCGCTCATCTTCTCGGGCCTCAGTCTCTACGAGACGGTGCTCAAGCGCGCGACGCTCCGGATTTTCGTTCCTCCCGTCGTGCACTACGGGCGCGGTCCGGGCGGGGATCGGGAGTTGTTTGCAGTACCCGTGACGATCGCCAATCACGGTGCTCGCGATGCAGCCATCACCGGCATCACGATGCAGGTGCGCGCGCTGGACGAGAGCGGCGCACCCAAACCGGGTGAGTCTGCAAAACTATTCTTTGCCGCCTGGTTCATCGATGCCGCGTTCTTCGCTCGCAGCAAAGGCTACAATCGCGCGACCAAAGCCTTCGAGCGAAATCCGCGGCCGAAGCGTCCCTTCGCGCCGATCGCGGTCGCCGGACGCAGTGCCTACACGGGCACAATCCTATTCAACGTGGTTGGCAACACCTTTCCCGTGGCCGTCTCGGAAGCTGGCACCTATGAACTGACGCTGCGCTTGGCGACTGATCTTGACGAAAGCGCCGGCGTAACAGATCGGTTCCTTG
>JBCBXF010000243.1:0-4429 GCA_039816705.1 Pseudomonadota bacterium | reverse complement strand
CCAATGCAAATACATCTTGATCACGAATGCCGAAGGCGGCCTTTTGAATGATCCGGTGTTGCTCCGGCATGCAGAGAACCATTTCTGGATCTCGCTGGCGGACAGCGACATTCTGCTCTGGGCGCAGGGCGTTGCCGTCCATGCCGGGCTGGACGTTGCGATCGGTGAGCCCGACGTCTCACCGCTTCAGCTTCAGGGGCCGAAGTCCGGCGAGATCATGAAAGCGCTCTTCGGCGATAGCATTGCGGATTTGCGATACTACTGGCTGCGTGAGTTGGAACTCGACGGCATTCCCCTCGTCGTCTCACGCACCGGCTGGTCCAGTGAGCTTGGCTACGAGATTTATCTCCGTGATGGATCGCAAGGCGACGACCTCTGGGAGAAAATAATGGAAGCCGGCGCACCGTTCGGACTGAAACCCGGCCACACATCTTCGATCCGTCGTATCGAAGGCGCGATGCTGTCGTATCACGCAGATGCCGACATCCACACAAATCCATTCGAGCTTGGGCTCGATCGTCTCGTCGCACTCGACAGCGATCTGGACTTCATTGGCAAGGATGCGCTCAGACGTATCCGCGATGAAGGCCCAAAGCGTCGCCAGATCGGGCTTGTGCTCGATGGCCCACCGCTCAAGGGGCCAAACACGCGGTTCTGGCCAATCGCGCACAACGGCGCGGTTATCGGCAAGGTCACCTCCGCTGTTTACTCGCCCCGCCTAGAACAGAACATCGCGCTCGCCTTGGTCAGGACCGAGGCCTCGAGTCTCGGCAATTCGGTCGAGGTGACAACGCCCAATGGGCCACGCTCCGCGACCATCGTCGAGCGCCCGTTCTTCGATCCTAAGAAAACGTTGGCAGCGGCTTAGACATCCAGCGTCCCGAAGAATCTCCGCCGCCAAACCGCGGTGCGTTGACGGTCACGGGCGTCGCACGCTGCAAGTGCGGCGTCCGGCTTCATGTCAAAGAGGTCGTCTTGGCTCTCGCCGATTGCTGCGAGACGCATCGTGTACCAGGCTGTAACCCCGCCTTTCACCGGCGCATCGAACGACGGATATGTCGGGTCGTGCGGTGTTTCGCTGCCCCAGGCTTTTGGCAGGTCTGTGTCGAGCGCCAGGGCGCGCGCAAGCCCCACAACGTCCGCTGTCCGGGACGCGAGGATCTCAAGCGCTTGATCAGCCGTTGCGATGCCGCCGGTCAGCATCACCGGTTTGCTCGTCACGGCGCATACCCGTGTCGCAAACGAAGAGAAATATGCAGCGCCATCCCCCGAGCGCCGATCGGAACTCGCAGTCGCGCCCGGAAAGTAGGTGCCGCCACTGATATCGATCAGATCCACGCTTGTCTGATCAAGCAGACTGACAAACGCCAGTGCATCATCTTCGATCAGTCCGCCATCCAGTTGATCGCTTGCATTGATCTTGATGCCGATCGCAAACGACGTGTCGGTCGCCGCGCGGATGGCTGAAATAATCTCCAGAATAATCTTCCCGCGCTCCTCAATCGATCCGCCGTAGATGTCATCGCGGTGATTGAAGAGCGGAGAGAGAAACTGGCTGAGCAGAAACCCGTGTCCGGCATGGATTTGAACACCGGAGAACCCGGCGGAGCGCGCATGACGCGCGGCCACCGCATACATTGCGGGCAATCGCTCAACATCGTCCCGCGTCATGCCAGTACATTTGAGGCCGGGGAGATCAAGCGGCGATGGCCCAACCGCCGGGCCGATGGCAGGTGGAGTGAGCGCCCCGGCGTGCCCGAGCTGCGGCCAGATGTGCGCGCCGTCCCGTGCCCCAGCCGCAGCCAGAGAACGCAGAGCTGCAGCGCTCTCCTCATCTGCAAGTACAAGGTTGCCTGCATTCTCCGGGTGGTGTGGATCAACCTGCACCTCGCCGATGATCGCAAGCGCAGCCCCACCCGCGGCCCAGCGCTGATACAACTGAAGCTGCGCCTCCGTCGGACAACCAACGCCATCACCGAGCCCGTCCGACATGGCAGATTTGGCGATACGGTTTTTGAGCACGAGCCCACATGGCAGCGTGAGCGTCGATGAGAGAAGGCTCGTCTCTTCGTTTCGAGGCTTAGCTGAGTGCTGATGTTTCATGGTTTTTAATCCTATTAATCGAGATGTTTCGATGCGCAAAAGTCGCAACGGCTCAGCCCCCATCGGCAACGTGTGCGGTGAGTTTCACCGAAAGGAGGTGGCGTCTGTAGGTGTAAGTGTCATCGCGTTATCAGCTGCGTCTTGAGTGCGGCGACAAACGCCCGGATTGCTTTTTCATCCCGCCGATAAAATGTGAATTGGCCGTGCCTCTCGGATCGCACGAGACCTGCGGCCTTAAGCACACCCATGTAGTGCGAGATCGTGGATTGCGAGAGCCCGGCCTTTTCTTGAATGTAGGCCACACAAACGCCGTCGAGCTTGGAGTGCTCTGGCAAAGCGGGTGGAAAGTTTGAGCGATCCTTCAGCCACTCAAGGATCTGCCGTCGCACGGGATTGTTCAGAGCGGAGATGACAGAGTCGAGTTCCATATATCGAAATATCCCGATATTATCATCTGCGTCAAGTGGCATGCAGGAATGTCGCCGCTCGCGGGGCATCAAGACGCGCCGCCTATACGACCTCGGCCCAGAAATCATACATGGCGTCGAATGTTCGCGGGTGCTCCTGCTCATAGGCCCACCAGGCATCAAGCGAGCCGGGAAAGGTTTCACCCGGGTTAGCAGCCATGAATTCGTCGATGATCTGCTGGTGAAGATTAAAACCGCGAAACACGAGGCGTCTTGCTTCGAGCGCATCACGGACCTGCGGCAGTCGAAACTGTTGCTCACTCACATGCAGGACAAGATCGCGAAATCCGCTGAGCGTCCAGAAATCGTGCGATACTGTCAGCTCGCCGCCAGGGTGGTCGGCCACGCGATCTCGCAACGCGGCCCGATAGGTCCGTGCTGCATCATCGCTACAGTCGTCGCCTGGATAGTCCGGTTCCAGCCGCAACTCACTCAGGTCTTCGCGCGAAACGGCACTGTAGAGCGCTATGCGGATAAGCCCACCGGGCCTCAGCCGCGCGAGAAGCGCATCCAGTCCGTCGAGGGGATGGGCAAGGTGGTGCAGTACGCCGACACACTCGATGATATCGAAAGGGCCGGGGGCAGCATTGATGTCCAGCAAATCAGCCTGCGCAAACGCCACGTTCCGAATGCCGCGCTGTTCCGCCTCCCGCTGCGCATATGCGAGGCTGCGGGAGGAAAGGTCTATGGCTGACACGCGTGCGTTGGCGCCATAGCCAATCGCCGAGGTCAGGGCATGACGTCCGGTCCCGCAACCGGCGATCAGAACGTCGTAGGGTTGCGAAGTAAACTCCAGCGCTTGCGGAGAAAAAAGACGGCCGAGACCGCGAACAAGTCCGCCGTCCGGCGGGCGACGGAACGACGTCCATCTTGGATACGGGCGGTCTTCGTACTGCGCGGCGACACGTTGCGATGTTGCATCTTTGAGCGCACCGTCAGCCTCGGCCGCGATGGCGCTCGCAAGGTCGCGCTCAACAGTCTCCCGAGCGATCCGCGGCTTAAGATATGCGGCGATTGATTTCGGTTTGAGCGTTGCTGCGGCAAGTGTTGTGATGGTCTGCGAGGTTGCGTGGCGCAGGAGACCCTCGAGCGGTGTATGGAGCAGGGCAACCAGGACGGCCTGCGTGCTTTGCGGTGAAAGTTTCGCTCCGTGCGCGACCACATCATTCAGATCGATACGAACAGCTGTGTCACCGCTTTGTCCGGTGTGGACATGTTCATTGATCTCGTTCTGCGCGGCGAGCGCGAGCGCAAAAGCAACAAGCCCCTTGTCAGTGAACCGCTCGGCAGGCAGGTCGGCGATCGCATCCCGCAGCGCAATCAGAAGTTGCTCAACCTCGACATCCATATTGGTGTGGCAGGCGAGTGCACGGAGAAAAACCTTGTCCCTGAGCAGAGGAGCGGTCCGTCGCTCGACGAGGTCATGTGCAGTCTGGTCGAACCCCTCGAGCGCGCCGGCTTCGAGCACGTCGCGCAGGGGCCCGCCGAGACGCAAGATGCGGATCAGCATCCGTCCAACCGGCTCGCCAACCTCGGGTGACGTGTTCAGCGCATTCATTAACCCACGCGGATCGATGCGTCCGGGTTCGTCAATGTCATAGCACGCGAGCACGCGGCCAAGCCGCTCTGCGGCCTCGGTCATGCCCGGCTTGATCCGAAGCGCATCGCTCAAAGACACAGCAGCATCATCGATATCTCCAGCGCGTTCGAGAGCGATCGCGAGATTGTACCGCAGGCCTGCGTTGCGCTGATCATGTGATATCGCAGTGACGAACAGGTCGATGGCATTCGCGTAGTCACCCGCCCGCGCTGCATCGACGCCGAGGCGCACCCAGTCCGGCTTGACGCCGCTTGCGCTG
>JBCBXF010000242.1:0-4513 GCA_039816705.1 Pseudomonadota bacterium | reverse complement strand
CGTCCGGTGGGTGCTGCTGTGCGTCGTCCTGTTTGGGATGTTTACGCTCGTGCGACCGGCTTTGGCGCTTGAGCCGATTGTCCTCAAACCGTCTGTTGATCGTCAGGACATTACGTTCCTGGGTGAGTTGGTCGAGGGCCGTGGCGACCAGTTGCAGGTCGAGACTGCACCAGGGCCGGATGGGTTCACAGGTCGGATGGCGGTTCGGGCGCTTACGTCCGGGACGGACCCGGCGTGGGCTGTGTTCGCGTTTCGTAATCCGACAGAGAAAGTGATCGAGCGCTGGGTGGTGGCGCCGCGCTACGGCATTATTGGTTCGCAGGTGCTCCTGCCCAATCTCGACAGCCGGCGGATCGTGCGGATCACACCGTCGATTGGCTTCGTGCCGGAGCGGGTTTCGAACGATCAGGCCGATATTTTTCGCGTGTCCGTCGAGCCCGGGCAAACGATCACCTACGTCGCGGAGCTTTCCGGCGACCAGTATCCGCGCATTCAGCTGTGGAACCCGCTGCCGTATCAAAAGAAGCAACGCGATGCGATGCTGTTCAATGGCATCATGCTTGGCATCGTCGGATTGCTGGCGATTTTCCTCACCGCGATTTTCGCAGCGAACCACAAGGCAATCTTTCCGGCCGCGGCGATGGTGGCGTGGACGGTGCTGGCTTACCTCTGCATCGATTTTGGCTTCTGGCATAAGCTGTTCCAGGTCACACCCGAAGACAATGCGTTTTATCGCGCGGCAACCGAGGCGGCGTTTGCTGCAGCGCTTGTCGTGTTCCTTTATTCCTTCTTGCGGATCGGCGCTTGGCATGGCTGGATCAAGCTGATTTTCGGGGCGTGGATCCTCGGTCAGTGCGCCCTCGTGGTTTCGGCGTTTTTCGATCCCGCATTTGCAGCAAGCTTTGCGCGGGTCTCGCTTGCGGTAATCGTGGTGCTTGGCGGCTTGCCACTCCTTTTCCTCGCGGTGAGAGGCCAGGATCGTGCGCTCTCACTGCTGCCTACGTGGATGCTGCTCGGCGTTTGGCTGTTTGGCGCCGCGGTTGCGGTGAACGGTCAGCTTGCCGGGGAGATTGTCGTGCCCGGGCTAACGGCCGGCCTCGTGCTTGTCATTTTGCTCCTTGGTTTTACCGTGACGCAGTTTGCATTTCGCTCCAATGAGCCGAGTTACGGCACATCGCCGACCAACATCCAGATGCGCTCTCTCGCTGTGGAAGGCGCTGGCTCCGCCGTGTGGGAGTGGAATTCGCGTCGCGAAGAAATCTCCGTTGGGCAGCGGATGGAGGAAATTGTCGGCCTGGAGAGCGGTGCGCTTTCCGGCTCAGTTGAAAACTGGGTTGCGCATATGCATCCCGGCGACCGTGAACGCTTTCGATTGATCCTGTGGTCGGTGCAGGAGAAGAATGGCGGGCATATTCATTCCGAGTTCCGCATGCGGTGCGCGGACAACGCCTATCGATGGTTCGAGCTTGAGGCGGCGGCGGTCGTCAACATGGAGAACCGTTCGCCACGTTGCGTCGGGCTTATCCGGGATGTGACGGAGACCAAACGTGCGCAGGAACGGCTGATCCATGACGCTGTACATGACAGTCTCACCGGACTGCCGTCGCGCGAGCTGTTTGTTGATCGGTTGTCCGTCGCCATGACCATGGCACGCACGGAACGGACCGCGCGGCCGACAATCGTGTTTATCGATATCGATCGCTTCAAACACGTGAACAACGCATTCGGACTGATCGTCGGTGACACGATGCTCATGACGATGGCGCGACGTCTGCGTCGGCATCTTGGCGATCAGGATACTCTTGCCCGTGTCGGCGGCGACCAGTTTGCAATCCTGCTCAACCAGCGGTCGCAGGGGACGGACGTCGCTGTGGCAGCGGAGCGTGTCCGGCGCTCACTGCGCTCGCCGATGAAGATTGCGGGCAAGGAGATTATTCTCACCGGCAGTATTGGCATCGCGGTCTACGACGGACATCAGGAGACGGCGCAGGACATGCTGCGGGAAGCTGAGCTCGCGATGTACCGCGCCAAGCGAGGCGGCACAGATCGGATCGAATTGTTTAAGGCGAAAATGCGCGGCGAGAAAGATGACCGCGTTGCGTTGGAGAGCGATCTGCGCCGTGCGCTTGAGCGCAAAGAGATACAGATTTTCTATCAACCCATCGTGCGTGTCGCGACTTCGGAGCTTGCAGGTTTTGAGGCGTTAATACGTTGGGAGCATCCGCAGCTTGGCCAGCTCGACCCCTCAGAGTTTGTGCCGATCGCCGAAGACTCCGATCTGATCAATCTTCTTGGGAAGCACGTGTTGCAGATTGCTGTGCAGGATTGTGCTGTCTGGCAGAAGCGGTTGCCGCGACAGGTCGATCCGCTTTTCGTCAGCGTCAACATATCGAGCCGTGAGCTGCTGCGCCAAAACCTTGCGCAAGAGGTGCGGGCTATTCTGCGCCAGCAACTTATTGAGGACGGCAGTCTGCGTCTTGAGGTGACGGAGTCGCTCGTGATGGAGAACCCTGAGCGTGCGGCGGAAATTCTCACCTGGCTCAAGGAAGCCGGTGCCGGTCTTTCTCTGGATGATTTCGGAACTGGATATTCCTCTCTCAGCTATCTCCAGCGCTTTCCGTTCGACACACTAAAGATCGACCGTTCATTGGTGCAGGACGAAAGCGCAGAAGAGCGCGGGGCGGTGATCGTCCGATCAGTGATTGCTTTGGCGCATGAGCTGGAGCGCACGATCGTGGCGGAAGGTGTTGAGACACCGGAGGTCGCGGCTTTCCTGCGTGATCATGGCTGCGATTTTGCGCAGGGGTATTTTTACGGCGAGCCATCGACCCAACGCGATGTGCTCGAGCTGCTGAAGATCGTGCGGCGCTCGGAGCGCAATCCCGAACGGCGTTCCTTTCGTTTCTGGTCACGCCGTGGTGCAGAGGCAAAGAAAACGGACAAGGGACGGTCTGGCGACAAGCCGGATCCGAATGCGGCGTCCAAGGAGACCGGCACGGCGACACTGCGTCCGCGTACGGTGCGCAATGTTGGTGACGCCGCGGCAGAGCAAGGTGCGTCACAACAGACACGGCCGATCGCCCGACCGGCCGGCCAACCAACGCCGCTACCTGCCTCGCCGGGCCCGCAGACATCCGGTGCCGCACCGGTTCACCCGCAAGGCCCACATGCCTCCGCGTCCCCCCCGGCAGCGACTGCTGGCGCGAATGGTGGCTCAATGGCACATGGACAGTCCGGGGCACCGCAGGCGCCGGCCGGTGCGAGTGGTCATCGACCTGCGGAGCCAGGATTGTCGCAGGCTTCAAACGTGCGTGCGGGAACCCAATCGCCGCCGCAGCGCCTGCAGGCTGGTGTACAAGGAGCTGCGGCTTTCCCCCAAGATAGCGCGCCGGGATCGCAGGTCACGACACCGACGCCGACCCAGTCTTTGACGGAACAGCAGATGCGCGAGAGTGAACGTCGCATGCAGCAGTTGATGTCGGGTGCGCAGAACCGTGTGATCGACGGCAAGGGCTGAGCGACGCCTCACGAGATTTTTGCGGCTTATGTCAGGCGTGGCCTGCGTCCGCGACGAGGAACGCTTCGTTGACGCCAATGCTTGAAAGCGCTTGGTCGTACTTGGCGTCAACGTCTTGACCAAACACAATTTCGGCGTTTGACGGGCAACTGAGCCATCCGTTGGCTTGGATTTCGCTCTCAAGCTGGCCGGCCGACCAGCCTGCGTATCCTAGTGCGAGGATTGCCTGGTCCGGGCCTTTTCCGTCGGCAATAGCACGGAGAATGTCGACGGTGGCGGTCAGGCTGACGTCCTCGTCGATCGTCATGGTGCTGTTGTCGGAGTGATAGTCGGTCGAGTGGAGAACAAATCCGCGGCCTGTCTCGACCGGACCACCAACATGCACTGACACATCATCTGGCTTTGTCGTCGCTTCTTCCAGCAGATCGAGCTGATCGAGCAGCTCCGTGAAGTCAATGTGTTCTGCGCGCTTGTTCAAGATGATGCCCATCGCGCCATCGTCGGTATGGGCGCACATGTAGATCACGCTACGCTCGAAACGTTCGTCCGCCATCGCAGGCATCGCGATGAGGATGTGGCCGTCGAGATAGTCGGCGCCGTCGGTCGTTTCGCCACCAGCCACATCGTCGGATGTCTTTTTCTGTGTCATCACAACAGACTAGTGCGATTGGATGGCGTGGGGAAGCGTCGAGATGTGGCGTGGTGTGCGATGCGACATCTGGCCGTAACTGCAATGTTTCTCACTGAACTGCGATCAACGGTGACTGGCCTCGGCCAGTCGGATCAGGCACGATGAAACAACGTGCCAACATGCGTGAATGGGAAAGGTCGTCATATGTTGCGCAGCGGAGTGTCCGGCGCATTGATGCTCGTGATGGGCGTTGCGGTGCCGACAATTGTCCTCTCTCCCGCGCACGCTGAAAGTGCAGCGGGGTCACTTACAATCGGGGTCAATGCAACGCCCGCGACCAGTTCGTCGATCCTGCAACCTTCAAC
>JBCBXF010000241.1:0-4565 GCA_039816705.1 Pseudomonadota bacterium | reverse complement strand
CCCTTCCAGGAGATTTCGCCTTCAGAGGAGATCAGTCTCAGCAACGCCAGACCAAGGGTTGTCTTGCCGGAGCCGGATTCGCCGACCACGCCCAAGGTCTGACCTGCGCGGAGGTTTAATGTAAGGCCATTGACGGCCTTCACGTGCCCGGTCGTTCTGCGGAAAAAGCCGGTCTTGATTGGAAACCAGACCTTCAGGTCATCGGTTTCGACAAGGACGGGGGCTTCAAGGTCTGGTGCCGGCGGATCACCGCTCGGTTCGGATGCCAGCAGATGCTGGGTGTAGGGATGTTCCGGCGCGTCGAAGAGGCGTTCGGTGTCGCCACTTTCCACCACTTCGCCCTGGCTCATTACATAGGTGCGCGCGGCCATTTTCCGGACGATGCCGAGATCATGTGTGATCAGGAGGATCGACATACCGAATTCCGCTTTCAGCTCATTCAGCAGTTCAAGGATCTGCGCCTGGATCGTGACGTCGAGCGCAGTCGTGGGCTCGTCTGCGATCAGCAGGTCCGGCTCATTGGCGAGCGCCATGGCGATCATCACGCGTTGGCGCTGCCCGCCGGACATCTGATGTGGATAGGACTCGAGGCGGCTTTCGGCGTCGCGAATTCCAACGCGGTTGAGGAGATAAAGGACGCGCTCGCGCACCGCCTCGTCATCGAGACCTGAATGCAGGCGGATCATTTCGCCGACCTGACGCTCGATTGTGTGGAGCGGGTTCAGCGAGGTCATAGGCTCCTGGAAGATCATTGAGATCTGATCACCACGGATGTTGCGCAGAACCTCGCTGCCGGCGGATATCAGGTCATGATCGGCGAAGTGAATGCTGCCGTTTGGATGGCTTGCGGCAGAGGGCAGCAACTGCATCACAGACAGTGCCGAGACCGTTTTGCCGGACCCGGACTCACCGACGATCGCGACCGTCTCGCCGCGCCCGATGTGGAATGAAACATTCCGAACAGCGTGCGTGACTTCATCTCCCTGGGTGAAATCAATCGAGAGGTCGCGCACGTCGAGCAGGTGCGTGTCATGCGTCGATGGCGTGTCCGGACCCGGTTGTGGCGTGGCATCCATCGTGCGGCTCACTTGAATGTCTTGCGCGGATCGAGCGCGTCGCGCGTCGCTTCGCCCGCAAATACCAGCAGTGCCAGCATAAGGAAGACGCTGAAAAACGCCGTCAGCACCAGCCACGGTGCGTGGAGATTGTTCTTGCCTTGCGCCAAAAGCTCGCCAAGCGAGGGAGAGCCGACCGGCAGTCCGAGGCCGAGGAAATCCAATGCTGTCAGCGTGACCAGCGAGCCGGAGAGGATGAACGGCATGAACGTGACGGTAGCGACCATCGCGTTGGGAAGGAGGTGCTTTGTGATGATCCGGAAATCCGACAGGCCAAGTGCACGCGCCGCACGCACGTAGTCAAAGTTGCGGCCGCGCAAAAACTCTGCCCGGACGACACCGACCAGGCTGACCCACGAGAACAACAGGAGGATGATCAAAAGGCTGGTGAAACTTGGTGGGACGAGCGAGGCGATGATCAGCAGAATGAAGAGCTGCGGCATGGAGGTCCAGAGTTCGATAAATCGCTGGAAGTAGAGATCGACCCTGCCGCCGAAGTAGCCCTGCACGGCACCTGCAGCGATGCCGATGATCGAAGAGAAAACTGTGAGGACGAGGCCGAAAATCGCCGAGAGGCGGAAACCGTAGATCACGCGGGCGAGTACATCGCGACTGTTGTCATCCGTCCCGAGCCAGTTCCAGTTCCAGACTGAGCAATTCAGATCGTTCACGCCGTCAGCGTATTGCTTGCAGCGCTCTTCCTTGCTCATCAGCCATGACGGACGTGTCGGCGCGGGGCCAGCCGGCTCGCGATTGATCGTGCGATAGCTGTAGCTGACCGGTGGCCATAGCATCCAGCCGTTGTCGTCGATTTCGCGATAAATCTCCGGATCACGATAGTCGGTGGTGGCATAGAAGCCGCCAAACTTTTCCTCCGGATAATCAACCAGAACCGGAAACAGAAGCTCGCCCTTGTACGACGCCATGATTGGCTTGTCGTTGGCAATAAGTTCGGCAAACAGCGACAGGATGAAGAGCCCGATAAACAGCCAGAACGACCAGTAGCCGCGGCGGTTAGCGCGGAACAGCTCGAGGCGGCGCTGGTTGATCGGATTGCGGATGATGTCGCGGAACCAGGTGCGCAGGCCGAAGAGATCACGCAGGTGGCTTGTGATTGATGTCGCGAGGGGCGCGTCGCTCATGCTCACACCTCCCGAGTTTCAAAGTCGATGCGGGGGTCGATCCAGGTGTATGTCAGATCGGTGATCAACTGCACAACGAGGCCAAAGAGAGAGAAAATATAGAGGTTCGCGAACACCACTGGATAGTCGCGCGCGATCACGGCTTCGAAGGAGAGAAGTCCGAGGCCGTCGAGGCTGAAGATCGTTTCGATCAGGAGGGATGAGCCGAAGAACGCGCCGAGGAACGCGCCGGGGAAACCTGCGATCACAATCAGCATCGCGTTGCGGAAGACGTGGCCATACAGGACGTTGCGCTCAGTGAGCCCCTTGGCGCGCGCGGTGATCACATACTGTTTGCCGATCTCATCAAGGAACGAGTTTTTCGTGAGAAGTGTCAGCGTCGTAAAGGCGCCAACACCCATCGCGATCAAGGGCAGCGTGAGGTGCCAGAAGTAGTCGAGGATCCACGCAAACCATCCGAGTTGGTCGGAGTTTTCCGAGTGCAGGCCGCGGAGTGGGAACCAGTCAAGATAGCTGCCGCCAGCGAAGAACACGATCAGCAGGATCGCAAACACGAAGCTCGGTATCGCATAACCGACAACGAGCACTGTGCTTGTCCAAAGGTCGAACCGCTCACCATCTCTCACGGCCTTGCGAATGCCGAGTGGGATGGAAATCAGATAGGTCAGCAAGGTCAACCAGATGCCGAGTGAGATTGAAACCGGGAGTTTTTCTATGATCAGATCGATGACCGGGCGGTCTCGGAAGTAACTGTTGCCAAAGTCAAAGCGGATATAATTCCAGAGCATCAGACCGAAGCGTTCGTAGACCGGCTTGTCGAAGCCGTACTGTCGCTCCAGCTCCTTGATGAATTCTGGGTCAAGGCCACGCGCCCCCTGATACTTCGAGTTGACCGCGCTGTCAGGCGACTGACCCTGTCCGCTGGCGCCGCCAAGTTCGCCCGAGTCTGTTCCGCCGATGCGTGCGGTGGCGTCGACGCCGGTGCCGGTGACCTGCGCGATGACCTGTTCTATTGGCCCGCCTGGGGCGAACTGAATGATCGTAAAGCTGATCAGCATGATCCCGAACAACGTCGGGATGATCAGCAGCAGGCGCTTCAGAATGTAGGCGGCCATGAGGGGGCTCTACGAATGCGTTGTCTTGTGGCGCCCGTTACGCGATCGCGCTTCCGGGCGGTGGATCCTGCGAGAGCGTATCGCGTTATTTGCCGATCCGCGCGGCCTTTTCTTCATCGCGCCACCACGTCTGGATAATCCCGCGGTTGAACGCCGGTTTGATGGCCGGGCGGGAAAACACGTTCCAGTAAGCCATGCGGTGTGCTTTGTTGAACCAGTTCGGCACCCAGTAAAATCCAGCGCGGAGCACGCGATCAAGCGCACGCGTCGCGGTTTCCAGCTCTTCGCGGTTGTTCGCTTTGAGAACGTTCTCGATAAGCGCATCGACGATCGGGTCACGAATGCCGGAGAGGTTGAAGCTTCCGTTCTGGCCTGCGGCGTCGCTGCCAAAAAAGTTGCGCAGTTCCGGACCAGGGACGCTGGCTGACACGAGGCGCTGCACAACCACGTCAAAGTCGAACGTCTGCTTGCGGAGTTCGTATGCGGTCGGGTCGATGCGCGAGATCTTTGCCGGAACGCCGATGCGTTTGAGGTTTTGGACAAATGGCGCGATCACCCGTTCGAAGCCCTGCGCGAAGATCAGAAATTCAACGTCGAGCGGTGTCCCATCAGCGAGCGTCGCTTTGCCGTTGTTGAAGCTCACGCCAGCATCTTTCAAAAGCTTGCGGGCTTTGCGCAGCAGCTTGCGATCCGCTCCGCTTGCGTTCGAGACCGGAGGTGCGATCGCGACGTCAAACACACGAGCGGGCAGTTGGTCGCGATAGGGGTCAAGGAGTTTCAGTTCTGCGGGTGTGGCGGGGCCGTCCGCCCGCATGCTCGAATTCTCGAAATAGCTGTGTGTCCGCTCGTAGGCACCGAAGAACAGAGTTTTCCGGGTCCATTCGAAATCAAAGGCGTAGCCGAGAGCTTCGCGGATGCGCGGGTCGGCAAACTTCTTTTGCCGTGTGTTGAAGAAGAAGCCTTGCGCGCCGGAAGGTGAGAGGTCCGGCAATTCTTCTTTGATCATACGTCCGTCGCGGATCTGCGGGATGTCGTAGGCCGTTGCCCACGTGCGGGAGGTGAATTCCTCGCGGAGCAGAAACTCGCCGGACTTCAACGCTTCGAGCTCGGCATTGCGATCGCGTATTGGGACAAGTTCAGCCATCCAACCACGCTGCCGTCGCGCTCCATCGGATTTCCATCTGTCTGGTGGC
>JBCBXF010000240.1:0-4603 GCA_039816705.1 Pseudomonadota bacterium | reverse complement strand
CGGAACTCGAAGATCAGATCGGCATCGTGACCGGGCTCGCCTGGACTGAGCTTGGCGGTGAGCTCCTGACCATCGAAGGCGTCATGATGCCGGGCAAGGGCAAGATGACGGTGACGGGCAACCTGCGCGACGTGATGAAAGAGTCGATCCAGGCCGCGAACGCTTACGTCCGTTCACGGTCGGTCGATTTCGGCATCACGCCGGCAATGTTCGAAAAGAAGGACATTCACGTCCACGTGCCAGAAGGCGCAACACCGAAAGACGGCCCGTCCGCGGGCGTGGGTATGGCAACGGCAATTATCTCCGTTCTCACTGGCATCCCCGTGAAGCGTGATGTCGCGATGACCGGTGAAATCACCCTGCGTGGTCGTGTTCTGCCGATTGGTGGCCTCAAGGAGAAACTTCTTGCGGCAATGCGGGGCGGTATCACCACCGTCTGCATTCCGGAGGAAAATGCCAAGGACCTCGTCGACATTCCCGATGACGTGAAAAACTCCCTTGAGATCATTCCGGTCTCGCGCATGGAGGAAGTGTTGAAGGTTGCTCTTCAGAAAATGCCGGATGCCTTGACGTGGGAAGAAGTCGAAGCGGCAGCAGCTGCGGCTGCAACCGAAGCTGAAAAGCCCACCGGGGTGGTTGCACACTAATCGCGCCGTCAACCCCCGAAAAACCCCGTAAAACCCCTGTTTTGGCGGTTGACGGGGCCGAAAGCGACGCCGTATATGGCCCCCGCCGCCCAGCAGCGGGGGCTTTTGCCTTGAGAGCTTCAAGCGCTGTCCGCTGACGTTCCCGGCCAGCTTCACAAGAATTCGGCAAAGCCAAAGCGAGCGGAAATCTCATTCACATGGCCTGGTTCAAAGGCCCGGCTCGCATGGTCATGAAAGGACTGTATCCCATGAACAAGAAAGAATTGATCGACGCCGTCTCGGAAGATGCGGACATCCGCAAGGACCAGGCTGGCGACGCGGTTGAATCCGTATTCAATCACATCGAGAAGTCTCTCTCGAAAGGCGAAGAGGTCCGCATCCCGGGCTTTGGTACCTTTAAGGCGAACTACCGCCCGGCACGCACGGCTCGGAACCCGCAGACTGGCAAGGATATGAAATTGGCCGACACGGCTGTCGCCAAGTTCACGCCCGCCAAAGCGCTGAAGGAGACTGTTGCCGGTGCGAAAAAGCACGTAAAGCCGAAGTGATGATGGCATACGTGCCGGGCGGACCGGGACGTTGCTGTAAACAATGACCAGGGCGGAGCATTTTGCGTCCGCCCTGGTCACTCAAGTCTGATTGACGATCCCGCGCTTCGCGGGGAGGAGCCGGAACGAGGTTCCTTGATCAATACCGGGCGGTTAGCTCAGCTGGCAGAGCATCTCGTTTACACCGAGAGGGTCGGCGGTTCGATCCCGTCACCGCCCACCAAAGGAGTTTCGCAAAGCAAAACTCCACGGCCTGCGCACCACCTTAACGCCCAACGCAGAAATTTCGGACCAATTTTGAAAGCGAAAATTGCAAGCCGACTTTTCACACAAGCACGGACAAAGCTTCACGCCCAACCGCTGGTCGCGTGAGGATGCGAGAGCGGAGGGTATCTCGGCATAACCGAGGCACGTGGCTCATCCTCCCGCGCGGCATCCACATCAATGCCGCCTGTTTGCCTCGCGTTGACGCGCCTTGCCTCGTGTCCGCCATGGCGCATCGCGCTCCCAGTCGCCGGCCATGATGCATCCATAGGGCATGATCTGATCGACGACTTCTGCGAGCTTGAATTCATCCATCTGAGCGCGCACCGTCGCCGCGTCTTTATATGCCGACGGCAGCTCGGACGTATCGATGTTCTGGCTCCAGAAGCGCGCATCAATCCCGGCGGTTTCCTCATCGAACACCTGCTGGTCGGTCCGGTCTCCCTGCATACGTTTGTGCGCGCCGCGGCTATAATTTCGTCCGGCGCCATGTGGCGCAAAACCGAGATTTGTGGCCGTCGTTTCGCCGCGTACGATCAACACCGGTTCCGCCATGTTGAGCGGAACGATCTGAAGACCTTCGGTGTCAGGGAGAAATTTGCCATCGACGGGTGTTGCGCCTTTGGCGTGATAAAACGCATTTCCGTCGCGAAACACAAAGTTGTGTTCGTTCCAAAATCGACGTCCGCTTGGTGTTTTTGAAAGCTCAGCCGTCGCGGCATGCAGACAATTGTGGTTGGCTTTCGTCCAGCGGCGAATAATCTGCAGCGCCGCCCAATAGTCTTCGCCCTCGCGCGTATCGAAAGGAATCCACGCGTTGGTCTTCAGCGTATCGGGGCTGAGTTTGCGCCGAAACTGCTCCGCGGTGCGCATCCCGAGTTTGTAAAGCCCCGCACCCGGCCCCCGCGAACCGTGGTGGGTGACAAGGCAGGTGTGTCCGCTCGCTTTCGACGTGCCGACAAACGCGAAATGATTTCCGTCGCCCTGCGTGCCCATATGCTCTTGCGCGGCCTGCACGATCTTTTTGTCGCGCAGGTAAAAGTTCTCGCGAAAATCATCGAGTAGCTTCGGCGCAAGGGTAAAGCGGCGACCGTTTGCGCGCCCACCGGGACCGAAATGTGTGACCGCTTGAACGGCGTCCAGGATCACTTTCGGCTCGGCCTCCGGATACTCCGTGATCATGACCGAGCAGCAGATGTCCGCGCTGTGCATGCCCGGATGGATAGCGCCCTCCGCGACCGCGATGCCGCCAACTGGGATCGTACCGACCGATCCTGCCGGGCAGGCATCAGGCATCACCGCCGCCTCGGTCAGTGTTGGAGTCCGGCAGAGCTCGATCATGGTCTCGTCGACCTTTGCGACATTTGCCACTTCGTGCTCGGTTTCCGCCCGGATGTTGCGATGAAACGCGAGTCCGTCACGAAGGGGCAACTTGGCTGCAGGCTTCTGGGCGTCGAGAAAACTGCGGAGCGGTTCACCGGAGAGATTGCGTTCATTCGCTTCGACCAGCGCCGTTTGAAACCATGCGCCGGGTTCGTAGCCCATGTCGATCAAGTCTTTTCCGGTAAGTGCCATGGCTGATCACCTCGGTTTGCTGGCAAGTTTTACGGTGTGGTTGTTTGAAACGGAACGCCACCTTATAGCGGCGCAGTCCAGTGATGACGAGTGAACGCACGCTGACAGGACTTGCGATGAACAGTAACTGCGTGTGCTCCGTGTGACCCGAAGCTGCTGCAAGTGCCGGCCCGGCCACGGAGCGTAAAACCGGGCACGTAAAGTTGTGGACCTCCAAGCATGCACTGCCTTGCGCACGCCGGGCATCCCCGTGCAATCATGTTGGGCCATGACCGATGTCCCAGATCTCTTCACACTGATTGGCGCAAGCGGGAGGCAGGTCCTTGCTGATGCCGCACGCACGATGGAGGTGCCGGCCGGGCGGACACTCTTCAACGAAGGCGACGTGGCACGATCGCTCTTTTTCATCTGCAACGGTGCGCTCGGCGTTTTCGTTCGTGACGCCACTCCAACAGATAGCCCCGACGATGTGCCACCCCGCCTGATCTATGTCTGCCGCGCCGGCGAGACCGTCGGCGAGATGGGTGTGATATCGGGCGCGCCACGTTCAGCAAGTGTGATCGCCATCCGCGATACCGAGCTGTGGGTTCTCTCGCGCACGCGCTTCAACGCGTTGCTCAAGTCGCATCCCCAGCTCATGGCAACGGTGATGCGTTTGCTGACCCATCGCCTTCATCGTCTCACCCGCGAGGATCATCAGGTCGTGGAGCCGCGCGCGATCGCACTCGTGCCGCTTTCCGAAAATGTCGATGTGGCACGGCTCGCACGACGGCTCCGCACGCGCATGGCAGCCTGCGGATCGCGCGCGCATGTGGTCGCCGAACAGGAAGACGAAAGTTATTCCTCCGCATGGTTCGCTGCGCGTGAGCGACGTCATGACTTTGTCCTTCTCGTCGCCGGATGCGAGCGAGGCGCGTGGCGGGATGTCTGTCTGCGCCAGGCAGATCGCGTCGTGTACATCGCTTCGGTCGATCAGGAGGTCGAGGTGGCCTCAGTCCAGGCAGAAGCAAACGCGCGCCGACCACATCAACTTTGCGATCTTGTTTTCGTCTCACGCACGTCTCGCAGCGCGGTCACCGCCTCGCAGAAACAGGCCCTGAAAAAGTCTCTCCGTGCAAATCGACACTTTCACCTCCGCGACACGGTGGACGGCGACTGGGCCCGCCTCGCGCGCATCTTTTGTGGGCGTGCGAACGGTATTGTACTTTCCGGTGGCGCAGCGCGGGGGTTCGCGCACATCGGCGTGCTTCGCGCAATGGAGGAGGGCGGGCTTCCGATCGATTTTCTTGGCGGCACGAGCATGGGCGCGATCGTTGCGGCCTGTAGTGCGCTGGAAATGTCCGCAGAGGAGATGTCGGAGCGGATTCGCGAAATTTTCGTCGATGACAACCCGATGAGTGACTATGCGCTTCCGTTTGTTGCGCTGCTGCGCGGAGAAAAAACGGAACGTTTGCTCTCGGAAAAGTTTGGCTCAATGCGGATCGAAGATCTGTGGCGGCCGTTCTATGCCGTCTCATCCAACCTCACGAAAGGCGGTATTCACGTTCATCGAGACGCGTCGCTTGTGCA
>JBCBXF010000023.1:0-21809 GCA_039816705.1 Pseudomonadota bacterium | reverse complement strand
TGGCCAACACACGGTCTTTTGGTTTTTCTTGGCCAACCTTGCGCAGCTTAGACCCTGGGTTGGCTTGCACGTAGTCTTCCTCAACCGCCCAGTGCATCACACGGTTGAACAAGGCCAGCATTCGGTTGGATTGGACTGGACCTGAGTTCTGTAAGATCGTGTCACGCATGGCGATCACATCAGCTCGAACAATCTCACTGACACTCTTCTGACCAAGTGTCTTCTTGAGGTGGTTTTTGTAATTGGTCTCGTCATGCTGCCAACTGCGCAAGTTGAGCTTTGCCCATCGTTCCAGCCACATCTCAAACACGTCACCAAAGGTTACGACATCTGGTTTCGGGGCCTGCTCGACGCTTCGCTTTATCTCTACCGGATCTAACCCTTCGGTCTTGATCTGAGACATGAGTTTGACGGCACGATCTATCGCCTTGCCCATGTTCTTGTCTGAGGCATCTCCGAGAGGGAAGCGCTTGGCTTTACGTTTTCCGCCTTCATAGATGTGGTACTTCAGTGACCACTTTGCTGAGGCTTTTGGATTGATCCGTAAGCACAAACCCGGCACCCCTTGGATGCGGTACTCAACTTCTTTTCCATTGTTGAGTTCGCGAGCACGGATGACCTTACCGACCACCTGCACGTTTGCTGGGAGTTGTCCGCCCGAAGCCATAGCTCACCTGTCTCGCCATCAATCTAGCTTCTCTCTATACACGAAAACCAAAACTCGGGCACACCTCGGGCACAAAAACACGGACCATCCTGACCCAAGGTGAACCACGGTAGACCAGCGGAAAAGCTCGCAAGATGCTGATTTGTATGGTATATTGTGAATGACTTTGGGTCACCGTGGATCAGCGGTGACCACCGCTTGACATTCTGATTATGTATGGCATTCAAGAGGTCAGGGGTTCGATTCCCCTCGGCTCCACCAGGTCTCCCTCATAGCGATGATCGCAGTGATGTTGAAGCGCTCAGAGGCCGTCGCTCCGAAGGAGCGGTCAGTGCTGATGTGGTTGCAGGTTTCTCTATCGGAGGGTGTCGCTGCTGTTCAAGGTCCGCCCGCCGATCATGCGCTCGGGACGCCGTAAACTCTTGCAACAGCGGGGCGTTTCGAGGTGGCTTTGGTGATGCGGTGGATGTTGGGGAAGGTGGCGGGGGCGGGGTGGCCTTTTTCTTCCGGCCTCATCCACGTCGTGAGCATCAAGAGATAAATGTCGGCGGCGGAAAATTTGTCGCCGAGGAGCCAGGTATTGTCGCCGATCTGATCATCGATGATGGAAAGGGTTTCCTTGAGCCGTCGGTTGCCGCGGCGGACCGCGGATGGTTCGTCAGCCGGCGTGTCGGCAAAGCGGTCGGGATAGTAGGTCAGCTGAAATGCGGTCTGCACCGCACTTGAGAAATATACCAGCGTCTGGAGAAACTGACCGCGTTGTGGATCGTCCGGCGGCGGCGCCAGCGCGGCTTCTGGATGGCGATCACACAGAAAGATTGTAATCGCGGCAGCCTCGTACATCGCGCCCTCATCCCAGACGAGGACCGGGACCCAGCCGTTCGGATTGATCGCAAGCTGCTCAGGCGGGCGTGTTGCGCCAGGCACGATGGTGGTGGGGAGCAACTTATAGGCCGCTCCGATCTCTTCGAGGACCACGCGTATGCCCATCGACGCGCTTTTGTCGGCATAGAAGAGCTTGTACATCGGTGTGATCTCCCAGCTGACGCGCCGCGCGGTTGGTCCGCTTGGCGTGGTCATATCGCGGTGCCTGCCCCGATCACAGTGTTTGTCGCACCGTCGCGCGCCCGGCTCTTCCGCTGATCATTAAAATTCTCCCAATCGCGTTCATCAGATCTCAAGTGCGGTGCTGTAGCCGATATCGTGTCGGCCGAAGGTCTCGATCGCGCCGGTTGTTGTCGCGGAAGGTGGGGGCGCCAGGATGCCGGAGAGGTGCGGATTTCATGCGGCACGCGCTGCTGGTGAACTGCGTGCGACAGCCGCGATGTTGCGCGCGGGCCCAGCCGACGCCGCCACATCGGCACGCTTGTGTGCCCGTGATCCGTCCGCCGCGGACACGCCGCTCGAGATGATCATGGTGCAAACACCGACGGGTGCTGCAATGCGGGTGCCGGTCCGCAAGCGCGTGGCCGCGACATTGACGGCCACGCCGACGCGCAGCGATGGGCAGCAGGGAAATGCGCCCTCCGTTGCGGCAACGGCGGCACAGCCGTGCGAAGGTGCGCCACTCTTTGACGACGCCCTGGCGGCTGCACCTCAGTCTCGCTGAGGTTTCTCGTCTAGCGGTCTGACGCGAACGCCGAGACCGGACGCGAGCCCGTCACCGTGCCGGGGCCTGCGCGAAGTTTATAAGTCTCCGCGTACGTGTCGTGCACAGTGCGATTGACCGGGCGGTGCCAGGGCAGGGGCGCACCTTCCACGATGTCGGTATCCTTGAGACTGTCGCCAAGATCTTCTTCAAGCACGGCATCCGCCCCATCCCAATGGCCGAGGCGATCGTCGCGACGCAGCTCTGTCACGGCCCAGCCATGCGCTTCACGCGCCATACGGATCACATCGCCGGCGAGCCTCGTCGTCTCAGGTTTGCGATCTTCCCATCCTTGCTGGACATAGTCTTCGTATGCCTCGCCGCGGACAACCCGCGTCCCCCAGGGCTTGCTGCGGACGAGGCCGTAATGTTCCTCTGGATCATGCTGCAGGACATGCAGTCCCAGATCAGCGGCAGTCATGCGCCCTGCCGCGGTGATCACGTTGTAGGTCGCCACGACGAGGTCGCGTTTCGTTATAACGGCGTTGACCTGCGCATCGAGCAGTTCCTGCTCGGCATCGAGCACATCGAGGATGGAACGTTGGCCAACATTTTCCTCCGCGCGAACCCCCTGCAGCGCTGTCTGATTGGCTTCCAGCGCGACGCGGTCGGAGCGCACCTGTGCCAATGCAGCGCGGCGGGCCGACCAGGCGGCGATCATGTTCTGGCGGGCGATGCGACGCTGGTTTGCGATCTCCTGCCCGCGCTGCTCGCGCGTACGGCGGGCCTGGCGAATGCGTGAATAAACAGCGCCGCCCTGATAGAGGGGCATGTTGAGGCGCGCCATGAACGTCGCGATCTCCGAGCGCTTTGTAAACTCGGATGGTTCAAAGCGACGGGTGTAGTCGGCCTCGAGATCGACGCTTGGTAACAGCTCGCCGGTGATCTGATCCACATTGTGCGCGGCAGCCTGCTCGATAAAGGCGGCATTCAGCACAGCGGGAGATTCCTCAACGGCGCGCTGGATTGCAGTTTGCAGACGATCCGGCACGTTGCGCGTTGGCGGCGAGGGCTGCACCAGCCGACCGGGCATCCGACCGACGAGCTGTTGGTATGTGGCCTCGCTCGTGCGCACGTTCGCGATCGCGAGATCGAGCGCTGAGACGGCGCTGGCGCGACGCGCTTTGGCCTGCGCAACATCAGTGCGCGAGACGTCCCCAGCGGAGAACCGCTCTTCCGTCGCGCGAAGGACGCGGGACAGAACCCGCAGATTGTTGCGTCGCAGCTTGATGATGGCGCGGTCGCGCAGCACGTCCATATAGGCGGTCACAACGCTGAACAGCGTGTTCTGTTCGGTCACCCGCAGCGTTTCGCGCTGCGCGAGAACGTTCGCTTCTGCCTGGCGGACACCGTTCACAGACTGAAACCCGCGAAAGATGTTCTGCGACAGCTGGATCGTGTAGCCGGCCGGTTGTGTCGAACCGTCGCCGGCGCCCGGGCCGCCTCCGACGCTGGCTGCCTGGCGGGTGCGCAAATCCTGGTGCCCAACGTCTGCCGTTGTGACCACGCGCGGGCGAAAGCCGGAGCGCGCCTGAGAGACGCCTTCGTCCACGGCTTCGACGGCGCGCCGTTGCGCGAGCAGGGCGGGGTTGTGGCGGTAGGCGGCGGCAAGCGCTTGGTAGAGGGTGTCCGCACGCACATCTGACGGCGTGAGTGCGACTATGCCCGCAGCCAAGACGCTCACGGCGTAATGTCTGCGCTGATGCCGCCTTCGCTTCAACAGCGACGCGTAAAGCGGCAACGCGAACCTGCGTACAATGCACATGGCACCTGATCCTTAGAACCGTTACGCAACTCGGAAGAAAATTGCGCGGTCCCGTCAGGCGGCCATAAACACGGCACGTGGGTCGGACTGAGGGTCGCGGACGTGCTGCGATCCTGCGGGTGTTCGGGTAAACGAAGGCTTAAACTGCGGGCCGCGTGCACAGACGGCGATACGTCTTCGAGCACGCGTCGCTGAAGCTATTTGCAGGCTTTCAGCGCAGCTTTCCGCTTCTCGAGCGCGGCTTTCCATTTCTGCGGCGGGCTGGCCTTACAGAACGCCGTGTGCTTGGCCAAATCGGTGGTCCAGAAAGGGCCTTTGAGCTTTACCTTACACGTGAGCTGATTCTCCTGTTCCTGCTTGGCAGAGCTCTGCGCGTACGCCCCGCAGTCATCGAGAAGGCCTGCGTGTGCCGTCGACGTGCCGACAAGCGCCACTGCTACTGCTGCTGTCCCCAGAACCTTCATCGCAGCGCGCATGATCATATGTCTCCTGAGTGAGTGAAACGGTGGCCATTTACGGTTGTGCCTTCGCACACCTTCTTATGTTGGCGCCTTTTGTAGCTTTGGCAACATGAACCCGCGCTGAATGTTCTGACCCGGCGCGCAAGCCGCACGCACTGACGTTACGTCCCGGTCGTTTTGCGCCTGTGAGAGGCACTGCTCAGAGATATGACAGCTCGCATTACGAACAATTAACCTTTTTGCAACGATCGGTCCGCCGGCAGGGGCCGTAAACAGGGCGTTAACAGCAGTGCGGCCGCGCTTTTGTTTCCCTCTCCCCCCTTTCTCAGGGATGCAAACAAAGGAACGTAAACCATGAGTTTTGTGAAACAGGCGACCCTTGCGGTTGGTATCGCGTTTGGCGCTCTTGGCATCGCCGCGCCGGCGCATGCTGCCAACATCGTTGAAACGGCGCAGCAGACAGGCAAGTTCAACACCCTCCTCGCCGCCGCCGACGCGGCCGGCCTGGTCGGGGCGCTTTCGGGCGACGGTCCGCTGACCGTGTTCGCGCCGACGGACGCGGCGTTCGACAAGCTGCCGGCCGGCACCGTCGAGAACTTGCTGAAGCCGGAGAACAAAGATCAGCTTGTCGCGATCCTCACCTACCATGTGCTCGGGCGGCAGTTGACGTCCGACATGCTGCCGCACAAGACGATCCCGGTGAAGCCACTCAACACCGCATCGCGGCTTCATGTTCGCAAAGCGGCATCCGGTGTTACCGTCAACAAGGCCAACGTGGATAGTGCTGACATTCAAACGGACAACGGCGTTATTCATGTGATCGATCAGGTGCTACTCCCGAAGTGATCTGTTGAGCGTCGGCCTTGTCAGGTCTTACGACGTCCAACACGCTGACTAATGGGTCGCTACGTTCGCTCGTGGCGACCCTTTCGCGTTCCTGACGAGAGGACGTGGCGCGCACGCGACGGTCTGCGACGAAGCGCGCCACTGTACCTCTCTCACGTTCCTTTGAGGGCGAGAATCGCGTTGTATCGTCTATAGCAACACATTCTCATCGGGCTCCAGCGACGTGACATCATCGGCAGCGCAGCCTCTGTTTGACGACGCCCCCGACACCCGTGGGGCTAGCAATGGCGCGCGCATGGCGGAAGCGCAGCGCGTTCTCGAGACGACCTTCGGCTATGATGCGTTCCGCCTGGAGCAGGCGAACATCATTGCTGCTGTGCTCGACGGACAGGACGTTTTGGCGCTTATGCCAACGGGCGGTGGGAAGTCTCTGTGCTACCAGATTCCTGCAATTGTGCGGCGCGGAACTGGGATTGTCGTCTCGCCACTGATTGCGTTGATGCAGGATCAGGTGGACGCACTTGGCCAGTTGGGCGTGAACGCGGCCTTCCTGAATTCATCACTGGAGCCCTGGGCGCAGCGTGAGGTGATGGATCAACTGTTTCGCGGTGAGCTTGATCTGCTCTACATCGCGCCTGAACGGTTGACGTCCGAACGGTTGCTCGGGCTGCTCGACCAAACCGACATCTCGCTGTTCGCAATTGACGAGGCACACTGCGTGTCGCAGTGGGGGCACGATTTCCGCCCGGAGTATCGCCAGCTCTCCGTGCTGAACAACCGCTACCCGCACGTGCCTCGCATTGCCCTGACCGCAACCGCGGACGTGCGGACACGAATGGAGATTATTTCCGAGCTGTCGCTCAGCGAAGCCAACACGTTTATCTCCAGTTTCGACCGGCCGAACATCCGTTACACGATCGCAGATGGCAGCGGATCACGGGAACGGCTCTGGACGTTCATTGAAGCGGAGCACCCGAGCGACTCCGGGATTGTCTATTGTCTGTCACGCAAAAAGGTCGAGGACGTTGCGGATTGGCTGACGAAGAAGGGGCGCAAGGCGCTGCCGTATCACGCTGGTCTGCCGCCTGCAAAACGGCAGAAACATCAGCAGCGGTTTCTTAGAGAAGAAGGGTTGATCATTGTCGCAACCATCGCGTTCGGCATGGGGATCGACAAGCCGGACGTGCGCTTTGTCGCGCACCTCAATCTGCCGAAATCAATCGAGGCCTACTATCAGGAAACCGGGCGTGCCGGCCGCGACGGCGAGGCGTCGAATGCGTGGATGTCGTTTTCGCTGCAGGATGTCGTGACGCAGCGCCAGTGGATCGACCAGTCTGATGCTTCGGATGACCAGAAGTTCGTCGAGCGGCAAAAGCTCGAGGCTTTGCTTGGGCTTTGCGACCTCACGGCCTGTCGGCGGCACGCGCTGCTCTCGTACTTCGGAGAAAAACCCGGCGCGCCTTGTGGCAACTGTGACAACTGCATCTCGCCACCGAAGACCGTCGATGCGACGGAAGCGGCGCGCAAAGCGCTGTCAGCTGTCTACAAGACCGGGCAGAGGTTTGGCGCGGCGTATGTCATCGATGTGCTTCGCGGCGCTGAGAACGAGCGCGTGCACCGCAATCGCCACGACCAGATTTCCGTTTTTGGCATCGGCAAGGACCTGAGCGCAACCGCGTGGCGGGGCATCTTCCGACAGCTCAGTGTGCAAGGTTTCCTCTACTCCGATGCCGAGCGGTACAACGCGATCTGCATGACGGAAAAGTGTCGGCCGCTGCTCCGGGGAGAGGAAAGTTTCTCGATCCGGGAGGCGACGGCGTCCGCGAAGTCGAAGAGTGGCAAAGGACAGCCGCGTGGCGCCGCGGATGACCTCACGCCGGACGCGCAGCCTCTTTATGATGCGCTGCGTGATCTGCGGCTGGAACTGTCACGCAAGCAGAAGGTTCCGCCTTACGTCATCTGCCACGACCGCTCGTTGAAGGAGCTCGCCGCGCAACAGCCAACAACAACGGCCGCGCTGCATGAGATCACCGGCTTGGGTGACGCGAAGGTGAAGCGCTATGGCGCCGCGTTGCTCAAAACGATTGCGCGGTTTAACGGGTCCGACGGTGGCTCCGACGCCGCGTCTCCCCTTGAGCGCGGGGAAGGCGCCGAAGCCGACAAAGCGCCCAGCGATGCAAATATCCTCTCGCTGTCACTTGGCGGTGCTGCGCCAGATGTCGTGGCTGGCGAGCTTGGATGCGATGTCGCGTTTGTGTACGCCTGTCTTGCCCGTGCGATCGAGGCCGGTACGGCAGAGGCCGCCGCCGTGCTTGGTCTGGAGGATGGCGACATTGACGCGATCCATGGCGGGTTCGAGGCTTGCGAGACGCTGGAGACCGGCGACGTCGCACGTGTCGCGGATCACCTTGGACATCGCTATGCGCCGGACTTGATCAGCTGCGTGCTCGCGGAACTTTCGTGATCGTTTCGTTGCGCGACTGGGTGAGCCCTCAGGACTGACTATTTTACAATTTCAGCGCGGCGATTGCGTCCACGACACGGGGGATCGTGTCATGGCGCAGGCCGGCAATATTCACGCGTCCATTGTCGAGGAGATAAATGCCCTCCTCATTGCGGAGGTGCTGTGCCTGCTCCGGCGAAAGAGGAAGGAGCGCAAACAGGCCTGCACCTTCGGCAATGTAATCGGTCTCAAAGCCTACTTTGGCGTTTGCGAGCGCTCCGGCGAAGGCGCGCCGCAGATCGATGACGCGGTGCCGCGCAGTTTCGAGATCGTGCAACCACGCTGCACGCAACTCTTTGTCCGTAAGGATCGTACGGACCACTGCGGCTCCGTGATCCGGTGGCATTGAGTAGGCAGACCGCGCGGCGGATAGCAGTATCGTCTGCCAGGCCTCGAGCTTGCTTTTGTCGCGCGCGGAGACAAACGCGACGCCAAGGCGCTCGCGATAAAGCGCAAAGTTCTTCGATGCGGAGAAAGCTGTAAAGGCGATGGGGAAGCGCTCAGCCAGTGCGCCCAGTGCGCGTGCGTCGGCTTCGAACCCATCAGCAAAACCGACGTAGGCGGCGTCGATAATCGGGATGAGGCCCTGCGCGTTAATCGCGTTGCAGAGGACATCAAGCTCATCGGCGGGCAGATCAATACCTGTCGGATTGTGACAGCATGGGTGGAGGATAATGAAATCACCTGTTTTCGCATCAGCCAGAGCGGCAAGCGCTCCTTCCGCGACGCCCTCGCGATCGAACGAGCGCCATGGAAATTGCCGGCATGGCAGACCCGACGCGTCGAACAGCGCGAAATGATTGCCCCATGTTGGCTGCGAAACCCACAACGATGCGTCAGGTGCCACCTCACCGCAGAATTCAGCAATCAGACGCAAAGCGCCTGAGCCGCCGACGCCCTGAATGCCAGTCACACCGACATCTGCATCCGAAAAAATCTCTGTCCGGATTGCGTCCACCAGCGCGCCGTCACCACCCACACCCACGTATGTCTTGGTTGTCTGGTGCTCCAGAAGGCGGGCTTCGGCGTCTTTGACCGCCTGGAAGACGGGCGTCTCGGCAAGATCATCCTGATAGACGCCGACACCGAGATTGACTTTTTCATCTCTTGGATCGCGGTTGTAAGTGTCCATCAGCGCGATGATGGGGTCGATCGCGCGGGCGCTGTCATTCCAAACAATCGACATTGGGACGCTCTCTGTCTGAAGCCGGGAGGAACCCGACGCTCGCGGAGCGATCGGAGGAAGATTTATAGCTGCCAAGGATTTTGACAAAGACGGTCTCCTTCTCGAGAAGAGCGAGTGCATCCTTCATGCGTTGCTCTTGCATCCCAGCCGCAACATCGACGTAGAAGTTCGGATTCACGATGTCGTGGTACACCATGTAGGTTTCGAGCTTCGTCATGTTCACATCGAAAGCGCGGAATGCGGTGAGGGCGTCAATCAATGCGCCCGGATTGTGGCTTGTCTGAAAGATCAGAGAGGTAAAATCTGCGTCTTCGTCAGGCAGGATATTGTCTGGACGCGTCATCGCCAGAAAGCGTGTGGTGTTTCGCGGATTGTCTGCGATTTCCGTCTCAAGCACCGTTGCCTGGTATTGCGTTGCGGCGAAGGCCGAGCCGATCGCCAGTTCGGTCGGTATGTTGTTGTCCACGACGTCTTTCACGGCCGTCGCGGAGTCCGGAGCACTGACGCGCACAGCATGCGGTACGTGTTCATCGAGATAGCGCCGACACTGGGAGAGTGCTTCCGTCTTGCTTGTCACGCGTGTGACTTTCGCCAGATCAACGTGGGTCTCAAACCCCGATGGTCCAACAAGACAATGCTCGATCGCAAGAAGATGCTCACCGGCGATCTGCAGTTCCGTCGACATCATGAGGCCGTGCACGTCGGCGACGCGGCCGTGAATCGAATTCTCTATTGGGACGACGGCGATATCCACGCTCCCGTCCGTGACGGTTGCGACGACGTCGTTGAAGACCTGTTTCCCGACGAGTTCTGCATCGGGAAAGAGCGTGATCGCCGCCTGATAGGAGTACGAACCGGGCACGCCGAGAAATGCGACGGAGGCGGCTTGCTTGATGCGCATTTTGACGTCAGCCTTGCATGACGGTCTGAAGACGGGCGCTCTTGTATCAGATTGCCAAACGGCGGCTAGAGCCTATGCGGTAACTGGACGTCAGCTGTCGCACCTCATCTTGGACCGCAATGAGTCCGGTTGGTCACACCAACTTTGCACTGCGGCGCGCGGCGCGCATAATCAGTTTGTGCATTTGAGCGAGTCAGTCAGCGCTCTGTGCATGTTTCTTTCGCTTGATGGACAAAAATTCTCGCCTCTGCGCGCGCCAGTTCGCGCGAGACCTACGCTGTCTGTGCACTCGCGAGGGTGTGCAATCGGGTTGGCACTCCTCGGCGGATGCGCAGCACTCTTCATCGCGGTCCCGGAGATTGATCTAGCGGTCGCGGCGGCGACGCACGTTGAGCGCGTGGACTTCATGCTCAGTGGGTCGGCGCCCGGGAATGCGATCCGAGGTGTCTTTTTGCTCCTGTTTGCGAGCGCTGCATGCGTTGTCCTGTTCGGACTTTGCCATAGCCTCTTGCGCGGCAGACGAACCGAGCGCCCGCGATCGGGCGTGGTGGATTTTTTACTTTGGCTGTTCCTTGCGAGCGCATTCGTTGTTGGGCCGGGCCTGGTTGCGAACACGTTGATGAAGGATCAATTCGGGCGGGCGCGGCCGCATCACCTCGCCGCGTTCGGTGGAGACAAGTTTTTTACCGCCGCGTTCGTGCCGAGCGATCAATGTGCGCGGAACTGCTCTTTTGTCGGCGGCGAGTCATCGAGCGCATTCATGCTTTTCTTTGCGCTCGCGCTTGCGGTGCCACGTCGACGGCGGGCACTGATCCAGATCGGCATTGCAGCGGGCGCTCTCATTGGAAGTGTACGTATCCTCCAAGGCGCGCACTTTCTCAGCGATATCGTGGTTTCGGGCGTTTTGATGTGGCTCGTTGCTGTGGCGCTGCACTGGGTGGTGATGGTGCGCCTCGCATCGTACTTCCACGATGGCCGTCCGGAATATCGTGCTGCTATAGACCGTAGCGCGCCCACAGCGCCCGCTCTTCCAGTGCACTGAGCGCTTGCTCCGGCAGGGTGGCGTCACCAATTCCGACGGACGTGAGTTGCTGCGACATGCTGGGGCGGAGAGAAAACAGACCCCGTTTCTTCCCAATTACCTTCAGCTTGATCTTGTCACCGAAAAGCTCGCGCATTTTCGTTCTCACGTCCGACAGCCCGTCAATCAGTCCGTTCTCAACGGCGCGTTCACCGATCCAGACTTTCCCATCGAACAACTCGGAGGTTTCTCCAACGAGTTTGTTCCCTCGGCTCTCCTGCACGAGGCCGGTGAAGACGTCATGGATATCTGACAAAATAGTTTCGAGACGCGCGATCGCCTCCGGGTCTTCCGGACGGAACGGATCGAGCATCGATTTATTCTCTCCCGCTGTGTAGACGCGTCGCTTGATGTCGTAGCGCTCGATGAACTGGTCGAGACCGAAGCCCTGCGAGATGACGCCAATGGAGCCGACGATCGAGCTCGGGTCTGCGTAGATCTCGTCGCCGGCGCAGGCGATCATGTAGCCGCCGGACGCTGCGACATCCTCAGCGAACACGTAGACTTTTTTGCCGGTCTCTTTCGCCTTGTCGCGGATGCGCTGATAGATCAGCCGCGACTGCACGGGTGAGCCTCCGGGCGAGTTGATCACGATCGCAACGGCGGGGGCTTTTTTGATCGAAAAGGCTCGCTCGATCGGCCCAGCCGTGCTCGCGAGAGAGAGGCCCGGGCGCAACGGGCTGGAGATGCCAATGGCTCCCGTCATGCGCAGGACAGGCACGACAGGTGCGCGATCGAAAAAGCCCATGGTTGTCATCCTTGCTTTGGCGGCGGGCGACGCATGCCGTCGCGGCGTTCGGTTCGCCGGTGACATAAGGGCGCGCGGGGTGAAATTACAGGGGGAAGGGGGACGCAGCGCCTGGCGGGAGGCCAGAGATCAGGCTTTCATCGAGATTGGGGCGGCATGTTCAAGGATGTCGCGCGCTTGAGACGTCGGGCGGCCATCCTCCTCGTGGAGGATGAGTGGGGGCAGTATGGCGAGTGGCGCGCGGGCGCCTTTGACACCGTGAAAGAGGATGCGGTGCGCGGGCGACGTGGCACGCGGATGGATCGGGCGGAGGCTGATGGCACCGAACCGACCACTCATCGCCTCAACCAACTGCGGCAGGGCTTCAGCGCGATGAACGAGGGTCGCCGTCCCGCACGGACGAAGGGCCTGCACGATGAAACGGACCCAACCGTCGAGCGCTTCGGCCGCATGCACATGCGAACGGTTTCGGCGGGGAGACTGCGGCACGCGGACGGTGCCATGTTCGAAGAACGGTGGGTTGGCGCAGGCGTGATCGAGACTGTTCGGCGTCAGGCTGAGGCGGTCCATTGTTGCGGCAATGGATGTTACATCGCCGACGCCGAAGTACGCGCGATCTCGGCACTCATTTCGTTCGGCGTTTTTGCGCGCAAGGGCGATCAGGTCGGGGTCAATATCAATTCCAACTGCGGTTGCGGCGGTGGCGCGGTTGAGTGCGCAGAGGGCGACAACACCGGTCCCGGTGCCGACATCCAACAGGTGCGACGCGTGTTCACGATCCAGCGGCAGAGCGGCGGCGAGGAGGATGGCGTCATGACCGGCGCGCAGGCCCTTGACCGGTTGCTCTAGTGTCACGCGCCCACCGAGCACGGCATCGCAAGAGGTTTTGAGTGGAGGCTCAGGATCAACAGCAGCAAATTTGTTCACCCTGCACCTGCGTTCTTTGGAGGGTCGCAGAGATGTGCACCGAGATCGGCATCCTTGAGCAGGCGGCGGGCCTGATTGAAATCGTCGTCGTCAACGAGGATGCGTCTCGGAATGGCGCCAATCGATCCTTCGATCATGCTCGTGTGCTGATCGGCGACGATATGGACGATCTTCGCCTCGCCAAGGATCGCTTCAACAAACGAGATCAGCACAAGATCGTTCGTGCGCAACAACTCTTGCACCGCATCGGTCCTCCGGGCAGAACTGCGGCGATCTGGCGTGCCGCAACCGCTTTGCCGCCGCTTATAGTACAGCCTGCGCGTTGTGAAGAGGTGCACCCTTGGCCGTCGTCGTTTCCCTTGAAGATGCTCGCGATCCGAAGGCCAGCCTCAAGCCTTTGCTCGATCTCGTGCGCACCGACATGGAGCACGTGAACGCGATTATCCTCGATAAGGCGAAATCCGATGTCACGCTGATCCCAAAACTTGCGCGCCACCTGATCGACAGTGGGGGCAAGCGTCTGCGCCCGATGATGACGATCGCGGCAGCTCAGATGTGCGGTTACGAGGGGCGCGGGCACATTAAACTCGCTGCAAGCGTTGAGTTCATGCACACGGCGACGCTGCTGCACGACGATGTTGTCGATGATAGTGACTTGCGACGCGGGCGAGAAACGGCGCGCCTGCTTTGGGGCAACGAAGCGAGCGTTCTGGTCGGCGATTTTTTGCTTGGCCAGGCTTTCCGTATGATGGTGGATGTCGGTTCGCTGCAGGCTCTGGATATTCTCTCCACGGCCGCCTCCGTCATTGCGGAAGGCGAGGTGATGCAGCTCGCAGCGTCAAAGAACATGGAGACAACGGAAGACGAATATCTCTCCGTTATCGAGGCCAAGACAGCGGCACTGTTTGCCGCAGCAGGCGAGGTCGGCGCGGCGATCGCCGAGCGCCCGAAGACCGAGATTTCAGCGCTGCGCTCGTACGGGCGCAATCTGGGTGTCGCGTTCCAACTGATTGATGATGCGCTCGATTATGCCGGTGAGCAGGCCCATCTCGGCAAGTCGGTCGGCGATGATTTTCGCGAGGGCAAGATTACCCTCCCTGTGGTGCTCTCGTATCGCCGTGGCTCGGCGGAGGAACGCGCATTCTGGACGCGTACCCTGCAAGACGCCGATGTGCGCGATGGCGACCTTGACCGGGCGATGGATCTCATGGCGACGCACGGTGCGATTGACGACACCATCAAACGCGCACGGCACTATGGAGAGATCGCGCGGGACGCTCTCGCGATTTTCCCCGATGTGCCGCAGAAAAGCGCACTGACTGACGTCGTCTCGTTCTGCATCAACAGGGTCAGCTGATCGGTTTCAGATCCGGACGCGGCACACCAAGTGTAGCTGCCCTGACCCACCAATCCGGGTGAGCCTCGCTTAACGCAAAGGCGGCCTCGTTGGCATGCGACCGGTCTGGAAACACGCCAAAGTATGTGGCGCCACTGCCGGACATGCGGACATGCTGCACGTCGGGCATCTGCTCAAGTGCCGCACGCGCTGCGGCAATATCGGGGGCAACACGCAGGGCCGGCGCTTCCAGATCGTTTGCCAGGCGGTCAAGCTCAATGTGCTTGGGAGGCGGCGCGGGTGGCGCTGTCATCGGTTTCGCGTCAAGCGCTGCGAACACCGGTCCGGTTGGAACCATAATGCCCGGATTGACGAGCACGACGTGCATTGCCGGCAAAGGATTCGCGAGTGGGACAAGGCGTTCTCCGATGCCGCACATCCACGTTGTCTCGCCATGCAGACAGACGGGCACATCGGCACCGAGCTTAAGCGCCAAAGCCGACCGATCCGCGTTGGTCATCGCGCTGAGGGCGAGGTTATCTGCGTTCAGGTGCATCACGGCGCGCAGATAGGCTGCGACATCTGCTGAACCACCGCCGAGGCCGGCGCCAACGGGCAGGTGTTTCGCCAAATGGATGCGACCGGGGGCGACGCCTGAACACTGCGCTTCGAGCAATGACGCCGCGCGTGCAATCAAGTTTTCTCCGTCGATGCGGTGCGCCGCGGTGCCATCGACGTGGAGGGCGAACTCGTAAGACGGAAAAACCTGCAGCGTGTCACCAACGTCGGCGAAGGCCACGAGGCTTGTCAGCTCGTGGTAACCATCCGGACGTCGTCCGTGGACACGAAGGCTTAAATTGACCTTGGCAGGCGCGTGAACCGTTGCGCCCGCATCCGTGACGACGCGCACTGGAGATTATTCCGACTTCGTGTCCGACGACTTCTTCTGGTCAGCAACGCGCGAGGTCGGTGTCTCGAGACCGCGCTCAAGTTTCCGCCGGATGATCGCCTCGTCTTTTTTCTCCGGCTCAAGGCTCAACGCCTGACGCCACTGGAAGCGGGCCTCCGTCAACCGCCCGACGTGCCAGTAGGCATCACCGAGGTGATCGTTGATTGTCGGATCTTCGGGGCGCAGCTCGACGGCGCGCTCAAGATATTTCGTTGCTTCGTCGTATTTCCCCTGGCGGTAGTACGCCCAGCCGAGGCTGTCGACGAAGTAGCCGTCGTCCGGCTTGATCTTCACGGCCTTGCGGATCATCGCCAGCGCTTCGTCGAGGAAGAGGTTCTGATCCACCCATGAGTATCCGAGATAATTCAGAATCAGCGGCTCGTCGGGATTGAGCTCAAGAGCGCGCTTCAGATCCGCTTCGGCGCGCGGCCAGTCTTTCATGCGCTCGTAGGACACGCCACGGCTGTAGAAGTAGCGCCAGTGACGCTGTTGCGGGCGATCGATGAGAGCGATGGCGCGGCTGTAGGTTTCTGCGGCCTCGGCAAACTTTTTGTGGCCGCGCTGCACGGTACCGAGTGTGAGGAGGACACGCAGGGCGCGCTGTTTCGCAAACAGCTCATCGCGCGAAAGCGTCGCAAACTCGATCGCATCGAGGGTCTCATCGCCCAGGATA
Source organism: Pseudomonadota bacterium (assembly GCA_039816705.1). Taxonomy (GTDB): domain Bacteria; phylum Pseudomonadota; class Alphaproteobacteria; order Rhizobiales; family CALHAX01; genus CALHAX01. Next base: position 6,118 of record JBCBXF010000023.1, on the reverse strand, counting down.
CCGTCAGTTGTGAGCCCTTGCGTTTCCTGGAACTGGCGAATGGCGCGCGTGGTCGCAGGGCCGGTGATCCCGTCGACCTTGCCGGTATAAAGACCAAGCTTGGCGAGACGATCCTGCGCGTAACTCAACCCGCGCTCCGGAGCCGCTTCCGCGTCTGCGCTCGGTACAAAGCGATCCACGAGGCCGTTCAGCGCCTTGATCGCGTCGTCAGGCCGTTCCTGCAGGTTGAGATTGATTGCGCGGCGAACCTCGCCATTGAAGAACAGAGGCGAGGCCGCAGGGATACGTGCGTAAGTCTCGATTGCGCGGTTGTAGCGGCGGGTGGCTTCGTAGACCGAGCCGAGCGTAATCATCGCCATCGGGAAATCCGGACGCGCGTAGAACGCGAGCTGGAGATAAATTGCGCCGATGTCCACCCCGCCTTCGCTGGTGAGCGCTTCGCCGAGGCTGAAAAAGACCTCCCCCATGCCATCACTCGCCATTGTCACAAGGCGTTCGCCGGCCTCGCCCTTGCGCACATCGGAGAGCAGCGCGCGCGCCAGCGGGTGCACGGTATTCACGGCTTTCAGGTGCGCACGCAAAACCTGACGAGCGCGCTTGTAGTCACCGCGGGAGACAGCGTGGCGCGCGTAGGCGAGCGTCAGGCGCAGCGTCCGCTTATCTGCCTTGAACAGCTCGGCGTAAACGCGGGCAGCTTCGTCAGATCGGCCGAGCATGTCCGAGATCAGGGCGCGGTGATAGAGCCGATAGTACTGCGCCCATTTCGCTTTCTCGAGGGTGCCGAGCGCGCCGTATGCGCCTTCAACATCTTTATCGGCGGCGTGCGTCCATGCGGATGCGAGGGCCGCGGCAAGCTCTCCAATCGGACCACTCGCGGCTTTGGCGAAGTGTTTGCGCGCCTTGGTCTGCTGACCTTTCTGAAATGCAGTGAGACCCAAGAACAAACGCGCGGCGCGGTGAGACTTTTCCTTCTCGATGACACGCGGGGCAAGGGTCAGCGCCCGCTCCCAGTTTGCGGTCGACAGCTCCGCGCGTAATGCCTGCTTCACGATATCGATGTTGTCTGGATCGCGGGCGAGCGCACGGTTGTAGAAATCGGCCGCGGCGTTCATTTCGCGCTGGCGGCTGGCAAGGCGGCCAGAGAGGTAGCTGCCGAAGAGCGAGTGGCGGTCAAGATCGGCGCGATCGGCTGTTCCCGTGTTCGTGGAGGCGGTGGCCGCAGCGGCCTGGCTGGCGTTCGCTGTCTCTGGCGTGACGCTCCCGGCAAAGGCGACGGTCACGCCTAGTGCCGCGAGCACCGGCACGGATAGGCGAAGCGCCCGCCGCTGGCGATGGCAGGCGGACAGACGGTGCGGAGGTGTCTCGTGCATTGTCGTGTGAACCCCGAGTGACGTTGCGCGATCGCCCGTGGCGTCCGCAGACGACGCATTCCGCGTCTGATGATCTGACGCTAGCGCAATTCGCAGCACGCCACAAAACGGCAGGACGCCACGTGTGCGTTGCAAGGCGGTCACATTATGGCGAGCGGGTCACGGTTGTTGGCTCGGCATCTCGCCCTGCACGCCTAAGCGCGGGCAGGCGTGCCGCCCTGTAGGACCGTCGCAAATGCATCCGTATCGACGTTGCCGCCGCAAAGGATGACGCCGACCTTGCGGCCGGCCATGGCGTCACGTTCCTGCATCAACGCGGCGAACGCCGCGGCGCCGGCACCTTCCGCAACGTTGTGCGTATCGTGAAACAGGGCGCGCATGGCATCGGCGATTGCGGCCTCGCTGACGGTGACGATCCGCTCCGCCCCGCGCACGATGGTGTCGACGGCTTCGGCCACAGGTGCGCGGCAGGCGATACCTGCAGCAAAGGTGGCCGAAGAGTTCGACGCGACAGGGCGGCCAGCCGCGAAGGACTGCGCGATGGCTGGTGCGTTCTCGGAAACCACGCCGACGATCTTGGTCGTCAGCCCCATCGCGTCGCGCGCGCCGATCATCCCGCAGATGCCGGAGCCCATGCCGACGGGGACGTAGATGGTGTCGAAATCCGCGTGCGCGGCAAACATTTCGCGCGCGTACGTGGCGACGCCGCGGGCCAGCAACGGATGGAACGACTTTACGAAGTGCAACTCCTCCGTCTCGGCGATGCGTTGCGCTTCCGGCCAGGCCTCATCGAAATCGTCGCCGTGCTCCACGAGGTTGGCCCCGAGCGCGCGCATCGATGCGTTCTTTTCCGTCGAGTTGCCGTGCGGGATGTAAATCGTCACCGGCGTGCCGTGCAACCGAGCCGCCCACGGGATCGACTGGCCGTGGTTGCCGGTGGTTGCGGTGATCAGCCCAGTGTCGGCGCCCTGCGCCCGGACATGATCTTCAAGATAGACGATCCCGCCGCGCACCTTGAACGCGCCAGTCGGCGTGTGGTTCTCGTGCTTGACCCAAACGTCCACGCCGCTGCGGGTTCGAAGGAGCGGCCAGTTGTAGCAGAGCGTTTCCGGGACGTGCGGCGCGACAAGCGCGGCGGCGACGTCGAGCTGGGAAAGAGAGAACATGGGGGGTAACTTCCGGAGACGAGGGGTGCACACGTGTTATGGCGAGGCGCGGATATGCGTGCAATCTCCGATCGGAACTTACACCGGCGTTACTGAACGCATCAGTTGGCAGCTCACGCAACAGCCGGACTTGACGGGATAGGCCATGACGCTCGAACCGCTCTGGAACGACGGCCCTCTGATCGCGGGGCACGCGTTAGTAGCGTTGGCATGCATTGTTCTCGGCGGCATCCAGCTTGCGCTGCCCAAGGGCACGCCAATCCACCGCGCACTGGGCTATGTCTGGATGAGTGCGATGGCGTTCGTTGCGATCTCAAGCTTCTGGATCCACGACCTGCAATGGCTCGGCCCGTTCTCGGCGATCCATCTGCTGTCCGTGCTTGTGCTGCACTCGCTGGTGTTCTCGATCGTTGCGGCGCGCAGGGGGAAGATCAAAGCGCACCGCCTTGCGATGATCCAGCTCTACATTTTCGGCCTGATCCTGACAGGGGCGTTCACGTTGATCCCAGGGCGGACGATGCATGCGGTGGTGTTTGGGGGCTGATCGACGGTGAAGAGGCGCAGTGGCACTGGTGACGACCTAAGATCCATCCGAGCGCACGTGCAGATTCACAACATGGACGCGCATGGGCCGAGAAAGTCGAGGACACACACATGACACTTGATGGTCCGATATCCCTATCAGACGCCGCGGACACACCGGTGGAAGGCCGGTCGTTTCTGCATCAGCAGGGCGCCACGGTTTGCCGCGGTCTCGTTGAGAGCCTTTCTGTGACCGAGGCGTCATGGGAACTCGTGGTGCGCCGGGTCGAGTATCGGGACAAAGTCACCGGCGCGTGGGTCTTGAAGCGCGATCGCGATGACTACGGCGGCGTGCTTGACCACTGCAGCTTTTATCTCCACGGGGATGGCCGGCTCGAGATCAACGACTATGGCATGGTGTTTCACATCGCCCCAGACGTTGCCTCACCCTGGAGCACATACGACTGGCCGGCACTCGACAGCTATCCCGGCGGTCCGATGGAGGGGTGAGTGGGGATGCAGAGGGTTTCGTGCGACTGCGATTCCCAAGAACTGGTTACGTACCTTGCTTTTTGGAGCGCCGGTGAACCACGGAGGTGCATTGTGCGCGTAACTCTTCCCCGTTGCATTGGAAAAAAGAGTGGCAGACATCCGAGCTTGTGCGGGCCGGATGCGTCATTTCGTGTTCCAATCATGCAACAAGTGGTTTGCCGGTAACGAGCGGCGGTTCATTCGGAACACCGTGACGTTGCGGCAGATGACAGCCGCCGCAACGCGCGCCACTGCAATGACGGTCAGCTGCTCGTGCTTGTCTCGCTCATCCTCCCTATCCGCGCAGCCCGCCCGTGCGATCGGGCTTGGCACCCGGCCTTCCTACTCCGCGGTCCGATGTTGGGTGCGTTCGTAGAGTTCGGCGATGATCGTGCTGGCGGTGCGCTCGAAAAGACATGGCAAGACCGCGTGGATGATCGCAGCGCTGGCGGCGAGCAACAACTTGCCGGCAAACCAACCGGCGAAGGCCATGTGCCCGATGTAGGTCTCACCGACGGCGCGGGGATGGTGCAGAAAAACGCTGGTCAGCATAACAGTCTCCAATGTTGGGCTCTCACGTGGAGATATTATCGGCGTTTGCGTTTGTATTCTTCCTTTATTGTTCGTAACATACCTTAGGTGATGGGATTTCTTCCTGCGAGATGCGACTTGGATGAGATAGATCGCAAGCTGCTGACGGCACTTCAGGTGGACGCCAGCGAGAGCCTTGAGAAGCTCGGCGAGCGCGTCGGTCTTTCACGCAATGCGTGCTGGTCCCGGGTGCGACGACTTGAGGATGCTGGTCTCATCCGCGCGCGCGTTGCGCTCGTTGATCCAAAGCGCGTCAATCTGGGACTCTGCGTCTTCATCGCGGTGCGCACCAATGCGCACGATCCCGACTGGCTGGAGAGTTTTGCCGCGGCGGTGTCATCGCTGCCCGAGATCCTGGGCGTCTACCGGACGTCAGGCGATCTCGACTATCTGATCCGCGCGCGGGTGCCTGACGTCGAGGCGTATGACGCGCTCTATCAAAAGCTGATCCGGCGCGTGCAACTGGCCGACGTCACCGCGAGCTTTGTCATGCAGGAGATCAAGGAGACGACGGTGTTGCCGATGACGTATGCGGAATAGCTGGATGTGGTTCGACATCTCCACCGCATCAAAGCTCACGGCCCACCGCAGGACTATTCAAGTCAATAGGCGTGCTTTCACGTCAGGGTCTGGAAGACTGCAGAGATCGGCGCTCCCAAACATCCGATAGCGGTTTCTGGCGACGACACGATAAAGTACGTCCTGCAGCGGTGCGGGGATGATGCGGAGAATAATGAGCCCTCTCCATACGCCGCCAAGTCGCTGACCGACGCGGATGAAAGCATCGAGCGACGTGAAAGCGCGGCCGTTGTCGACGAACAGCCATGACAGCGGATCATCCGGGTTCAGCCCATAGTGCGCGAGCAGCGTTGCGCCGACGTCCGACTGCATCGGAATGATCGTGAAATCATGCGCGTGATCGTTGCGGGCGATCCAGCGTGCGCCTCGCGCGCACAGCGCACAGTGTGCGTCCATAACCGTGAACACGTCGCGGGCGACGAAGTCAGGGACGGCATCGTCATCACGGTAAGAGAATGGCGCGTTCGCCTTAAACATAACTACCGGCCTGACATCACCGTGGGGCCCATCCCCACTACATCCCCGGATAGACCGGGCCTTCGCCACCCTGCGGCACCGTCCAATTGATATTCTGGTTGGGGTCTTTGATGTCGCAGGTTTTGCAGTGGACGCAATTTTGCGAATTGATCTGGAACTTGACGCCGCCGTTTTCATCGTCGGCAATCCATTCGTAAACGCCGGCCGGGCAATAGCGGTTTGAAGGACCGTCGAAGATCTCGTATTCGCTGATTTTCTGCAGGCGGTCGTCCTGCACCTTGAGGTGGATCGGCTGATCTTCCTCATGGTTCGTGCCGGAAAACGCCACGTTGGTGAGGCGGTCGAAGGTGAGTTTGCCGTCGGCTTTCGGGTAGACAATCGGTTTGCAATCGGCTGCCGGTTTGAGCGCTTCGTGGTCGGCCTTCTTGTGGCGCATCGTGAAGAGACCACCGGGAATAATCGTGTTCAGCCACATGTCGAGCGCGGCGAGCGGGATGCCGAGCAGCGTGCCGAATTTTGTCCAGAGCGGTTTGACGTTGCGGACCTTTTTCAGATCTTTGGCGACGGCCGATTTCATCAACGTGTCCTGATAGGCGGCGAGCACGTCATGCTGGCGGCCCTCTTTCAGGGCGTCGAATGCGGCTTCAGCGGCCATCTTGCCGGATAGGATGGCGTTGTGGGAGCCCTTGATGCGCGCGACGTTGACGAAGCCGGCCGAGCAGCCGAGCAGCGCGCCGCCGGGGAATGCGAGTTTCGGGATCGACTGGTAACCGCCCTCGGTTATCGCGCGCGCGCCATAAGCGATACGCTTGCCGCCTTCGAAAACGTCGCGAATGGCTTCGTGGGTTTTGAAGCGCTGAAACTCTTCGTAGGGCGAGAGGT
>JBCBXF010000239.1:0-4678 GCA_039816705.1 Pseudomonadota bacterium | reverse complement strand
ACACGACGTTTGCGCCGATCTTTGACGCGTCGCTTCATGATGCTCCGATCCTCGATCTGAGTGTTGCCGGAAATGATGCGCCGGATGATCCGATCCTTTTGGACAAGGCACAGCTTTTCCAGCGCATTGAAGAGCGCACGCCGTATGGTGAGGCCGCACTCGGGCGATATGGGGAACCGCGACTGATCTACACCGATGCCGGTTTTTTTGCCGGAACGCACCCGGCGAGCGGTCGGCGGACAATCCATCTCGGGATTGATGTTTTTCTCCCTGCGTTGACGCCAGTTCATGCGCCACTGCCCGGCCGTGTGTACTCTGTTGCGGCCACGCCTGAAGACCTTGGTTACGGCGGGGTGCTGGTTCTGCGGCATGAGACAGACTGTGGTGTCGTTTTTTTCTCGCTCTACGGTCATTTGGCGCATGAAGTGACCACGCGACACCGGGTTGGGGATCCTGTTCAGGCGGGGGATGTCATCGCGTTGCTTGGCGGTGAGGCTGAGAATGGCGGATGGCCTCCTCATCTTCATCTTCAACTCGGACTGTTTGAGGCGGACGGCCCAGACTGGCCCGGCGTCGCCGATCCGGATCAGTGGGCGGTCTGGCGCGAGCGGTCGCCGGATCCGGCCCCAATGCTTGGCCTGCCTCCGGGTCACGCGCGTGCACCCGAGGCGCAGCGACATGCGCTGGCGCGCCGCCGCGCAACATCGAGCCCGCGCAATCTCACGCTCAGTTATGATGTTCCGCTCGTGATCGAGAAGGGATGGAAAAGTCTGCTCTTCGACGAGTGTGGGCGCACCTTTCTCGATGCGTACAACAACGTTCCGCATGTCGGGCACGCGCATCCGCGTGTGACAGACGCGGTTTCGCGACAGATCGCGCGTGTCAACACGAATACGCGTTATCTGCAGTCGATCCATGAATCCTATGTTGAGGCGCTGACGTCGCGTCTGCCGGACGGTCTGGATGTCGCGTTTCTCGTTACATCGGGCAGTGAGGGAAATGACTTGGCGCTACGGCTGGCGCAGGCGGCAACTGGCGCACGCGATACGATCATACTGGAGAACGGATATCACGGGCATACCTGCACGACGGTTGATCTCTCGCATTACAAGTTTGACGGACCGGGCGGTGCGGGCCAGCGCAACTGGGTGCATGTGGCAACGGCACCTATGCCTGAGCCGACAGGCTGGCATCCGGATCATGCGTCTCATTATGCGCAGTCGGTGACAGAACGCCTGGAGGACATTGCCGCGTGCGGGCGCAAACCAGCGTGTTTTGTCGCCGAGACGTTTCCCAGTGTTGGCGGGCAGGTGGTGCCGCCGCCCGGGTATCTCAAAGCAGTTTACGCCGGTGTGCGCGCGGCTGGTGGGCTTTGCATCGCGGATGAAGTGCAGACGGGGCTTGGGCGGCTTGGCGTTTGCGCGTGGGGATTTGAGACACAGGACGTGACGCCAGATATCGTTGTTCTCGGCAAGCCGCTCGGCAATGGCTATCCGCTCGGAGCCGTTGTGACGACGCGAGCGATCGCTGATGAGTTTGCGACTGGAATGGAATTTTTCTCGACGTTCGGTGGCTCAAGTGCCGCGTGTGCTGCCGGTCTCGCGGTGCTGCACGTGCTCGACGCGGAAGGCTTGGCGCTGAATGCAGAGACGGTTGGAGTTCATCTGCTCGCGGGATTGCGGCACCTTCAGTCAACGACACCCACAATCCGGGACGTGCGCGGGATGGGATTGTTCATCGGCGTTGAGATCGCTGACAGGAATGGTGCGCCCTCACGACATCATGCGCGTCATGTGGTCGAGCGGCTGCGTGGCCGACACATTCTCATTGGCACCGATGGGCCTCATGACAACGTGCTCAAGATCCGTCCACCACTTTGTTTCTCGAAAGATGACGCGGATTTTCTCCTCGATGCGCTGACGGAGATCTTTAACGATCGGCTGATGCAGGAGGGACGGTGATGCACTCCAAGACCGTGTTTGACGCGAGCCTTTATGACTTCGCAACGCCGCAGCCCTCGTACTGGGAAGCGACGGCCGGACCTTCGCCGGTGGTCGGTACGCCGCTTGAGGGGGACGAGAACTGCGAGGTTGCGATCATCGGCGGGGGATACACCGGCGCGTCTGCTGCCCTGCATCTTGCGCGGGATTTCGGCGTGGATGTGCGCGTGTTGGAGGCGGGGCACTTTGGCTGGGGCGCGTCAGGGCGCAACGGTGGTTTCTGCTGTATGGGCGGGACGCAACTCTCTTTGAAACAACAGGTCCGGCGCTGGGGGCTCGATGAGACGAAAGCTTACTGGCGCACGCAGGTGGAGGCCGTTGAACTCGTCGACAGCCTTCTCACGGATGAAAACATTGACGCCGATCGCCAGGGTGACGGAGAATTCTGCGTCGCCGAAAGCAGTCGACACTTCGCCGGGCTCATTGAAGACAATCAGAACCGCCGTCGGCTGCTGGGACACGCCGGGACGATTTTCTCTGGCGATGCGTTCCGTGCCGAGGGCTATGACGCGCCGCATGTTCATGGCGCCGTTTTGGAACAGCCGTCGTTCGGCCTGCATCCGCTCCGCTACATTCAGGGGCTCGCGGCTGCGGCTGAGCGCCATGGCGCGCACCTGCACCCGCACAGCGAAGTTGTCTCATGGACGCGTGCGCCGGCTGGCGATGGCGGGCGTCACGTGCTCGAGACGCGCGGAGGGAAAGTGCGCGCACAGCACGTGATCGTCACCGGGAACGGCTTTCTGCCGGAGCATCTGCATGGCGCTTTTGCGGGGCGTGTGTTGCCTCTTCAGAGCGTCATTGCCGTAACGCGTCCGCTCACGGATGACGAACGCGCTGCGCATCATTGGGTCACTGAGAACCCTGCGATCAACTCCCTCAACGTCTACTGTTATTATCGCCTACTGCCAGACAATCGTCTGATGATCGGTGGTCGCGGCGACTTTACCGGACGCCCAGACAAACTCGAGGGGACGCAGAAGTATCTTGCGGCAACGATCGCGCGGCTCTGGCCGGAATGGGCCGGCATCGAAATCGATTACCTGTGGCGTGGCCTTGTGTGTTTTTCATCCCGTCTTGCGCCGACGGTTGGCCGTGTGCCGGATGATCCCACGGTTTCGTTCGGGTTCGCATATCACGGGAATGGCGTAAACACGGCGACTTGGACCGGTCGGGCTCTTGCGCACTGGCTGGCCGGTGGCAATGACAATACGTCTCCAACGCCGGATCATTTGCCGGCGATGCTACGTGGATTTTCGCCCCGATTTCCACTGCCCGGACTGCGGCGACGCATCGCGCAGGCCGGCGTTCTCTCTCACAGGCTGGCGGACTGGCTGGACAGGCTGCGGTCGTAGTGCATTCTAGGTTTTGCGGCGGCCGAATTCTGCGCGGGGTGCGAGGTTGTCGGATGCGCGGATGCCGAACGCTTCTCGTGGCGATGAGGCGAGGGCAGTATCGTTGTCTTTGATGACCCGTGAGACAGCCGGAGATGTCTGCTCAGAAACGTCGGGCTCTGAGACGGGTTTGGCCTGCACTGTGTCACGATACCGGGCGCGTAGGATGCGGTTCTGCATGTGAGGTGACACGTCGGCGCGTTCTGGTTGCCCAGACGATGGGACGCGGTTGGATTGTGTGGGTGCTGCTGGTGGATCTGCCGCTGCGCGCTCGCTCTTCGCCGCAGCGATGCGGGTCACTCTCGCCAAATTGCGGGGGCGGTGCGTTCCGCCAAGCTTGCGACGCCACTTTGTACGACGCGGCGTCCTCGCGTTGTTGTTCGCGGCGGTATCGCGAGCTTTCTGGTTGAGCCGTGCGAACCGCTGATTGAGTGTCGGGAAGAGTGGCGGCTCCAAGGCGTTCATTTTTTTCTCCGCCGTTTCGGTTTCGTGACCGCGCTCCGGTTTGTGCAGCCATGCGTGAATGCCCCAGATGCATCCGGCGAGAATGTAGAGTTGACGCCAATGATCCGTGTCGACCACGAGGCTCTGAAGCGACACGGCGAGGAACGTTGAGAAGAGAACGATTGCGAACAAGCGCACCGGGCTGGCGACCAGGGTGTTGCGGAATGCGACAATGATCGTCGAGACGATGAGTGCGATGAACGCGAAGCCTCCGAGCCAACCGCCGATCAGAAAACTGTAGAGGTAGGCATTGTGCGGCTCTGCCTCATGAAACTCCGCGAAGCTGTATGCGCCGATGCCGAGGGGGTGTGTCAGGATGACATCGATTGCGATCCGGGCGCCGGCGAACCGTTCAAGTGTGTCGTACGATTGAACAAACTGGCCACGCACGCTCATGAGGTTTGCGATCGCGTCGAAGCTGAGCGCAAACACGAGCAGCGCGGCGGCGATGACGACGGTGCAAATGGCAAGACCAACAACCTTGAGACGCAGGCTGTTCGAGCGCGCGCTGATGAACAGCAGGTATGTCGAAATGCCGACGGAGAATATTGTGCTGGCCCAGGCACCCCGCGAAAAGCTGAGCAGGATGCCGAGGCCAAGAAATGCCAAAATGGCGGATTGAAGTCCTAGTCGATCCTCACCGGTGAGATGGCGCAGAAAGCCGTAGACCAGAGGCGGGACGAGGAACGGTCCGAAAACATTCGGATCCTTGAATGTGCCGCGAGCCCGACCATGCTCGAGAAAAAGTTCCTGCGTACCGCCAATCAAAGAGAAGTAAGCCGA
>JBCBXF010000238.1:0-4685 GCA_039816705.1 Pseudomonadota bacterium | reverse complement strand
AGAGCATGAGCGAGAGATCAAACGATGGGTGTGCAGCGCGGAAGCCATCGCCGAACCGGGGTCGCAACGTGAGTCTCGCGCAGACGGTCGACACGCCACTGGCCAAGACCATCGGTATGGTCGACTCGCTCGATGGCCTCGCCGCCATTCACGGTCCCGGCCATGACGCGGTCGTGTGGACCCGCAGCCCTCTGCAGAGCTTCCAGAACTGGCTCGATGCGCTCCATCCCGCCTGCCTGCCTCGCGCCAGCCTGGTTCTCCCCCCTTTGAGCGTACGCGATGCCGTTGGGCAGTGCTGTGCTTTGGCCGGAACGCCTGACAACCCCCACCGCGACCTTCTTGTCGACGACATCGCGGCGCTCGCATGGGTATTCGCCGAGATTGCGTCAGCATCTTACATCCAATTGCGCCTTGACGTCCTCAGCGCCAGCCCCCGCCGTATGCGCGATCCGGACACCGACGGCTTGCGATTGGTGTGCACCTATCGCGGCAGAGGCACGCAGTGCGGTATTGCGGATCGCGGTGCCCAGGCGCGTCGGGTGTTCACCGTGCCAACAGGCGCACCGATCGTGTCGCGCAGACCGTTGCGCGCAAATGATGCTCCCTCAGCCCTGCACCAGCACGCCCCGCCGGACGCCAGCACGCACGACACCCGACTTCTTTTAACGCTCGAACCCGTTGAACCCACAAATGCCGGACAGAACCCGGTTTTTCACTGAGCTATCCGCAGGGAGGAAAATGCAAACATGAAAACACGCGCCGCAATTGCCTGGGAACCCAACCGTCCCCTCGAGATCGAAGAGATTGACCTGGAAGGCCCGAAGGACGGCGAAGTGCTGGTCCGTATCGTCACGACCAGCCTCTGTCACACCGACGTCTTCACGCTGTCCGGCGAAGATCCCGAGGGTCTGTTCCCATGCATTCTCGGGCATGAGGCGTGCGGCGTCGTCGAAGAGGTCGGCAAGGGCGTGACGTCGGTCGCACCCGGCGATCACGTCATCCCGCTTTACGTGCCGGAAGACCCGGACTGCCCGTACATCAAGTCGGGGAAGACGAACCTCTGCCAGACGATCCGCAAGACCCAGGGCGCCGGTGTGATGCCAGACGGTACGTCACGATTCTCCTACAAGGGCAAGCAGATCCTCCACTACATGGGGACGAGCACATTCAGCGAATACACGGTGCTGCCGGAGATTTCGGTCGCGAAAATCTCCAAGGACGCGCCGCTCTCAAAGGCGTCCGTCATGGGCTGCGCCGTACCGACCGGGATTGGCGCCGTGCGCAACACCGCGAAGGTCGAGCAAGGGGCGACCGTCGCTGTCTTCGGGCTCGGCGCTGTCGGCATGGCGGTTATCCAGGGCGCCGTCTTGAACGGCGCATCGCGCATCATCGGGATCGACGTCAATGAAACGAAGTTCCCGCTTGCCATGGCGCTTGGTGCCACCGAGTGCGTCAACCCGAAGAAACACGCTGAGCCGATCCAGGAGGTGCTGGTCGAGATGACCAACGGCGGGCTCGACTACACGTTTGAGGCCGTCGGCAATGTCGAGTTGATGCGGGCCGCGTTGGAGTCCTGCCACAAGGGCTGGGGCGAGTGCACCGTGATCGGCGTCGCCGGCGCCGGCCAGGAAATCGCAACCCGCCCATTCCAACTCGTGACCGGACGGGTCTGGCGCGGCACGGCATTCGGTGGTGTGCGCGGCCGCAGTGAACTCCCAGGCATGGTCGATGAATGGCTGAAGGGCGAGTTCGACATCGATCCCTACATCACGCACCACATGAAACACGACCAGATCAACACGGCCTTCGACCTCTTGAAGTCCGGCGAGTCGATCCGCTCGGTCGTCCACTTCCGCGAAGGCGACACCATGACCGTCAATTCACTCCCCGGGCAGATCGTCCCCGCCTGATCGCAGCGCCGCGTGCGTCGGTATGTTTGGGCGCACGCGGTGACGCCCGATCACCACCCCTCACCCGTCCATGCGGTCCACGACCGTGATCCCGACGGATTGGCCGGTGTCCATGTCGCCAAGGGCGGCGCCGACGCCGGAGAGCGGGATCGTGCGTGAGACCAGTGCGTCCGGATCAAAGCGCCCGGCCTCGATCAGGGCGAGGAGCGAGGAAAAGCCCGTCGCGTTGAGCCCACGCATGCCGTGCAGCGTCAGTTGCCGGGCATAGACCAGTTCAAGCAGCGGCAGCGCAACCGTTGCATGCGGGCCGACCGGCATCCCGACCTGGATATGCCGTCCAAGCTTGCGCAGGGAGCGGAGCGAGTTCTCGAAGGTCGCTGCAATGCCGAGCCCGTCGATCGACACGTCCGCGCCACCGTCGGTGATCTCACGGACCGCTTCGCCAACATCGGCTGTGGTGCTGGCGTCGAGGATAGCGTTCGCGCCCAGCCGTTCCGCCATCGCCAGCGCATCCTGATTGACATCGACGGCAAGGACACGCGCGCCAAGCGCCGCCCCGAGCATGATTGCTGATTGCCCAAACCCGCCCGCGCCATGCACGACCAGCCACTCACCGGGTTGGATTGCCGCACGATCGGTCAACGCCCGCCATGCCGTCGTCACCCGACAGCCCATCCCAGCCGCAGCAACAAAACTCAGCGCATCCGGCAGCCGCACAAGATTAAAATCCGCATGCGGGACAGCGACATGCTCGCAGAACGCGCCCCAATAGGTGAAGCCGATGACCTGCTGCGTGTGGCACGCGGTGGCCCGCCCGTGACGGCAGTCGTCGCAGCGCCCACAGCCCAGAATAAACGGCGCCGTGACGCGCTCACCCACTGAAAAAGCATGACAGTCCGGCCCGACCTCGGCGATCTCGCCTGCCAGTTCATGGCCCATGACATGCGGAAGCACGACGTCCGGATCAGCGCCTTTCCAGGCGTGATGATCGGACCGGCAGACCCCGCACGCCTGGACCGCGACAATTACCCCATCGCGCGGGCAGGGCGGGCTCGCCACATCTGCAATCTCAACAGCACCGCCAAACGTCTCCAGAACCGCCGCCCGCATTGCCCGCTCCCTGTCCCCCGCACATCATGCGATGCGCGAACACTCTGACGTTTCAATCCAGCGGTGGAAAGCAGAACCGCCCAACGACGCTGTTCGTCCACTGCTACCGCCTTCCCATTGACGTATCCCTGCCGATCCGCAACAGGACGGGGGCATTGAACGTCTCCGTTAACAAGGCTCTCCATGCACACCCGCCAGATTGGCTCGCTTGCCGTGTCCGCCATCGGGCTCGGCGCGATGAACATGTCGTTCGGTTACGGCAAGGCAGAGAGCGATGCCGCGTCGGCCCGCCTGCTGAACCGGGCGCTCGATGTTGGCTACACCTTCATCGATACCGCGATGATGTATGGCAGCGGACACAACGAAACGCTGCTCGGTGAGGCGCTTGAAGCCCGTCGCACGGAGTATGTTCTGGCAACCAAGTGCGGGCTGTCCGCCGACGGCATAGACGGTGATCCGAAACGGATTGCAGGGGATTGCGACGCCAGTCTCGAACGGCTGCGCACCGATGTGATCGACCTCTATTATCTCCATCGGGCAGACCCGAACGTTCCCGTCGAGGAAACAATCGGGGCGATGGCACGTTTGGTGGAAGCGGGCAAGGTGCGCGAACTCGGTATCTCCGAGTGTTCGAGTGAGACACTGCGCCGAGCGCACGCGACGCATCCGATGGCGGCGCTACAGTCGGAATATTCACTCTGGTCGCGCACGCCGGAGAGGAAAATCATGGGTGTTTGCAAAGAGTTTGGCATCACCGTGGTGCCGTTCTCGCCACTCGGGCGCTCGTTCCTCACCGGTGTCACGCAGGATGTCTCGCAACTGCCGCCGGAAGATCTGCGGTGCACGATCGCGCGGCCGCGGTTTGAGCCGGAGGCGTTTGCGCACAACATCAAGCTGATGGAGCCGTTCGGTGCGATTGCCGAACGCGTCGGCTGCTCCAGAGCGCAACTCGCATTGGCATGGCTGCTCGCCCGGCAGGACCGCACCATGGTCCCGATACCTGGCACCAAGGACATGTCGCACATGGAGGAAAACGCTGACGCAGGAGACATCGTGCTGGATGATGCGACGGTCAGTGAGCTCGATGCGCTGATCAATGAGCAGACCGTGGTCGGCACGCGTTACACTGCGGCGCGCATGGCCTCGACGGATTCTGAGCGTGATTGAACGACTGAAGCGCGTCAGAACAGGCTGAGCTGCCCCCCGGGCGCGTCGTCATCCTCGACATCGTGCGGAACCGTTGCAGCGTCTGTTGTCCGCGTTTCGATCAGCCCAAGCACGGTCTCCAGCGTGTCTGCCTCCTCGACGGGCTTGTCCCACCGTATGCGATGAATGCGGGGAAAGCGCATCGCGACGCCGGACTTGTGGCGCGGCGAGTGATGCACCGCGTCGAATGCCACCTCAAAAACGATCCCGGCCGCCACGCTCCTCACCGGCCCGAAGCGTTGCTGTGTGTTGCCGCGCACGAACTTGTCGAGTTTCTTCAGCTCGGCGTCGGTGAAGCCGGAGTATGCCTTGCCGACGGGCACAAGTTCCTGATCGCCGTCATCGCTCTGCGCCCACACACCGAACGTGTAGTCGGAGTAAAATGATGAGCGCTTGCCGCTACCGCGTTCGGCATACATCAGCACGGTGTCGAGCGTCAGTGGCGCGCGTTTCCACTTG
>JBCBXF010000237.1:0-4686 GCA_039816705.1 Pseudomonadota bacterium | reverse complement strand
GCACCTTGTCGACGGCATTCAGAAGCGCTGGCCTCTGGGTGATCACAACAGTCGTTATGCCGGCCGCTTTTGCTCCGCAGATCGTCTGTGTGAGCGCCTGTTCGCCTTGCGCGTCCAGGTTCGAGTTCGGTTCGTCGAGCACGACAAGTGAAGGCGTGTTGAGAAACGCACGTGCGAGCGCGACGCGTTGTTTTTGTCCGCCGGACAACGGTGCACCCGTCCCGTCGAGTTTGGTCTCATAACCCGCGGGCAAGTGCGTGATCATCTCATGAACGCCGGTGACATGAGCGGCTTCGTAGATCGCGGTGTCGGGCAGGTCGTCGCGCATGCGGCTGATGTTGGATTTAATTGTTCCGGGGAACAACTCCACTTCCTGCGGGAGGTAGCCGGTGACTTCACCGAACTGGCGACGATCCCAGTTGCGCAGGTCGGTCTCGTCCAGTCGCACGGCGCCCGCAGTTGGTTTGAGACATCCAACGAGAACACGGGCCAGCGTCGACTTTCCCGAGCCGGACGGCCCGATCACGGCGAGCGACTCGCCGGCATTCAGCTGGAAGTTGATGCCGTTCAGTACTGGATCCTTGGCACCAGCACGCATGTAGAGAAGCTTTTCAACGGATAGTCGCCCGTCGGGCTTTGGCAGGTTCAGGCGAGGCACCTCGTGCTCAAGCGCGCTCAAAACACCGATCACCTTCTGGTAAGCCTCGCGCGTGCTGACGAGCGTGCGCCACCCCTCGATCATGCCTTCGACCGGTTGCAAGGCGCGGCCGGCGATGATCGATGCCGCGATCATCATCCCGCCGGTCACTTCGCCGACCAGCGCGAGATATCCGCCCCACCCGAGCATTCCAATCTGTGTGGTGAGGCGCACGAATTTGGAGATACCGGAGATCCAGTAATTCCGATCGAGCGCGTTCAGCTGATGCGTCAGTGCTGGCGCCTGCTGCCTGCCCCACTGCAACAGGCCCTCGTTCATCATGCCCATCGCATTGACGACTTGCGTATTGCGCGCGAGGGCTTCCGCCTGCTCATCGGCCTGCATGGAGAACGCGCCCGCCTGACCAAATGTCTTTGAGGTCAACTTCTGGTTGAGGACGGCGATGATCAGCAGCAGTACGCTGGAGAAGACTGCGATCATGCCGAGCTGCGGATGGATCAGGAATACGGCGAGGAAGTACAGCGGCGCCATCGGTGCGTCGAAGATGAGCAACATGACGGGGCCGCTGATGAAAGCGCGGACGTTGTGCAGGTTCTTGAGGATCTGTGTATTGCCGCCGTCCGTCAGCTTTGCCTGATCGATCAGTCCGGCGAGCACCGCGCCTCCGAGGATCGTGCCAGCCTGTGTGGCAACACGCCCTAGAATGCGCTTGCGCATGATATCGAGGAGGGCGAGGACGCCGATAAAGAGAAGCGCAATGCCCGTCAACATCACCAGTGTATCGATGCTGCGGCTCGAGAGAACGCGATCGGAAATCTGGAACAGATAGATCGGGATCGTCAGCATCAGCAAGTTGATGACGAGGGAGAAAATACCGACAAACACCAGGTTCCGACGCAGCACCTTGCGCCAGACCTTCAACGGCTCAAGGTGTGCCGTTGTGCCAGACTTCTCGTCTGCTGCGCGGGATGCAGGCGTCTGTTGTGGCTTGCGCGACGGCGTTTTTCTCGTCGTGCGCGCGGTATCTTTATCAGAGACCGAAGGTGGTCCTGCCAGTGTCATGTGTTCCGAGACTGCCGATTGCGGCTGGCGATCGCTACCCATGCTGTTGAAGAGCCTTGTGCTTGAGCGGGCGATGACAGCGAACGAACAGTCAATTGCGCAACACTCAACGCGCTCCAACCGTTAAGCCGCGTCCGCGGTCATCACATTCAAGCAATGAGCGTGCCATGTGTTGCGTTTGGCGCTCAGGCGTAGCCAGGCAGAGCAGACGTATCGACTGTGAAATCCGGGACGTGGAAATCGAACGGTGATGTGCTGTTGTCGGATCCGCCGATGCCGGTTGCGCCGTCACTCGCCTCGTTCGCGACCCCATCGGACGCAGACTGCGATCCGGTATGCGTCAGCGCACTGGTCTGCCCAATGGTGTCGTTGTCCTGGATCGCGTTGACCTGCAACACGAGATTATACTCCGTGTAGTTGCCATTGACGAAAAGCTCATCCTGCGCATCGTTGTGTAGCAAGGCGGCGGTGTTGAACTGCATGTTTCCGCCAGAAGAGAGTGCGCTTGACCCGGATGTTCCGCTCCAGATCATCTCCTGTGAATCTTCAATGATGTTGATCTGGATGATCGTGTTGAACTCGTAGTAATCGCCATTGACTGTCGTGATCGCCGTCGCCTGATGTGCCGCTTTGAACGACTGAGCCGTCCAGTCAGCGGCATAGTTCGTCTGCTCCTGGACGATCTGAACATCGTTGTGCTGTTCGTGTCCGCTTCCGAAGACATCGGCAAACTGGTCCTCGATATCGAAGACGCCGAGACCGTCCACGAGATCCTGAAGGTCGTAGTTTAGCGTATCCATATCGACGATACTGTTTTGCTGAACAACGGCATTGTAGGAGGCCTGATCACCGAGGATGAGTTGTGTTGGTGGTGGCGGTAGCTCGCAACAGGCCTGCTCGATCAGCGCGTTATAGGGATCGGGGTTTAGATCAATCGCACTTTCGACGTCGACTGGCTGCTCCGGTTCGGGGAACTCTGCGCTCGACGCCTCATCCGTATCCGACACGGCGGGCTGAAGTGCTGGCTCTTCGATCTGCGTCTCGGAGGCTTGAGGCGCAGCTTCTTCGGTCACCGCACCATCTTCAACCGGCGCTTTCGGCTCAGGCGTGGCGTGTTCCAGATCGGCCGGAATGACCTCTGAGATGACAGCCGCATTGTGCTGCGCGTTGCCACCGGAGTGTATTTCTCCAAGCGCATTTTCGTGTTCGCTGGCCTCTCCCTCGAACTCGGCGTGGATCACATCATTATCCCAGAGGACGTTGACCTGAACGATTGTATTGAACTCATAGTAGTTACCGTTCACCCAGAGCAGATCATCCCAGTCCTGCTGATCGACGAGGATGGCGCTGTTGCCCTGGAGGCTCGCATCGATGTTCGCGTGTTGAAAGGTTGCTGTCGTTTCGCTTTCACCAAGTGCATCGCTGGTGCTTTCCGCCTGGAACACCTGATCGCCGATGACGCCGTTCAGCTGGATCGTCCACTCGATGTCGAAGGTATCGTTCCCGTTCGGGCGGACTGAGTGATCCAGATCGCCGAGAGATTTCCAGACATCAACCGCAACCACTGGGTTGCTCACGAAACTGAGTGCGATACCGACGTTTGATTGCACGCCCGCGTCGAGCAACCCGAGGAAGTCTGCTCCGTCTTCGCCGAAACCTAAGTCAGACGCAAAGTCAGAGAACCCGTCAAAGAAATTAAGATCCGGCAACGGAGGGAGGTTTTCGAGCGGCGGGAGCGGCACGAAATTTGGTGCGAGGTTTCCAAGCGGTGCGGCGCTGCCAACGGCACCAGCGGCGATCGCGTTTGGCGCGGCTAGGTTATCTCCAGCACCGCCGGCAGTGTCGAATGTGTCGTCGTCCTCGTCATCAAGGGCGTAGGTGTCGAGACCAAGATCGTCTATGGCGTCGTCGTCCGCGTTGTCTGCGCGTCCTGCCTCATTATCGGTCGCGACATCGTCCTCATCGGAGGCGAGCCCATCGGTGGTTGATGGGTCCGACGCAGCTGCTTGATCGTTGGGCGCGTCGACCTCTTCGTTACCTGCATGTGCTGCGTTGTTAAAAATCCCGAACTTGTCGAGCACGTGGACCAGAACGAACGACCACAGCATGAAACTCCAGGTCTGCTGCCGCTCGGCGCCGCGCATCTCGCGTTTTCGTGGGCGAATTCGGTCGGCGAGCCGTCCAAGGAGTGTGCGGCGTGTGATCTCGATCTGGTGCTGGGAGAACATAAGGATACGGCCACGCTCACAAGTGAAACACGGAGTTCACGAGAACCTGTGCAGTTGGGAACACTGGTTCCGGTGGAGAAAAAATCTGACTGACCGATCGGCCAGAAAGGTGGGACGGCCGTACGAAACGGCCGCCCCTGTTCTTCAACGGACCATTAGGCCGCGTCGTTGTTGAACGTGATCGGGTAGGCGATTGGCATCATGCCGCCTTCCAGATCGACGGCCGAAGCGTCGTGTAGTTCCGCATTGTTGGTCTGCGTGAACGGCATCTCGATCGACGGGTTGACCGAAAACTCGATCGACTGGTCGAAGGAGACATCGCTGCTGCCGCCTTCGGCACCGGCTCCGCCTTCCTGCGTGCCGACGAGTTCAGTGATCAGATCGTTGATCATCCCGTCTTGCGTCGCTGTAGCGATGCCGGCATCCGACAGTCCGGCACCCGTGCCGCCGGTTCCTGTCGCACCCATGGCCATGGCGTTGACGATCGCCGCACCCGCGTCACCGGCACCACCGGTGATCGGCTGCTGGTTGATGGCGTCGCCACCCGAAGCAATACCGCTTGCGGCTGCGTCGGCATCGTACTTCGCTTCGGACACTGCCGAAGAGGCACCGTTGCCGGCGTTTTGCGCGAAGCCGCTTGCCGCTGCTTCGCTGATGACTGGTGCGCCGTTCTGCGCGAGGCCGCTGTTGGCAGCACCGGCCGTCACGGAGTTCATGACACTACCAGTGCCAGCGCCG
>JBCBXF010000236.1:0-4741 GCA_039816705.1 Pseudomonadota bacterium | reverse complement strand
ATTGCGGAAGGCCGAGACGGATCGGACCGGTGACGTTGCGCGGATCGGCGACGGGTTGCCCCTTCTGCAGGATCGCAAGCTTGCCATCGTCGACAAGTTGTACGGCACAGCCTCGCACGCGCGGCATCAGGCTGCGCCACGTCGTTTCATCGGCAGCAAGGCTGCGCGCAACCTCGGAAGGGCAGATGGTTCCGGATGGCCGACGCGCGTTTGTCAGCGCGATGATCGCCGCGCAGATGTCGTCATCCGATATAGCTTTCCCATCGCTCATGTTCGGCCGAAGTCGTCCTCGACGCGGATCACGTCATCCTCGCCGAGATAGCTGCCGTATTGCGTCTCGATGATCGTGAGTGGCACGGCGCCCGGATTGGTCACGCGGTGGAGCGCGCCGAGCGGGATGTAGGCAGCTTCATTCTCGCTCAGCAGCATCTCCTCGTCATCGCGTTGGACCAGCGCACTTCCTTCAACAACAACCCAATGCTCCGAGCGCAGGTAGTGTTTCTGGAGAGAAATGCGGTTGCCCGGGTTGATGTGCATGCGCTGGACCTGGAAGCGGTTGCCGCGCTCGATCACCTCGACATGCCCCCATGGACGATAGGAGCGATTGTGACTTTCGGCTTGTCGTCGCTTTTCGGCCGCGAGACGGTCAACGGCCTGGTTCACGGTGCGGATTTCATCCTGAGTGCCGACTAGCACGGCGTCATTCGTTGCGACGACGACGATATCCTTCAGCCCGACGCCGACAACCAGCGGGCCATCGCTGCGCAGAAACGAGTTGCTGGTCTCCTGCGAGACCGCATCACCGACGAGCACGTTGCCTGCGTCATCCTTGGGCCCAAGTTCCCACAGGGCATTCCAGTTGCCGACGTCGCTCCATCCAATCGCGCATGGCACGACGGCGGCCCGCGCCGTCTTCTCCATCACGGCGTAGTCGACAGAGATACCCGGCGCGCGGGCAAACGCGTCTTCACGCAGCTCGACCGTTTGACCAACCTCTGCTTCCGGTGGAACGGACGAGACGGCGGCAGCCATCACCTCGTGGGCGTGCGTGCGAAGTTCGTCGAGCAGTTCCCGCACAGGAAAGACGAACATCCCGCTGTTCCAGAAGTGATCACCTTCCGCGAGGAGCGCCTTTGCCCGCTCGAGATTCGGTTTCTCGACGAAGCGTTCAATCTTCTTCGCGCCCGGCAAGTCGGACATTGGTGTGCCTGCCTTGATATATCCGTACTCGGTTTCCGGCCCGGTGGGTTCAATGCCGAAGGTGACAAGTTGGCCGGTGGTTGCCACGGCCGCGGCGGTTTCGATCGCGCGGTGAAACGCGGCGGCGTTCGTAATGACATGATCGGCCGGCAGCACGAGCATCAATGCTTCCGGGTCATGGCGTTGGATGAAGGCGGCTGCTGCCGTCACAGCCGGTGCCGTGTTGCGGCGCACCGGTTCAGCAAGGATGCTGAGGCTGGGCACGCCGGCCAATTGCTCACGAACCAGCAGCGTATGATCTGTGTTGCAGACGACAATCGGCGCGCCGAGATGTGAGATCCCTTTCAGACGGATCGATGTGTCCTGGAGCAGGCTTTTGTCCGAGGCGAGATTCTGGAAGACCTTGGGCAGGCTCTCGCGGGATACGGGCCATAGCCTTGCGCCGCGTCCTCCAACGAGGATCACCGGATAAATCGTGCGTGCCATCGCGGAGCTCCTGCGTTCCCGGGCGGTGGTATCGTCGTGTCGCGCCTACCCATGCCACAGGCCGGGCGATTCGCAGATTTGACGGCCGCACTTCCTATGTCAGGTGTGGCAATAGTGAAGCGCTACAATGAGGTGATCGCTGGCCATGGATGACAGGACTTTTTCAGAAATCGACCGCGCCTTCGACGGCGACTCTCCATTCGGGTTCCAGGATGCGGGCGCGTATGCCGGTGCACAGAGTTTTCTTCGGCGGCCCTACCGCAAGGATCCGCGCGGTGCCGATATCGTTGTCAGCGGCGTGCCGTATGATCTGGCGGTGACCAATCGGCCGGGCACGCGGTTCGGGCCTCGCGCAATCCGCGAAGCAAGCAGCATTCTGGCTTGGCCCGGTGGGCTTTATCCCTGGCCGGAAACGTCGCTGGATGACTTCGCCGTCGTTGACTATGGCGATCTCGCCTTCGATCCGGGCAATCCGACCGGTGTTCCTGAGGAAATCTCGGATCATGCGCGCGGCCTCATATCCAGCGGTGCGTCAATGGTGACGTTGGGCGGAGATCATTTCATCACCTACCCGCTTTTGAAGGCGCACGCGGAGACACACGGCCCACTCGCTCTTATCCAGTTCGATGCCCACTCAGACACATGGCGGGAGGAGGAAAAGCGGATCGATCACGGCACGATGTTTTTTCATGCTGTGCAGGAGGGGATCATCGATCCTGCACGCTCGGTCCAGATCGGTATCCGTACGGGCAACCCGGAAAGCCATGGCCTGACTGTGATCGATGCCGAGTGGGTACACATGAACGGACCGGAGGCAACGCTCGCAAAGGCGATCGAGGTAGTGGGCGACGCAAAGGCGTATCTGACGTTTGATATTGACTGTCTCGATCCAGCTTTTGCGCCGGGTACCGGGACGCCAGTTTGCGGCGGGCTCGCGACGTGGCAGGCGCGGAAGATTTTGCAGGGGATGACGCCTGTGAACTTTGTCGGGATGGACCTTGTCGAGGTGTCTCAACCCTATGACCATGCGCAGATCACCGCGCTCGCCGGGGCGACGCTGGTGATGGATTACATTTGTCTTCGAGCTGCGCAGAAACGGGCGGAGGCGACCGGGTAGCGCACGCGCCACCGACACGGGTGCATCAATTCCAGGGCGCACCGAAAAGGGGGAAGGGCGCTCACTAACACGGGGGCGTCAACCAGCGGCAAAGTCCGTCATTCCGGGGCCCTTGCAAATCACCTATCACTGCCGCCCATGGCGAACCCGGTCACAAATCTCTGGCATCTGGCGCGCGCGGGCTTCGTGCTGGCGCAGCATGGTGTGCGCTTCTTTCCGCCGGGTGTGCCGGTTCCGCTCCCTGTGCGGATCGCGAGTTGGTTGACTTCGCCCGTGCGCGCGTTGGCCCGGGCGACGCGGCCGCGGACATCTGACAGCCCGTCAGAAATCGCGAGCGGGTTCACGGCGCTTGGGCCGAGTTACATCAAGGCAGGGCAGTTTCTCGCGGCGCGGCCTGATCTCATTGGCGCTGAGCTGGCAGGCGATCTCAAGTCTCTGCAAGACCGACTGCCGCCGTTTCCGCACTCCGTTGCCGAGGCTGCTTTGGTGCAAGAGCTCGGCGCGCCAGCCGAGGCGTTGTTCTCCCATGTTGGCCCTGCCGTTGCGGCGGCATCGATCGCACAGGTCCACAAGGCGACGATAGAGCACAACGGGCGTACACGCGACGTTGCGGTCAAGATCCTGAGGCCAGGCGTCGAGCGCCGGTTTCGTCGCGATCTCGAGAGCTTTTACTTCGCAGCGCGGCAGATCGAGCGTTTTCATCCGCCAAGCCGACGTCTGAAACCCGTCTCCGTCGTGGATACGATCGCGGCTTCGACCGAGCTTGAAATGGATCTGCGGATGGAGGCGGCGGCCATCTCGGAGATGGCGGCGAATACCAGAGAGGACACAAACTTCCGGGTGCCGGAGATTATCTGGCACCGCACGGCGAAACGCGTACTCACCATCGAGTGGATCGACGGGATCGCCGTGAATGATCATGCTGCTCTTGAAGCCGCGGGGCACGATCTGTCTGCGCTCGGCATGGAGATCATCCGCACATTCCTGCGGCATGCGATGCGCGACGGGTTCTTTCACGCCGACATGCACCAAGGGAACATCCTCGTCGATCACGATGGAAAAATCGTGCTGATCGACTTCGGCATCATGGGGCGGCTGACCAGCCGCGAGCAGCGCTATCTTGCGGAAATTCTCTACGGCTTCATCACGCAGGACTATCGCCGCGCAGCCGAGATGCACTTCTGGGCCGGGTATGTGCCACCGCATCATTCCGTCGAGGTTTTTGCGCAGGCGCTTCGGGCGATTGGCGAGCCAATCATGGATCGGCCGGCGGAAGATATTTCCATGGGCCATTTGCTTGGCCAGCTTCTCGCCTACACCGAAGTGTTCGACATGGAGACGCGGCCGGAGCTCATTCTGCTGCAAAAGACGATGGTTGTCGTCGAGGGCGTGGCGCGCACGCTCGACCCGAAGCTCAACATCTGGACGGCGGCGGAGCCCATCGTGAAGGAATGGATGGAAAGCCAACTTGGCCCTGCCGGGCTCGTAAAGGATGCGCGCAAGGGTGCGGAAGACGTTGGCAAATTCGTCGGTGAACTGCCGCAGTTGCTGGTGCGTGCTGAACAAACAGCGGAACGGCTCTCGGAGATGGCGCGCGACGGTATCCGGCTTGACGAAACCACGGTGAAGAAAATGGCGCAGGAGCAGGCGGGGCATGATCGGTCAATGCGGATTGGCGTGTGGGCTGTGGCTGGCGCTATTGCCGCGCTCGTCATTTCGCAGGTTTGGTAAACACGTCGCGCGCCCGCTTTCCGGGGTTTTGTCTCCACCTCTTCGCCTTCAAGGGGCGCATGAGGCAAAATGGGCCGACACCGACGATTGCGGGGTCTCGGTTCACGCGTTAATCCAAAGACGACGGATTATTATCCTCTGGTCTGGCGCGTGCCGTGATCAGTTGAGTGAGTGGCGGGCAAACGGGGCATGGTGGTTGCGGTCAAA
>JBCBXF010000235.1:0-4837 GCA_039816705.1 Pseudomonadota bacterium | reverse complement strand
GCGAAAAGCGAGTCGTATCGCCATCAAGCGCGGCCTCGGCAACAGCAGGACCACCGGGATATCCAAGCCCAAGAAGTTTGGCTGTCTTGTCGAACGCCTCCCCAAGCGCATCGTCGACGGTGGTGCCGAGCCGGGTGTACGCCCCTACGTCACGCACGATCAGCGTCTGAGTGTGCCCGCCGGAAACGAGCAGCAACAGATATGGCGGTCGCACGTC
Source organism: Pseudomonadota bacterium (assembly GCA_039816705.1). Taxonomy (GTDB): domain Bacteria; phylum Pseudomonadota; class Alphaproteobacteria; order Rhizobiales; family CALHAX01; genus CALHAX01. Next base: position 4,620 of record JBCBXF010000235.1, on the reverse strand, counting down.
ATCCGTAAGTCCGACCGTCAGGGCATGCCCTTCGAGATGATTGACGCCGAGGAACGGCTTGCCGCCCGCAACCGCAAGCGCCTTCGCGCTCACCAGCCCGACCAGCACACCGCCGATCAAACCGGGCCCCGCTGTGCCGGCCACCGCGTCGCACTCGGCGAGTGTACACCTCGCATCAGCCAGCGCGCGCGCAATCACCGTATCGATCACTTCGACATGAGCGCGCGCCGCTATTTCCGGCACCACCCCGCCAAACGGCGCATGTTGCTCAATCTGCGCTCTCACCACGCTGGCGAGGATCTCACCGCGTCCATCCGGCCCGCGTCGGACGACAGCCGCCGCCGTCTCATCACAGCTGGTCTCGATACCAAGCACGGTCAGAGTGTCGGTCGAGGTTGAGAGTGTGGTCATGCAGCAATCTGGCGAGCGAATGAAAGAGATGCGACCGGCGCCATATGACGTCGCGGTCGATAGGGGTGTCGCGTGTTTGCATCTGATGCGTGGAACATTCTAGACCAGCGGCGTAGGCTTCACGCTGCGCCGGGTCAACGCCTGACGATGGCACCCGGGCCTGTCCAAGATCCCGCCCGTGACACCAGAGGAACGCGCCAGATGTCCGACACCAGAACCGTGCGCATTGGCACGCGCGGAAGCCCGTTGGCCATGTTCCAGGCGGAGGAAGTCCGCGACAAGCTTATCTCTCGCTCCGGCCTCGCCGCCGATGCGATCGAGATCGTCGTCATCAAGGTCACCGGCGACCAGATCCAGGACAAGGCGTTGCGCGAGTTTGGCGGCAAAGGTCTCTTCACCAAAGAGATCGAGGACGCGTTGATCGATGGCCGCATCGATATGGCTGTCCACTCGATGAAGGATGTCCCGACGCAGCATCAGCCGGGCCTCGGCCTCGCCGCGATCCTCGAGCGCGAAGACCCCCGCGACGCATTTGTCTCTCTGAAATACACACATCTCGACGAAATGCCTGCAGGCGCGACGCTTGGAACATCCTCCCTTCGACGTCAGGCGCAGGTCAAAGCACTACGACCTGACCTCGAAGTGGTTGGCTTTCGCGGCAACGTCCAGACGAGGATGCGCAAGCTCGGCGATGGCGTCGCTGACGCCACGTTTCTCGCGGTCGCTGGGCTCAACCGGCTCGGCAATGAGGAGATGATCACCGCGCACCTCGCTGTTGATCAGGTGCTTCCAGCAATTGCGCAAGGCGCGATCGGCATTGAGACTCGTTTGGATGACACGCACACTCGTGATGCCGTCGCTCCACTCCATCACGACTCATCAGGGCGATGCGTTGCCGCCGAGCGTGCCTTTCTCAAGCGCCTCGACGGTTCATGCCACACACCGATTGCCGGCCACGCGACGCTTGACGGAACGCAGATGACACTGACCGGCGAGATCCTGCTGCCGGATGGCTCCGCCCGTCACAGCCTGAAACACGATGGCCAAGTTGCAGATGATCAGGCGGCAGCGACGCTTGGTGATGCAACAGCGCGCGCACTGATGGAACGGGCCGGACCGGATTTCCTCGCCAAGATCGCCGTATGAAAATCCTGGTCACCCGACCACAACCCGAAGCGCAGCGGCAGGCGGCGATCCTGCGCGACCGTGGCCATGAGGTGATCGTCTCTCCCCTGCTGGACTGTCAGCTGATCGCGCCGTCGTTTTCGAACGTGCCGCCGCCGGACGCGCTTGCTGGCGTGATTGCCACAAGCCGCAATGCCTTGCGCGGCTTCGCGAAGGCACTTGGGCAAAGGGCAGACACGTCGAAATGGACAGCGGTGCCATTGTTCTGTGTTGGCGAAAACACGGCTGCGCTGGCCACAGACCTCGGATTTAAGAAGCGGATCGCCGGTGATGGGAATGCGGTCGATCTGGCAGCCTTCATCAACCGCAAGATCAGCCCGGACGCGGGCCATCTGCTCCGGCTTGATCGAGAACACGAGCAACCCGACCCACTCATCGATGCATTGCGATCCGATGGCTTCATGGTCTCACCGCTCCAGACCTACCGGATCAAACCGGTATCGCAGCTGTCCGAGGAGGCGCAGCAGGCCATGGAACGCGGCACCGTCGACTGCGTTGTGCTGATGTCCCCGGCGACGGCTCGAGCCTTTTGCAGGGCGACCGCGTGCGGAGGTGTTAACCTTGAATCAGAGCATACGGTGTACGCCTGCCTCTCGTCAGCCGTCGCAGATGCTCTGCCGCGTGTGCCTGCCCGATGCAAGTTTATCGCAGACAAGCCAAATCAGGCAGGCATACTTTCAGTCGTTGACCGGGCTGTGGCTCGACAGTCATAACGTGATGAATTCAAAAGTATACGCAGCGCCTGCCTTTGAGCTGGGTGCGAGCTGGAAAGAAAGACCGCATGGCAGCGTCCAAAAATAGAAACCGCAACCGGAACAAGTCCAAGCGCACGACGGCGACCATCGACCTTAAGGCCAAGGAAGTGCCGACAACGGACGATGCCAAGTCTGCTGCGGAGCGTGTTGAAGTGGGCCCGGCGACGGGCGCACCGAAGATGACGGCTGCTGCTGCCACAAAAACGTCTGCCGCCAGAGAGGCAACGGCGGCCGAGCCGATGCCATCGCCGGACGCCTCGAAAAATGTGTCGTCTGGGGCGTCGTCGCGAGGTGTGACCGAAAAACCGTCCTCGCTGGCGTCAGCCGAAGCAGGCTCTGACAAGCGCGGTGCCGGTGCAGCGACCGCCGCCGCGTCTACTGGCGCGTCTGCATCCCAATCCGCCAAGAGCCTCGCCAGCTCGGCGAAGACGACCGACAAGGCGCCCGCGGCCAAATCCCCAGACAACAAATCCGAACGCACCAAATCCGGTGGCGACACGCCCGCTGGCGGTAGGTCTCATGACGATGGCGGCGGACGTCGCGGCTTCGGCGGCGCGTTTACACATGCCGTTGCAGGTGGCTTAGGCGGCGTGATCGCGCTTGTCGGTGCCAGCCAGTTCACGGGCGACAGCTCCAATGGCGGCACGACCAGTAGTGCCGATATCGCTGCCGTGCAGCAGGCATATGAGCAGCGGATCGCAGCGTTGGAAACACGCATCGCGGGTGATGAAGCGCCTGGCACGCTGCCATCGGGCGTGCAGGAGAAGCTGGCAAGCATTGATGCACTCGAAAAGCAGGTTGCCGAACTCTCCACGAAACAGCAAAACCTGGGTCAGACCGCGAATGCACTGGATGCTAAGGTCGGCGACCTCGCGGACCCGGCCGGTGGAGGCACCGTCGAACTGCGCCAGCGTCTCGACGCGATGGAAGCGACGATCGAGAGCCTCGGCAAGGCGGCAGATGGCGCTGGCGGCGCTGCAATTCCGAAACTGGCCGCCCTTGCAGGTCGTCTGAACGACACACGTACCGAGCTTGAAGCCCGGATCGCTGCCCAGTCGCAGGCGACAAAAGAAGAAGTCGGCAAGGACATCGCTTCGCTGAAAAAGACCCTCACCGAGCGCGACGCGGCGTCTGCGACGGCGGGCGAGACGATTGCGACGATAGAAGGCGGCACGAAACGTCTGTCCCGCGCACTCGAGACCGCTAAAACGCAGTTGGAAGTGCTCGGCAAAGACGTCACAGCTTTGAAGGCGTCCAGCGACGCTTCGGAAAAAGCTCTGGAAGCTCTTCAGGCGAAGTCGACAGAGCTCGCGGAACAGGTCGCCAAACTGCCGGGGACAAAGGATGTTGCAGCAGCGGTCGTGCCAGTTGCAGAGCGGGTGAATGTTCTTCGCGACCAGGTTGCCGGTGTCGTCGAGCGGGAAGGTGCGCGTGCCGCAAGCGCGAAAAACGTCCTCTTCGCGCTGGAGGTCGCCAATCTTCAGCGCGCTGTTGAGCGCGGCCAGCCTGTGACAACCCAGATCGCAAGCCTGAAGAACAGCGCACCGAAGGGGTTTGACACGGCTTCGCTGGACGCCCTCGCGAGCAAGGATGTGCCAAGCAGTGAGGCGTTGACCAGACAGTTTTCGGGTCTTGCTGCCGAGATTGTTCAGTCAGAAACCGTCGCCGAGGATGCAAGCGCGATGGATCGCCTTTTTGCCAACGCGCGCTCCATCGTGCGAGTCCGAAAGACGGGCGATGTGAAAGGTGGCACCACTGAAGCGGTCGTTGCGCGCGCGGAGGATAAATTGAACTCCGGCAGCGTGTCCGCCGCGATCACTGAGCTGGAAGCACTGACTGGCCGCCCGGCTGAAACGGCGGAACCATGGCTAAAGAGCGCGAAAGCCCGCGTGGCGCTCGATGAGGCGCTTGCCAAGTTGGAAGCCGGCCTCAAACAGACGATCTCTGCGGCGCCGACCAACTGATCACACGGCGCATCACGATCCGACGTCGACGAATTTTTCTCTTTCCCACGCAACGCACAGGCCTGCTCTTCGATGATCCGCCTTCTGATTTTTTTCCTCACTGTTGGCCTGATCGCGTATGGCTTTGCCTGGCTTGCAGATCAGCCGGGTGATCTCATCATCAACTGGCAGGAACGCAGGATTGAGATGCCAATCTTTTGGGCGTTCGTCGGTCTCGGCTTGCTCGTTGCGGCAATGATTTTTCTCTGGTCTCTGCTGACGGGGCTGATCCGCTCACCCGCAACCATTTCGGATGCCTTCAAACG
>JBCBXF010000234.1:0-4860 GCA_039816705.1 Pseudomonadota bacterium | reverse complement strand
GGTGAAGCCGTGGTTGAGCCGCGCACGCCGAACGCTTGATTGAGAACCACCAGCAACGGCAGCGTCACAAGCAGCACCGGCCAGAAAAACAACGGCGATACAGCAAAGGCCGATACCGTACCGAGCCCGAGGAGGACGGCGCGGCGCGGCCAACGCGTCAGGCGCTGCAAGCGGGCGAGCCGGGTATCCAACATGCCATGCACGCGCGCAGGCCACCGTGTCCCACGGACAGCGGTGCCGATCTCGATCGACATGATCCCCCCGGCCTCCTGCGCATAACCGTACGCCAAACGGCAGATCACCACCCCCACAGTGCCTGCCCATTGCTGCCGTCTCTGCTACAGCAAACCGGCGCGTTGTGCAGCAGCAACCGCAGTTTCGATGAATAGGGGTGCGGTGCGTGATGTTTCGTGCGGGTGTGTTGCAGCGGCACGGCCTGCGTCGCCTCAGGCCTTCGTGTGCCCGCTCATGCCATTGTCGACAGCGTTTCGTGTGCCTTGGACCACCGCAGTGTCATCCGTGCTGCCAGCTGTCTCATCTGCTTGTGCGCCGTCGTTCTGCGGTGACTTCGGTGCGCCAAGCACCCGCAACCGCTTGATCCGCCGCGGGTCCGCCTCGAGCACTTCGAACTCATAGCCACTTGAATGCGGCACGACCTCGCCGCGCACCGGCACGCGGTTCACCATCGTGAACACAAGGCCGCCGAGTGTATCAATGTCATCCTCGTCGGTGTCATCAAGCAGCTTAACGTTGAGAAACGCTTCCAGCTCTTCGATCGGCGTACGCGCTGCAACGACGATCCCGAGCTTTGCATCCCGTTCGATCATCGCATCAGTGTTCTCGTCGTGCTCGTCTTCGATCTCGCCGACGACTTCTTCGATCAGATCCTCGATCGAGACCAGACCATCCGTGCCACCGTACTCGTCCACCACCATGGCCAAGTGAATATGCGTTGATTGCATGCGGAGCAAAAGATTAACGGCCGGCATTGAGGGCGGAACGAAGAGCAGCTCGCGCATAAGTTTGGCGCTCTCGATCGGCCGGTCGAGATCCGCATCGCTTCGGCCGATCCGCGCAACCCGCCGCGGGGCCTCTCCGTCATCTTCCAGTGAAGCAGCGCCGCTTTTTTCTCCATTGCGTTTGCCCGCTTTTGCATTCTCGGGCGCCGAGCTGCGCATCAACCACTTCATCAGATCCTTGATGTGGATCATGCCGCGCAAGTCATCCAGCGTCTCCGCGTAGACCGGGATCCGCGAGTGACCGACATCCTCAAACAGGGCGAGCAGTCGCGCGAGGCTTGTCTGCGCATCAACGGCAACAATATCGGCCCGTGGGACCATCACATCTTCGACGCGAAGCGATCCAAAGCGGAGCGTCCGGTTCAGCATGTCCCGTTCGAGAGAGGAAAATGCGGATGCCTCATCCCCCTGTCCGCCGAGTGCCTCAACCAGCACATCGCGAAGGCTTGGCGAGGCGAGACCGAGCCGCGTCTTGACGGTTTGAAACCAGCCCGCGCTTTCCTCCGCGGGCCCGGAAGACGCCGGTTCATCACCTGGCTCAACTGGCGCATCGCCCGGCGAAATGCCGCTGCGCGCGTCCCCGTTTTCCTTAGGCAGTGGCGGAATACTCATGACGCACCCGCCGTCTCATCTATTGTTTGCGCCGAATGCAGATCTGGCGACCCGGCCTTTCCGCGTTTGAGATCACCATACGGGTCGGCAATGCCGAGACTGGCCAGAACGTCCACTTCGATCAGCTCCATTACCATCGCATCGTCGTCACGCTCGTGATTGTAGCTGAGCAAATGCAGCAGCCCATGCACCACCAGATGTGACGCGTGTGATGTGCACGCAAGTCCACCGTCACGCGCTTCACGTGTCACCGTCTCAAAGGCAAGCGCGATATCGCCGATATAGTCATCATCGCCTGAAGGGAATGACAACACGTTGGTTGACGTGTCCTTGCCACGAAACTGCGCGTTGAGCGCTTGAACCCGCGCATCGTCGCAGAGCAGGATGCTGGCCGGGAGCGTGCGGCCTTGAAGGGCGTCGTGACCCGCCAGAGCGCTGACTGCAGCGTCAAGGGTGTCGGGAAGTCCATCGATGGTCTGCCATCGTGTATCTTCGACGATCAGTTCCGTCGCACTGCGCGGCCCAATCGACATCGAACGGCCATCGTCACTCATCGCAGATTGCCACCGCTTCCCGGTGTGCGCGAATTTGTATCCGCTTTCTCCGCCCGGTCATAGGCCGCCACGATACGCGCAACCAATTCCCGTCGGACCACGTCGCCTTCGGCAAACCGGATGATCGAGATCTGCTCCTCTGCGTCGAGCACGCGCATCGCATCGCGCAATCCGGATTGTTGCCCGGGAGGAAGATCAACCTGGCTCGGATCTCCGGTGACGATCATCTTGGCGTTCTCGCCAAGCCGCGTCAGAAACATTTTCATCTGCATGGTCGTACAGTTCTGAGCTTCATCGAGAATGACGACGCTGTCAGCGAGCGTCCGCCCTCGCATGAAAGCGAGCGGCGCAATTTCGATGACCCCGGTCTCAAGCCCTTTCTCGACTTTCTCAGGCGGCAGCACGTCATAAAGCGCGTCATAGAGAGGCCGCAGATAGGGATCGACCTTGTCGCGCATATCGCCGGGAAGGAACCCCAGCCGCTCGCCGGCTTCAACGGCCGGACGGGACAGGATCAGCCGTTCCGTAAGCCCTTTTTCCAGCTGAGCGGCCGCGAACGCCACCGCGAGATAAGTCTTACCTGTCCCGGCCGGGCCGACGCCAAAGACGAGATCGGTTTGCTCCAGCGCACGGATATAGTCGCTCTGCATCGGGGTGCGGGCGGTGATTTGGCGCTTGCGCGTTTTGATCTGCGCCGCACCAATTTTGCCCGCCGCCCTGCGGTCATCGCGTTTTCCGCCGCGTGCTGAGGTCGTTCCCGCGCGGCTCCCTGGACCGGCATCAGCCTGAGCCGCATGACGGATCGCGCCATCCACGTCGCCGGCCGTGATATCACCGCCGTCCTCGAGCCTGTCGTACAGCTCCAGCAACACCGCGCGCGCCGTCTCGCACGACGCTTTCGGACCACTGAGCGTGATCACGTTGCCACGCGGGACCGCCACAATCCCGAGGCGATCTTCGATCAGCGCGAGATGGGCGTCGAACTCACCGAGCAGGCGCGCGAGCACGGCATTGTCGTCGAATTCGACAGCGAGATTGTCAGTCACAGGCGGAAGTTTCTTTCGCAAATTGTGAGGTCGCGCCAAACGTGCCGCCGGATGAGACCGGATGCAATGGTCGCGAGCACAACGGTCAAAGGTATCATGCGGCCGTCATGTGATCGTTGCGCGTTTGCGACGAAGCAACGGTACCAGCCAGACTGTTCGGCCCACCTGACGTGATGGTCACGTCGACGATCTGACCCAGGAGCGATCTCTCTCCCGCTGCGTGAACCGACTGGAGCCAGGGCGAGCGACCCACCAGTTGGCCCTCGTGCCGACCGGGCCGCTCGAACAGCACGGGCATGGTTGTCCCAACACAGGATTGATTGAAGGCGAGCTGCTGGGCGTTCAGAAGGTCCTGCAAGGCCGCAAGGCGCGCGCTCTTGACGTCTTCGGGCACCTGCTCGTCGAGATTAGCCGCCGGCGTTCCGGGCCGAGGAGAGTACTTGAACGAGTAAGCCTGTGCGTAAGTCACGTCACGCACCATCGCCATCGTCGCGTCAAAGTCAGCATCGCTCTCACCTGGAAACCCGACAATAATATCGGTCGAGAGCGCAAGATCCGGGCGCGCCTCGCGAATACGCGCAACGATCTCGCGGTACTCGTCGCCCGTGTGTTTGCGGTTCATCGCTGCGAGCATGCGGTCCGCACCGGCCTGAAACGGCAAGTGCAGATACGGCATGACCTTCGGGTTGTCGCGATGCTGTGCGATCAGCTCGTCGCTCATGTCGCGGGGATGCGACGTCGTATAGCGCAGACGGGCCAGCTCCGGGATCTCGCTCAGGGCCGCGAGCAGCGTCGCAAGGCTCGCCGCACCGCCATCCTGCCCTTCGCCATGATAGGCGTTGACGTTCTGCCCCAGCAGCGTGAGCTCTCGCACGCCAGCGTCGACCAGCCGCTTGGCCTCGTCGAGTATCGCCGATACCGGTCGGGAAAACTCGGCACCGCGCGTATAGGGTACGACGCAAAAGGTGCAGAACTTGTCGCAGCCTTCCTGCACCGTGAGGAAGGCTGTGCGCGCACGAATGCGCTGTCGCTCAGCGGCGCCCTTGAGATCGAGCGGCTTGCGCGCAGGCAGCGCAGCAAACTTGTCTTCATCAGGAAACTCGGTCTCGATGATCGTCCGGTTGTCGCGTCGCGCCTGCGCCATAAGCTCCGGCAGCCGATGGTAGCTTTGCGGTCCGACCACCAGATCAACCATCGGCGCGCGACGCGCCATCTCCTCGCCCTCGGCCTGCGCCACGCACCCGGCGACCGCAACGAGAGTCTCTGCACCGTCAGCCGCCCGCGCATCCTTGATCTTTCGGATTCGCCCAAGCTCGGAATAGACCTTTTCCGCCGCCTTTTCGCGAATGTGGCACGTGTTCAAGACCACAAGATCCGCATCGTTGACGTCGTCTGTCAGATCATAGCCGGCCGCATCCATCGCCTCGGCCATGCGCTCGCTATCGTAGACATTCATCTGGCAGCCGTAGGTCCGCAGATGCATGCGCTTGCGCATCGGCGCAACATCAGGCGCGGCGAGATCTACGCGCGGCGTTTCGGAAAGATCGTCTGGGCGCTCGTCCACGTGGCGAACCTGTTGTCTGGGTTGATAAAAACGGGCCGGATGCGTCATAGGCATGCCGGCTGGAT
>JBCBXF010000233.1:0-4884 GCA_039816705.1 Pseudomonadota bacterium | reverse complement strand
TGGCTATTGCGCGGTGGGACGAGACGCGGGCGCCTCGCGTGCCGAAGGTATTCTCGCCGTCGATGGCTTCCTGGTACGGGCTTGACGCGCTGCGGCCCCTGCGAGGCGAACCAGACCGATAAACTCGCCACGACGACCGTCGGCATCATCCCCGCGCGCATCAAATGCGAGATCCGCGATCGCCGCGTAGCTCAGTGCCGCCATGTCCGGCATGCCACCCAACTTTCGGGCGTAAGCGATGGCTGCGATGGCGAAGCGCACGTCCTGCGCAGCCTGTTCGAGGCTCGCCATTGACTTCTGCGTGACGACAATCCGACGTTCGTTTTGCGAATTCGCCGCAGATGTCAGGGTCACATTGCTGATTGGGTTTGTTTCCAGTGAGCCGATCCATCTGCGCGCCGGCGTGACCTCAAAAACGGCGAGGTATCGAGTTTGCTGTCGTCCCACACCGGTTTGCGCCAAGCGTCGCCAGGAAGAGACGGCCGCTGGATTAAAAAACAGGCGAGCACTTCTGCCATCTGCGGGGTTACGCCTTGCGATGCGAACGTGTACGAGACGCGTCGCGGGATTCCATGGCGTGGCCGTTGTGGTGACGTGCGCCGCGCTTTGCCTTTGCTCCGTCGATAATCGCGTTTCGTCGCGGGCGATAAATGCGAGGAATGCGTTGGCATCGCCAATGTCTGGCGATGGCATCTTCCCGGACTGGACGGCGGCGCGCATTGCGAGATACGCCGTCACGTCAGCACCACCATCCAGCGCAAACTCTGTGGTGCTCTGGCGCGCTATGTCAATAAAGGGCATCGGGCGCGAGGGAGAGGGGCGCCGCATCGTCCCGGTCTTTGGTTGCCGGGCGCTACCGCCTCGCACCGCGGCCGTCTGACGCTGACGGATACGCTCTGACGCGCGCGGTCTTATCTCGCGGCGTGTTCGGAGCTCATCTGATGCGTCGGCATGGGACGGCGCAGCGAATGCACTCTTGCTTTGCTTCGACGGCACTCGGCTGTCGGCCTCATTGACCGTTTCGATCGCTGCTTCCGCCAAACTCGGCTCAGGCGTAGCGGCCGGTGTAACCAACTCAGGCGTTGGTTCGCTACTTTCGTTGATCAGCGAGAACGCGACGGGTAGCGCTACGGCGACGACCAACAGCGACGCCAGTACGGGATGCGGTCGGACAATTGCTGCCATGACCGCGCGCAGACCGGCGGACAACTGCTTCCACAAACGCGCCACCAACGCAGGTTCGGATCGCTGGGAGCGGAAATGCTGCGCCGTCGTGTACGCGTAAACTCCGCGCAGCACCGCCTGATCACGCGCCTGAGCGCGCGGCGTTGGGATGTCGAGTGACGACAGCTTGGTGAGATCAGGATCGGTCATGACTGTGACGGCTCCAGAAGTCCCTTCAGTTTCTTGCGGGCCGCGTGCAACTGCCACGATACGGTCTTTTCCGCGCATCCGAGCGCGGCGGCTGCTTCCGCATGAGACAGCTCTTCCGCATAGACCAGGAGAACTGCATCGCGCTGTCGCTCCGGGAGCTGGCGGACGGCACTCCAAAGATCATGCACTTCGGAGGTTTGCTCCTGCAGTGGCGGCGTTGCAGCCTCGGCAAGATGCGCGACGCTTTCGAGCTGTGCTGCGTCCCGCTTCTGTTTCCGCTGACGATCGCGCACGGCGTTCAGCGTGATCCGAAAGAGCCAGCTGGTGAAGGCGGACTCACGCCGGTACGTCGCGAGAGCGGTGCCGAGTTTAATGCAGACATCCTGTGCGATGTCCTCGGCATCCTCGACGTTGCCGGTCCAGCGATACGCCACGCGGTGGATGACATCGTAATGACGTTCGAGCAGACGCGCGAATGCTGTTGCGTCACCCGTGATCGCGCGCTCGATGAGCCAGTGGTCACTCGCATCGTCCATCATGTTGCTGGAGGTAAGACGCATCGGCGGCCGCGATCCTTGGGTGGCGATGCAAATTTTTGAACGCAGGACACTCATGGGAACGCGCGGCCAGATGATGGCAGGCGAGCCGGGCACGCCATCTCACCGGCCTCCCGCAGTGTTGTCACAACGCCGGCTTTCACGTATACGCGCGGGCGTGCGGTCTGCCTGACACCCTTGGAGGCAATCAGGGCGCACGTTTGTGGGGCTCCGTCACCATGCGGCAGCCCTTTTTCACGTTTTTGGAGAGAGACCAATCATGGCTGACGTTCTTGATCTGAACGCCGCGGCCCGCGACCGTGTCGGCAAGGGGGCCGCACGTGCCATTCGCCGCGACGGACGGGTTCCCGGAGTTATCTACGGTGACAAGAAACCACCGCAATCCGTAACGCTTGATAGCCTCGAGGTCTGGAAACAGCACCAGACCGGCAACTTCCTCGCCACCGTCTACAACGTCCTGGTTGATGGGCAGCGCAATCAGGTGATCCCGAAAGACGTTCAGCTCCATCCGGTCACCGACCAGATCATACACGTCGATTTTCTCCGCGTTGCAGCAGATGCCGAAGTGACGGTCGAGGTGTCGGTGAGTTTCATCAACGAAGATGAGAGCCCAGGCCTGACGCGCGGCGGCGTGCTCAACGTTGTGCGCTTTGCGGTCGAAGTGAACTGTCCGGCACTCGCGATCCCGGACGAGTTCGTTGTCGACCTCAAGGGGCGCGACATTGGCGACTCAATCAACATCTCGGATGTGAAGCTGCCAGAGAAAGTGACACCCGTGATTGATGATCGCGATTTTACGATCGCGACGATTGCGGCGCCGACGGTCGAGGCCGAGCCATCTGAAGATGGCGAGACGGAAGAGGGCGCGGACGCTGGGGATGCTGGCGGGGACAAGGACGATAGCGCGTCCGACTAATCCTTCAGTTCGCGGCGGGTTCAACGCGATCCGCCGCGAACGAGCGAGGGCGTCATGAAACTAATGATCGGGCTCGGCAACCCCGGGAGCAAGTACGCACGACATCGCCACAACGTCGGCTTCATGGCCGTGGACGAGATTGCGCGACGCCACAACTTCGGTCCGTGGCGCAAAAAGTTCCAGAGCGACGTTAGTGAGGGGCAGCTTGATGGTGCGAAAACGCTGCTTGTCAAACCGCAGACGTACATGAACGAGTCTGGCCGCGCCGTGCAGGACGCGGCGCGCTTTTACAAATGCGCGAGTGACGACGTCATCGTGTTTCATGATGAGCTCGATCTCGCAGCCGGCAAGGTGAAGGTGAAAACCGGTGGCGGCGCTGCTGGGCACAACGGGCTGCGCTCGATCACCAACCAGATGGGTGCTGACTTCGTGCGGGTGCGGATCGGCATCGGGCATCCGGGGCACAAAGATCGCGTGCACGCGCACGTGCTTGGCGACTTCGCGAAAGCCGATCAGACGTGGCTCGAACCTCTGCTGGACGAGATGGCGCGTGCAGCCGGTCGGTTGGCAGACGGGGATGCGGCGCGCTTTATGACCGATATTGGGCTTGGGTTGCGCGGAAGGTCTACAACGGCGAAGCCGGCGCGGACGGTTGAGGCGCAAGACCAGAGGGGCGGCGACGTGTCTTCGAAAGCTGAAGCCGGCAAGGGGAAGTCCGCATTCGGCAAGTGGGGGTTTGCGGAGAAATTCTCTGAGATGGACGGGCCGATGGCGGACAAGCTGCGCGGCCTCGTTGGCCGCCGCGGAGACAAATCCGACACCCCCGAAGACACCTGAGCTGCGCCTACGCTGCTCATGACAACACTTGATCACCCGCCGGTGATCGCTTGCAAGGACGGACGACCATGGGCTTCAAATGCGGCATTGTCGGATTGCCGAACGTCGGCAAGTCAACGCTGTTCAACGCGCTTACCAAGACCGCGGCGGCGGAGGCGGCGAACTATCCCTTCTGCACGATCGAGCCGAATGTCGGTGACGTGCCGGTGCCGGACACGCGTATTGCACAGCTTGCGCGCATCGCGAAATCCGCCGAGCAGTTGCCGGCGCGCCTAACGTTTGTCGATATCGCCGGTTTGGTGAAGGGCGCGTCGAAAGGCGAGGGGCTTGGTAATCAGTTTCTCGGGAACATCCGCGAGGTCGACGCCGTGGCTTACGTTGTACGCTGTTTCGAGGATGACGATGTCACGCATGTTGACGGACGGATCGATCCGATTGCGGATGCCGAGGTTGTCGAGACGGAGCTGATGCTCGCGGATCTGGAGAGCCTGGAAAAACGCAAGCCGGCACTGGAAAAAAAAGCGAAGGCGGCGGACGCATCCGGGAAGGAAGCCAAGGCGACACTCGCGTTGATCGATCGCGCGCTCGCGGTTCTGGAAGATGGCAAACCAGCGCGCACGATCGAGATCGATGCGGGCGAAGCGAAGCTGTTCCAGCAGTTGCAGCTCCTCACGGCCAAGCCGGTGCTTTATGTTTGCAACGTGGATGAAGGATCAGCGGCGACGGGCAACGCGTATTCGGATCGCGTCGCCGAACAGGCCGCGCTGGAGGGCGCCGGGTCTGTCGTGATTTCCGCCAAGATTGAGGCCGAACTCGCGAGCCTCGACGACGAGGAGCAGGCCGAGTTTCTCTCTGATCTCGGACTGGAAGAGCCTGGGCTCAACCGCCTGATCCGCGCCGGGTACGATCTGTTGGGGCTGATCACGTACTTCACGGCGGGGCCAAAGGAGACGCGCGCCTGGACGATCCCGGTTGGGACAACGGCGCCAAAAGCGGCCGGCGTGATTCATACTGACTTCGAGAAGGGGTTTATCCGCGCGGAGACGGTTGCATTTGCGGACTATATGGCGCTGGGCGGCGAGGCCGGCGCCAAGGACGCGGGCAAAATGCGGCTTGAAGGCAAGGAGTATATTGTCGCTGACGGCGACGTGCTCCATTTCCGTTTCAACACCTGATGGACGTCAGTGCGGTCGAACTCAT
>JBCBXF010000232.1:0-4899 GCA_039816705.1 Pseudomonadota bacterium | reverse complement strand
CTCTCAGCCTCCGGCAAGGGCAAAAGCACACCGTTGGGTGCAGCTTAGCGCGCGCGTGGATTGTCTCCGGCTTTGAGCTCAGGCCGCCGCCCGCTTTTTGATGCGATCAGGCAACGGCAGCACGGCAGGCAACTTGCGACGTCTCGTTGATGCCCAGCCAAGCGCACCAACCTCATCCCGCGCTTCACGACACACCGTCAACACGCGATCGAGATCAGCCCGCGTATGCCCACAGTTCAGCGTGAAGCGAATGAGACACCGTTTTTCGGGCGTCGCAGGCGGAAAGAAAATCGCCCCGAACACACCCCGTGACTCGAGCGCATCGCGAAACCGGATCGTCTCAAGCTGTGTTCCGGCTTCGAGCGCAATAATCTGATGTTGCGACGCGTCGACGTTGTAGCCGAGTGCGTCGAGCCCGTCGCGCAAGTAGGCATGGTTGCGATGCAGCTGCTCCTGCCGCCATGTCTCGTTGGCAAAGACGTCGAGAACAGCGTCGTATCCAGCAACCTCGTGCTGCAACACGGACGTGCTGAAGATCACCGGCAGCGATTCATAGCGGAAGTATTCGGCATTGCGTGCGGAACAAGCAATAGCGCCCCCCCGGCTTGCAACGGCTTTTGAAAGACCAATGGTTCGAAAGTGAACCCGATCCGCCAGACCCATCGCCAGACACAGCCCGCCCCCGTTAGCCCCGTGGGCGCCGAACGAGTGCGTCTCATCAACCACCAGCACACAATCGTGCCG
Organism: Pseudomonadota bacterium; assembly: GCA_039816705.1. Lineage (GTDB taxonomy): Bacteria > Pseudomonadota > Alphaproteobacteria > Rhizobiales > CALHAX01 > CALHAX01. The sequence continues at coordinate 4,155 of JBCBXF010000232.1, read as the reverse complement.
CTCAACGATCTCAACGATCTCTGCGAGCGGCGCAACATTGCCGTCCGTGCTGTAAAGCGCATCGACGACGACGATACCGGCGCCGTGTTTCAGGATCTGACGCTCAAGGTGCGAAGCACTGTTGTGGCGGAACGGCCGTGCAACGGCTTTCGCGCTCGAAACACCTTCCCAAAGCGAGATGTGCGCCTTCATGTCGAGGAAAACATTGCCGTCGGGCTCGGTGATCGCCTGGATCAGGCCCACGTTTGCGCAGTAACCGGAATTGACCAGCACAGCGGATTCCGCGCGCACTACACTCGCAAGGCGCTCCTCAAAGCAGGCAATTGCATCTTTCTCCTGGTGCAACCAGACCCGCGAGACAGCATCACCATGCCCACTCGCACGCAACGACTTGATTTCAGCGGCGATGACCTTGGGATGCCCCGCAAGGCAGAGATAATCGTTGGTTCGGAGCTGGATATCGCTTGCACCAGGCGACCGGCCCTTCATCGGATGGCCGCCAGCCCAAGCCGTCTCGACCCGATCCGTATAGTATCGTTGGATGCGGGCGCGCAGAAACTCTGGGTCGTCCGGACTCGATATCTTTCCAGTATTTACGTCGCCTACTGAAGAATTCGCAGAGCTCATTGGCAGGGCCTCTAGTCAAAACAGGCACCGCCACCGGCTTGTACTTGATACTCAAGACACAACAGGCCGCACACGCCAGTAATACGGGAAACACGAAGCCGTTTCCCGGCGTGATACTTTCTCAAAACTTGTGAAAAATCTACCGGATTTTCAAAGTCGAAGCGGCCTGGTCGCGCTGCGAGTCCAACAAAGAAGCCGGCTGCTGGCCCCTGAACGCAAGCAGCGACCGCACCGGCCTATGGCGTGACGCCGTGACACAATGCGGTTCGGTTCACTAAGACGCTTCGAGTGAGCCCCTAACCGTCTTCGTCGTCGGATTTGGTAGGCACGATCGCAGACACACTCGCGTTCGGGTCATCGTCGTCCTCAATGAACGTGTTGTCGTTTTCGTCGGTGTCGCCATCGACATCCACATCATCGGTATCGATATCTGCCAACTCGTCCGCTTCGTCGTCATCGTCCGTATCTGGCTCATCAGTCGGCACAGCGGCCGCAGCCACAGGCGTATCGACCTCATCGGGCTCGTCTTCTATTTCCGGGACGTCAGCAGTGGTCAGCTTGAACTCTGCACCGCACATCGGGCAAATGATCGGCGTGTTTTCCAAATCGTAGAACCGCGCGCTGCAGCTCTGGCAAGTCCGTTTCGTTCCGCGCGCAGCTTTCTGCGACATGGCAAACCTCGTCGGTAAGGAAGTATTGAGATGCATGCGAGCTTGGCCCGCAGCGTTTTGGCCTCCCTGCCATGAAGGATCGCCGCCTGTCAAAAGCTTCCTGCGCCCTGAACTGACACCGACAAGCGGGCAAAATTGACAGCTCATGTGCCTTCGCAAATAGTGACGCCACGTCTGGCGCCTGTGCGCTCCCCGCTTGTGGTCGGAAGTCTTCAATATGGCTGAACATCAGCCCGCCGCGGCAAAGGCGCCCGGCGAACCCCATCCTGTGAGCCTCAACGCCGCGCTCACGGCACGTGCGGGCAATTCGATCACCGGAAAGATCGCGGCCCCTGGTGACAAATCAATCTCCCACCGTGCGTTGCTGTTTGGCGCGCTTGCTATCGGCGAAACACGGATCGAAGGGCTTCTGGCCTCTGAAGACGTCATCGCAACAGGCTACTGTCTGCAGGCGATGGGGGTGACGATCGAAGGCGGCCCATTCAATGACAGCGACGATGCAAAGCCGGTCTCTTGCCGCGTTCAGGGACGCGGCATCTTTGGACTGGCGAAACCGTCCAGCGATCTGGACTTCGGCAATTCCGGAACCGCCGCGCGGTTGATGATGGGCGTGTTGACCGGGCAGAAGTTCCCGGCACGTCTGATCGGCGATGCCTCGCTGAGCAGCCGCCCCATGGAGCGTGTGCTCAAACCATTGCGAGAAATGGGTCTGCAGGTCGACGGCAGCGCGTCAACAAAGCCCGGCACACTGCCGCTCACGGTCCGAGGTCCGGGTGATCTGGTGCCGATCCGCTATGTCCTCCCCGTTGCGTCAGCGCAGGTGAAATCCGCAATTCTGCTTGCCGGCCTGCATGCCGCAGGACGCACCACCGTCGTGGAGCCCGTCGCAACCCGCGACCATACGGAGATCATGCTGAAGGCGTTTGGCGCCGAGATCGCGGTCTGGGATGAACCGGATGGCCGCGCGATTACAATCACCGGAGAGCCGCATCTGACCGGACAGGAGATAATCGTTCCTGGCGATCCAAGCTCGGCCGCCTTTCCGATCGCAGCGGCGATGATCACCCCCGGGTCACAAGTGACCGTACGGAACGTCCTGCTCAACCCGACCCGCACCGGCTTCCTGACGAGCGTGCAGGAGATGGGGGCCGATATCCGTTTCGAGAACATGCGTCAGACAGGCGGTGAACAGGTTGCCGATATCGTGGTCCGCCATGCCGCCTTGAAGGCCATCACCGTACCTGCCACCCGCGCACCCTCTATGATCGACGAGTACCCGATCTTTGCTGTCGTCGCGGCCCATGCCGAGGGCGAAACTCATATGCCGGGCCTCGAGGAATTGCGCGTTAAGGAGAGCGACCGTCTCGCAATCACCGCAGCCGGTCTCACCGCTAATGGCGTCGACGTCACGGAGGGCACAGACAGCCTCACCGTCAGAGGTGTGGGACCAAATGGCAAAGTGAAAGGAGGCGCGACAATCGCCACGCATCTCGATCACCGCATTGCCATGGCGTTCCTCACACTTGGGCTCGCGACCACAAATCCGGTCACGATCGACGACGGCCGCGTCATCGAGACGAGCTTTCCGGGTTTTGCGGCCCTGATGTGCGATCTCGGCGCAGACATTCGTCCGACGGCGGCGGCATGATCATCGCGATCGATGGACCCGCTGCATCCGGCAAAGGCACACTCGCCCGGCGCATCGCCGCCCACTATGGGCTGCGCTATCTCGATACCGGATCGCTGTACCGCGCAGTCGCCCGCGATGTCATGGCAACGGACGGTGATCTCCGGGATGTCGCTACAGCGACCGCAGCCGCGCGTGCTCTCGATCCCGTATCACTCGATGATCCGGTCCTGCGTGAACGCGGCGTTGGCGAAGCGGCGTCGATCGTCGCCCGGATCCCGCAAGTGCGCACCGCCATACTCGACTATCAAAGAAACTTCGGCAGCAAGCCGCCCGGTGCTGTCATCGACGGACGTGACATCGGTACGATTGTTTGCCCCAACGCCGACGTAAAACTGTTCGTCGTGGCGGCGCTGAACGTGCGGGCCGACCGGCGCTACAAGGAGCTGCGCGAGAAAGGCTTCGATGTCACCCTGGAGCAGGTGACGGAGGAAATCCGCAACCGCGACCGTCGTGACCTAGAGCGCGACGTCGCCCCGTTGGCACAGGCCGAAGATGCACGCTTGCTGGATACCTCGGATTTAAGTATAGGGGCGGCAACGTGCGCGGCCGTTGATCTGATTGACGCAATGCGTGCGCGTTAACGTTGGGGTGCACCGTCGGCGGTGATGCCCCGCTTTGCGTTTTCATCGGATTGTGCTCCGGGAGTCTTGAGGCCCGAACACCTGTCCCCTGAGACCGTCAGACAATCCAGAAAGACGTTACCGTGCGGGCAACGACACGGTGAGCCCCTGTCGCGACGGGGGACCGGACGATACCCGCGATGATCAACTCCAACCCTCGCCGCGCCGCAATCAGGCGACGCCGCAAACAGGACATTACATGAACGCCACTGCCGCCCAGAGTTCCGAGACCATGAACCCGTCGACCGCTGATTTCGCGGCGATGCTGGAAGAAAGCTTCGGCACCGAAACCCTCCAGGAAGGGTCTGTTGTCAAAGGCACCGTCGTCGCCATCGAAAAAGACCTTGCAGTGATCGATGTCGGTTTGAAGACCGAAGGCCGCGTCCCGCTGCGCGAGTTTTCAGTGCCCGGGAGCGAAGCGGACATCGGTGTCGGCAGTGAAGTCGAGGTCTACCTTGAGCGCGTCGAGAATGCGCTCGGTGAGGCCGTTCTCTCGCGCGAAAAGGCGCGCCGTGAAGCCACCTTTGACCTTGTTGAAGATCATGCC
>JBCBXF010000231.1:0-4903 GCA_039816705.1 Pseudomonadota bacterium | reverse complement strand
TTCGCCCGGATCAGCGAGACGCAGGACACGCTGCTCGTTCTTGTCACCCTGGCGATTGCGGCCGCAATGTCCTGAGGCGCGCGCGGTGTCCCCGCCTGACGCAACGGGCTGACAAGAACGAGCAGCGTGTCCTGCGTCTCGCTGATCCGGGCGAAGGAAAGAAGATCGGGATTTGCGGAGAATCCACCGTCCCAATAGTGCCGCCCGTCGATCTCGACGGCACGCGAAACCGCCGGAAGGCAAGCGGACGCCAATACGACATCAAGCGTGATCTCATGCGTTTCGAAGACGCGCGCCATACCTGTCTCGATGTCAGTCGCGGCGATGGCAAGCTTCAATCCGCTGTCGCGAACAGCCGAAAAGTCAACTTCCGCCTCGAGCAACATCCGCAACGGATTGATATCGAGCGGATTAAACTCATAAGGCGACAACGCACCAGCCAGACGGCTCATCTGCCCGCCGGAGAGCATCTCCATGCTCTTGAGACCTGCCGCTATTGGATTGAGGGGCGTGCGATCGCGGCGCCCAGTTTCAACGATCACTGACCACATCGAGGCCAGCGCCTCACGCGCCGCCTGTGGCCCGCCTCGCGCCAATCCGCTTGCCAGCGCAACCGCATTCACGGCACCCGCACTCGTCCCGCTGATGGTGTCGATTTCAAGTGCATCGAGGGCCAGAAGCCCATCCAGCACACCCCACGTATACGCGCCGTGTGCACCGCCGCCCTGAAGCGCCAGATTGAGCTTCAGATGATCTGCCTTGAGGTACGCCATGACGCCCTCCGCATTTATTGCAATGCAACAAGCCTTTGCCGCATCGCAGCGAATGTCAACGGGAGATACATCCGTCTTAGCCAAAGTGAGCACAACGGCGCAAAGCAAACGCCTCAAGATCTGCGGACTAGTCTTATGATTTTTCGAGCATTTTCCGAAGATCTGCCACTTCACCGCTGAGTGTCGTGAGCTGACGGGCAATCGTCTGCAACTCATCTTCCGTCTGATGCGCCACGCCCGTCGCAACCTCCGCAGCACTCGGCTGCTCGGCCTGCATCGCATCGACGATGATGCCGATGAACAGATTCAACACCGCAAAGGACGTCAGCAAAATGTAGACGATGAAGAAGATCCACGCGGTCGGATATTTGGCAATCACGTTGCGGGCGATCTCGGGCCAGTTTTCGAGCGTCATGATCTGGAACAGCGAGAATGCCGAAGCACCGAGCGTACCGAAGTACTCGGGAAACGAGTCGCCAAAGAAGTTTGTGGCCATCACCGACGCGACGTACAGGATGAGCAACAGCAGCATGGTGACCGACCCCATCCCGGGGATCGCCTTCAAAAGTCCGCTGACCACCCGGCGCATTGACGGTACCGCCGAGATCAGCCGCAACGCGCGAAGGATGCGCAACGAGCGGAGCACCGAGAGATTGCCGGTCGCTGGCATCATCGCGATGCCAACCACCAGGAAATCGAAGATGCTCCACGGATCGCGCCAGAACGCGCTTCCATAAGCGTACATTCGGGCGATGATCTCGATGACGAAGATCGCGAGAATGATCGCATCAAGGGTCAGCAGAACCGACCCCCAACTCGCCATCACGGTATCGCTCGTCTCAAGCCCGAGTGTGATCGCGTTAATGACGATCAGCACGGTGATAAGCCGCTCGACCGACCGTTGACTGATAAACGCTCGAATACGTTCGCGTAATGTCATCGTCTCATCGCCTCATCGCCGCGCATCACGGTCGCGGTGTATCGCATGTTCAGCTGATTCCGAAGATCCGTGCACATTGTGCCCCCCGGCTCAAACGGCTGACGCATCACCTGACCCCGCTGGCGGCGGCACGAGCAACGCGCGCTCCGTCGCCGCAAAAGGCCCTCCGGATCCCTCGGCCGCGAACGCGCGTTGATATACGCGCCAACCGTCATTCGCGCGTTCAAAGTCGTACAGATTGTATTGCGCCATTGGCGCGTGCGCCGAGATGGCCATCGAAGCGGACGCGACACCGACGACCGGAAACAGAGCATCTGGCCCCACGCCCCAATTGAGTTCGTTGCGATGATTGTGCCCATGCAGCGCCAGATGAATTTGGTTGCGGGCGAGCAGCGCTGCCAATTCGGGGGCATCGGTCAAATCGCGCTTCGGTGCGGAGATATCAGGCAGTGGCGGATGATGGATCATCAGCACCATGCAAAGGCCGCGCGGCGCCAGCGCTTTGAGCGCGGCTTCGAGCGCGTCGCGTTGTGCCTCACCAAGCGTCCCCTGCGCAGAAAATGGTGGCGTTGGAACACCGGATGCGACACCGATCAGCGCCAGATCTCCGACGATCCGCACATACGGAAAGCCCGCATAGGGGATTTCAGCGAGACTGTGCACGTAAACCGCGCCCGCCGCGTTCGAACGCATGTACGCGGACCACGAGCCGATCCCCTGGTCCGGTGCAACCGCCACATACGCATCATGATTGCCGGGAACGACCGAAACCTCGTCCGGCCGCCCAAGCTGGGTCAGCCATGGCGCCGAGGCAGCAAACTCCTGCGGCAACGCCAGATTGACGATATCACCCGTGACCGCGATCTGATCATACGTCTGGGTCTTCAGATGCGTGACAAGTGCATCAAGCGTCTCACGCCGATGATACGCCTTGCGCCCGAGCAGATGCCAATTCAGGAAACCCAGGATGCGCTTGGAGAGCAGCTGCGTCGGCCATGGCGTTGGCAACGGCGCCAGATGAACGTCCGAGATATGGGCAAGGGTCGGCATATGCGATCATGGTCTGAGGCGACATCCCGGAATACTGGAAAGGGCCATCCCATGCTTTCACGCGGCGTGCAATTCCTGCTGCAACGCTATTGGCGGATGAGCCGTGGCCTCACCCTCGGCGCGCAGGGCATCGTGATCGATGAAGCCGGACACGTCCTGCTTGTTCGCCACGGTTATCGCCCCGGTTGGCACTTTCCAGGCGGCGGCGTGGAGCGCGGCGAAAGCATCGCAACGGCGCTCGAACGCGAGCTCGAAGAAGAAACCGGCGTCACGGTAACCGGCCCGACAGAGCTTTATGGGGTCTTCACAAACTTTGAGAAGTTCCCGGGCGACCACATCACGGTCTTTCTCGTGCGCAACTGGGAACGCCCGAAGATCCCGGCGCCGAACGCCGAAATCCGCGAGACTGCGTTTTTCTCCCCAGACGCCCTCCCAGATGACACGGCAAGCGGCACCCGCAACCGCCTTGTAGAAATCTTCTCCGGCCAAGAGATGACGCAAACCTGGTAGCCGCCGTGTCTGTTGTCGCGACGCGTTAAACGCTATTTTCCGCGTCATGCCAGTCAGGCCCGAGTTGCGCGACGATCGCACCTAGAACGACCAGCCCCGCGCCCAGCCAATGGTGCAGGGCGATCACGCCACCACCGGCAAGCGAAAGCACGATCACATAGAACGGCACGAGGTTGTGATGCATGGCCGTGATCGTCATGCCTGTAAGGCGAATTGCGGTAAACCACAGCGCCATCGAGGCGGCAATCGCCCCGAACCCAAGCCAGAAAATCAGCATGAGCGTCGAGGGAGATAAATCCAGCTGCGCAGGGACGATCTCACCCATCACAGCTGCCAACGCGAGGCCCGAGACCACAACCGTCCCCGCAGCCATCGTCAGCCCGGCTTTCCCGGCCCCGCCGAGCATCCCAAGCCGCTGATCACACGCCCGCGAATAGGCGACGAACAGCACCACACCGGCGAGCACAAAACCCGGGCCGTACCACGTACGTATAGTGTCAGCCGTGGCGTCGGACCCCACTTCGACCCCGCGAGATTTCGCATGCAGCAGTAGATCCGGCCCAACACTCACAATCACCCCCCCAACGAGCGACAGAAAAATACCGAACGCAAGCACCAGCGTCATGCGCTCCGTTCCCGCAATCATTCCAGCGAGTGCTGAGTGCAATGGGAGCATTGAGATGATCACCGACACCGTGACCGGGTGGACAAGGCTTTGCCCATATAGAAGGAGCACAGTTGACAGCATCAACAGCCCTCCACCGATCCACCAGATGTCACGCCATGTGCGCTGCGTGAGCTGCCGCAGTGAGCCGGGTCCCGTCGCAAGCACCGTGAACACCAGCAATGCAACGGCCGCGAGGCCGAACCGCGCCGGCGCGAGGAGCAGCGGGTGCCATGTCTCCAAGATGATCGCAACGGCAGGAAAACCAGTCGCCCAGAACACCATCGCAATGAACGCAGCAATGTTGCCGCGCACGCGCGGCGGGGCCTGCGAGATCAGTGCAATAGCCGACATGGCAATGACAAACGGAGCAATGTTTCAGATCCCCATCCGTCGCAGGGATCAAGCGCTGCCGCAAGCGGGAACGATGATGGCGCTTACCACGCCATGACAGTGAAGGGCGACGCTGCCGCTCAAAACAATTCCGTCGTCACACGCTCATAGTGGCCATCGCCGGCAACAACGCTCGCGTAATGATCAAACAGGGTTGTCGTCCCGAACTCGGGCGTGGCTTCGGCATCATAGCGCCCGGATTTGTCATCCCAAACCAGCATGCTTTCCTGCGCATAGTAGGCGGCAATCCGTGCCAACTCTGCGGTGTCGGCAAATGGTGGCACCACGCGCCCCAAACCGCTGAGCATGCTTGAGATACCGCGCACGAGTGAAAGTGGAATCCGTCGCGTGCGCAACGGCACATCGCAAAGCGTTGCAAGGGCGCGGGCTTGATCGAGCGGAGTAATCGCAGGGCCGGGACCACCAATCGGCAGGACACGATCATGTCGCGCCTCATCTGCGATGCATCCGACAAGATAGGTCGCGAGGTCATCGTCCGAGATCGGCTTGCATGCCGTCTCTGTACCGGAGCCGAACATGAGAAACGGCTTGCCTGCTTTCATCCGATTGATC
>JBCBXF010000230.1:0-4911 GCA_039816705.1 Pseudomonadota bacterium | reverse complement strand
GCGACACGATGATTGAGACGCGCGCCTTCGGTTTCGACAAGATCCGCGATGCTCAGGTTTCGCTTGGCCGCCGCATCCGCGATGTGCTGGAAGCGCGCAATTTCATCAGCGTTGCCGGCGAGGGTTTCCAGGCTCCCGGCGTCGTGGTCAGCTACACCGACGACCCGAACCTGCAGAACGGCTCTCGCTTTGCCGCTGAAGGCGTGCAGATCGCGGCCGGCGTCCCGCTTGAGGTTGGCGAGCCTGCAGGGTTCCGAACGTTCCGCGTCGGCCTTTTCGGCAATGACAAACTTACCGATGTTGACGGTGCCGTGTCGCGCTTCGAGGCAGCGCTCGATCGTGTGCTCGCCCGCGACGAGCGAAAGGTCGCCTAGGCCTCAGCGAAAACCTGCCTACGATCTCGTATGCTCCCCTCGGATATGACCTTTGCGCATGGTGCCGCCGTCGCCGTGTTGCTCTCCTGCTGGTTCAGCTACACCGCCGTGCTCAAGACGATCGGCCGCGGCTCACTGAACGTGCAGCTGGCGACGGTGCGGCGCCGCTGGATCGAGCGTCTCACGCACCGCAGCGTCAAACCGTTCGACGCGATCCTTCTCGGTCAGATCGTCAATGCCATCGCCTTTTTCGGCTCGGCAACCCTGCTTGTGCTTGCGGGTGTGATCACGGCCTTTGCCGCCCTCAAGGGCGTTCACGCCACGGTGCAGGACCTCGATTTCATCAGTTCCGTCTCACTGGAGCTCTTTGCACTACAGCTTGGGTTCCTCGGTTTCATCCTGGCGCTCTGTTTTTTCTCCTTCACGTATGCGCTGCGCAAGTTGATCTACGTGCTCGCGCTGGCGGGTGCACTGCCGGACCAAGAAGAAGATACGCCAGATCATGATGCCATGCGCGAGGCGACAGCCGCCGTGTTGAGCGAAGCGGTGAAGACCTTCAACTTCGGCATTCGCGGCTATTATTATGCGGTTGCTGCGCTTGCGATGTTCATATCGCCTTGGGGTTCGATCATCGTGAGCATCTTCGTGACGATCGCATTGTTCTACCGTCAACTTGGCACACCCACAGCTCGCGCAATCCAGCGCTATGTCGAGGCCCAACACGCGGACGAACAACGCGGGCATAAGACCTGAGCAAATCCTGGGGCGCGGCCTTTGCAAGCGTGGCGAACCGGCGCTACGCTGCGCGCGCAACCGAACGAGGTGCCTATGGACCAGATCAGAAAACGCCCGGACACCTCCCGCGATCAATTCACCGACGATGCGGCGCACGCTTGGACGCTGCCTGCCAATCTCTACACCGACCCGGATGTCCTACGCGAGGAAACCCGGCGGATATTTCATCGGTCTTGGATTTACGTGGCGCCTCTCGCCGTTTTCAAAAACCCTGGCGACTACACAACGCAGGAAATTATTGATCAACGGATCTTTGTCATCCGGACACGAGAGGGGGATTTGAAGGCGTTCTTCAACGTCTGCCAACACCGCGGTCACTCGCTCCTGCAGGGCAGTGGTACGGCACACATGCCGATCGTCTGCCCGTACCACGCCTGGGCCTACGATGATGAAGGCGCATTGCGTGCCGCCCCGAATTGTCACGCCGTTGCAGATTTTGATCGCGCGGACTTTTCTCTACCAGAAGTTGCGGTGGATACGTTTGCAGGTTTTGTGTTTGTCAACCTCGACCCGAACGCACGGCCCATGGCGGAAGTTTATCCGGGCGCCGAAGAGCGATTGCGCGAGTTCTGCCCGCAGATCGATCAGCTCAAGCCAGGGCGCGAAATACCTTTCGATATCGCAGGCAACTGGAAGAACGTCGGCGATAACCTATTGGAGTGTTATCACTGCTCGGTCGCCCACAAGGCGTTCGTCGATCTCGTCGACATGAGCACGTATCAGGTCGAACTACATGACAACTGGTCGCTGCAGTGGGGCGAATGCCGGGAGCAAAACATCGCCTACGACTTTGAAAGCGGGGTGTCGGGCACCAATCAGAATGTCACGCTCTTCCTCTGGCCGATGGTTGCGTTCTCACTTTTCCCCGGCATGCAGGGCATGGCGACCTTTGCCTTCCTCCCGTTGGAAGCTGAACGCACCCGTCAGGTCTATGGCTATCACACGGCAAACGACACGCTGACGCCGACAGAGGAAAAAGCACTCGACTACTTTGGTGACGTCCTTGGACCCGAAGACGTCTCCCTTGTGGAAGATGTTCAGCGCGGGCTTCATTCGCTCGGCTATCACCAGGGTCGCTTTATGATCGACGCCAAGCGGACATCAATAAGCGAACATGCAGCGCATCACTTTCAGGCCCTCGTCGCGAACGCGCTCGATCTCGACTGATCGCGACCGATTTAGGGAACCACATGTGCGCGACAGCGTTCCAGTGGGAATGCACAGCCTGTAGGCCTGTGTGACGTGTGTCGTCGTTCGCAATCAAACTCCGGGCGCATCAGGGTCCCATTCCTCGTCAGCATCCCATCACACAGCACTGTTAGAAGACGGGAACATCGGTTCGTCGGCTGTTCCGAAACGAGCGGCACCCCGAGCATGTGCAGCGACGACAGCGCGGAAGGCAACACGGACTATCTGACGTTGAACGAGCCGACCGCGTCGTCACAAGCCGCGTAGCGCGGCGTCAGTCTTGGCTGGCGTCGGCAAAGACGCGCGCGAAAATCGTGTCGATGTGCTTCGTATGGTAGCCCATATCGAACTTGTCGCGGATCGTCGCCTCGTCAAGCGCCGCGGTGACATCTCCGTCCCCAAGGAGTTCCGTTAGGAAGTCTGCCCCGTCTTCCCACACCTTCATCGCGTTGCGCTGGACCAGTCGATACGCGTCCTCACGTGAGACACCTGCCTGTGTCAGTGCAAGGAGCACCCGCTGCGAGTGCACCAGACCGCCGAGGCGGTCGAGATTGGCTTGCATGCGCTCCGGGTAGACCATGAGCTTGTCGACCACCCCGGTCAGCCGGTGCAGCGCAAAGTCGAGCGTCACAGTGGCGTCCGGCCCAATCATCCGCTCGACCGATGAGTGAGAGATATCCCGCTCGTGCCAGAGCGCCACATTCTCCATTGCGGGCATCGCATACGCGCGCACCATCCGTGCAAGCCCGGTGAGGTTTTCCGTCAGCACCGGATTGCGCTTGTGTGGCATCGCCGACGAGCCCTTCTGGCCGGGCGAAAAATATTCCTCCGCTTCGAGCACTTCTGTGCGCTGGAGATGACGGATCTCCGTTGCCAGCCGCTCGACAGAGGACGCGACGACACCGAGTGTTGCAAAAAACATCGCATGCCGGTCGCGCGGGATGACCTGCGTTGAGGCCGGTTCAACTGTCAGGCCCATCTGTTCCGCCACGTACTCCTCCACAGCCGGGTCAATGTTCGCGAACGTACCGACGGCCCCGGAAATTGCGCAGGTTGCGATGTCCGCTCGCGCTGCGACGAGCCGTGTACGGCAGCGATCAAACTCAGCATAGGCCTGCGCCATTTTCAGCCCGAAGGTGACTGGCTCCGCATGGATGCCATGGCTGCGTCCGATGCAAATCGTGTCCTTGTGCTCGCGCGCGCGTCGCTCGAGTGCGACGAGAAGCAAGTCGAGATCGGTTAGCAGAAGGTCGGCAGCACGTGTCATCTGTACTGCGAGACATGTGTCCAGCACGTCGGATGACGTCATGCCCTGATGGACAAAGCGCGCTTCCGAGCCGACGATTTCTGCAAGGTGCGTCAGAAACGCGATGACGTCGTGCTTTGTCTCCCGCTCGATCGCATCAATCCGTTCGATGTCGAACGTTGCGGCACCGCCCTTCTCCCAGATCGTCTCCGCCGAAGCCTTCGGCACGACGCCAAGCTCTGCAAGCTTTGTCGTCGCGTGCGCTTCAATCTCGAACCAGATGCGGAACTTCGTCTCAGGCGACCAGATCGAAACCATCTCGGGTCGGGAATAGCGCGGGATCATCAGGTCCGTCCTTCGCGTGCGTGATGGGGGTGGCAGGTGATGCCGCGGCGGTACCAGACCGCCAGAGCCTCGGCAATGGAGCGCCCCCGCTCAACGCACAGCGTTGCACCATGTCTGTTGCCATGACGAGCAATCCGGGCGGAGCGTACCAGTCGGATCGGCATAACACACACCGCGCGTAATCGCCCGCGCCAGCACGTTCGCCGCCTCCGCGCCAAGCAGCGCCAGGTCGGCGACAGACACCGGTTGCGCAGTCCGTCCGGTCGCCAGAGCAAAGACCACATCGCCATCGAGCGGCGTGTGAACTGGCGCGATCGCGCGGGCCAGTCCGGCCTGCGCCATGATGGCGAGGCGCCGACACTGGCGCTTGTCGAGTGCCGCATCGGTGGCGATGACGGCGAGCGTGGTGTTGGCGCCCGGTTGCGGGGCGTCACCAAACTGCGACGCGACCCCTTTGAGCGCGGGTGGTGAAGCGGGTGTCGGGTGCATGGTGTCAACCAGCCCGCTCAAAAACTCCCCGTCCTGCTCAAGCGTATGAGCCCAGACATCCGGCGCAAGATCTGCCAGTGTAATGCAGCCGACCGGATTGACCGCCGCGATCGCTCCCACCGTGGCACCGTTTTCCGTTCGCGCCGAGCCGCTGCCAATCCCCCCGGCGTAGCGCGCAGTCGTCGCGCCATACCCGGCGCCAGCCGTGCCGAGCGTAATGTCAAAACCCGCCGCGTCGCATGCCGCAGTGCCGAGTTCGCCATAGACATCGCCTTCAAGGAGAATGCTTTTTTCTCCACCGTTCAAAAGATCGAACAGGACCGCTGACGGGACAATTGGCACACACGCATCACCAACCTTGAAGCCGCGCCCGCTTTGCGCGAGCCAGCGCTGTACGGCAGCAGCGGCCGCAAGCCCGAATGCCGATCCACCACTGAGAACGACGCCATGTACGGTGTCCACGGTGCCGTCAGG
>JBCBXF010000022.1:2630-21843 GCA_039816705.1 Pseudomonadota bacterium | reverse complement strand
CGGACGCCCGAATTCCTCGCAAAAAATGCCATGGGCGAGGTGCCGGTGCTCCACCATGGCGACCGTACGGTGACGCAGTCGGCTGTGATCCTCGAATATCTCTCTCACGAGCTTGATGCATTTCGAGTTGATCTCGATGAAGATACCCGCCGCGAAGCGATGCGCTGGCTCTTCTGGGACAACCACAAACTCACCAACTACACAGCGACCCTGCGTTTTCTGCTGATGTTTGCAAAGACTGGTCAAACACCGGTGACCGAGTTCATGACGGCCCGACGTGACACTACCTTCAAGGTACTCGAACGGCACCTGATGGACCGGACGTGGATCGTCAGCGATCGCCCGACGATCGTGGATCTGTCTTGCAGCGGCTACCTCTTCTGGCCAAACGAACTCGGCGTTGACTTTCCGACGGACTGGCCGGCGATCAACGCATGGTTGGAACGGATAAAAAATCTCGATGGCTGGACGCATCCCTACGATCTGATGCCCGGCCACCCGATCCCATCCTGACGCGCGCGACGACCGTGCGGGAGCCGTTGCATCTCACGGACGACGAGCGTGCGATGCAGGCGGGCGATCTTGGCCCTGCGCTCCGGTTCGCAATGGACCTCGTAGTCCGTGCAGCGGAACTCTTGGACGCACCACGGCTGATCGACGCGACCTTCCTGCACATTGATGCGTGCCATTACTACGGAACCGCGCACCTCGATTTCGCAAACACGCTTCTCAATGACGGCGCACGCTTTGAAATTGCGGCTTGGACAAACACCGTTCCTGTCAGCCTCATCCAGGATGATCCGCGCCAGGGCAGTGATCCTGTCTTCCTCGAAGAGGCGCGCGCTCTGACGCGCGTTTATGAAAAGCTGGGCGCACGCCCGGTCTGGACCTGCGCACCATACCAGCTTCCAGACGGGCCAGAACGCGATGACCAGATCATCGTGGGTGAATCGAATGCGGTGTCCTACTACAACTCCGTCGTCGGAGCGCGAACCAACAAGTACGGGGATTTTCTCGATGTCGCCTGTGGTCTCGTTCAGCGCGTCCCCTTTGCGGGCCTGCACACGCATGCGGGACGACGTGGAGAAATTGTCCTCGACGTCGCCCACCTTCCAGAAGAGCTGCGCCGTACAGAATTTTTTTGCCACGTCCTTGGCATCGTCATGGGGCGGCACGCCGAAAACAAAATCCCCGTCATTGTCGGCTTGCCGCCTGACACGCCGCCAGACAGCCTCAAGGCGATTTCCGCAGCCGGCGCATCGTCCGGCGGCGTCGCTTTGTTTCATGCTGTTGGCGTGACACCGGAAGCGCCAACACTGGCCGCCGCGCTTCATGATCGTGAACCCGAAATGACCATACGCGTCTCGCCCGACACACTGATCGCGGCACGAGACGCACTCTCGACTGCACGCGATGGACCGTTGGCGATGGTTGCACTTGGAACACCGCATTTCTCCTACACCGAGTTTGCACGCCTCGTAGCCCTCCTCGACGGGCGGAAAATCCATGACAACCTTGCTCTGATGATTTCGACGAGCCGTCATGTCGCAGCGCTCATCGAGGAACACGGCTGGCTGACGTCACTGGAAGCCGCCGGCGCAACGATCCTCGTTGACACCTGCACGTATTTTTCTCCCACCATTCGACAGGCGTCCGGACGCGTCATGACCAACTCCGCCAAATGGGCCTACTACGCGCCGGGGATGCTGCCCGTAGAAGTCGTTTTCGCCAGCCTGGAGGATTGCGTTGCAAGTGCCTGCGCCGGGGAAGTCTGTCGCTGCGATGACGCCTGGTCACCGAGCCATTGGGGCCTCGCATGACCGCGCGGTCGATCGACATCGAAGCGGTGCTCCACCCTGGCTTTGCCAAAGCGCCGGCCCTCAAACTCAGTGAGGCTCTGAGCTTCTGGGGCGGTTTCGACCCACGGGACGGACGCATTCTCGACCCTGCACATCCCCAGCGTGGCGAGATCGTTACCAATCACGTGCTCGCGATGCCGGGCAGCCGCGGTTCTGCCGGAACGCCTGCGGGCATTGCAGAAGCCATGCGGCGTGGCGTCGGTCCGGCAGCGATCGTGCTCCTGCGGCCGGACGTGAACATCGCGATCGGCGCGCAGGTCGCCTCGAGACTCTATGGCAGCGAACTGCCAGTGGTCCTCGTCACGAAGGAAACGTTTGCCGGCCTGGATACCGGAACAACTGTGCTGATCGATACCGCGACGGTGGTATCGCGTTCACCCCACCGGCGTGCAACCTCATGACCGAACCAGTCATCCGGGCCAAACCTTGTGGCGGTTGGTGGCCACCACCGAGCAGCTGACAAGACGACTAAGCCAGCTCAAAACGTTCACCCGCGCGGATAAAAATCATGCCTGCACCCAACATCGTCCTGATCATGGCAGATCAACTTGCCCCACACTTTACCTCCACATACGGCCACCCTGTGGTGAAAACCCCCCATATGGATGCGATCGCGGCACGCGGCACACGCTTCGATGCCGCTTACTGCAACGCACCTTTGTGCGCACCATCCCGCTTCTCGTTCATGTCCGGCCAATTGGTCACGAACATCGCAGCTTATGACAACGCCAGCGAATTTCCCTCCGCAGTGCCGACATTCGCGCACTATCTTCGCATGATGGGATATCGCACATGCCTCTCCGGCAAGATGCATTTCGTCGGGCCCGATCAGCTGCACGGGTTCGAAAGCCGCGTCACCACAGACGTCTACCCTTCCGACTATGCGTGGACCCCGGACTGGGAACTGCCGGACGAACGCATCGACAAGTGGTATCACAACATGGAGTCCGTCCGAGAAGCGGGCGTCGGCGCCACAACGTTTCAGCTCGCCTACGATGAAGAGGTTGCGTTCGCCGCAAAGCGACAGATCTTCGACTATGCCTGCAAGCAGGCCGAACCGTTCTGCCTCGTCGCAAGCTTCATCCATCCCCACGATCCTTATGTGGCGCGCAAGGAATGGTGGGATCTCTATTCATCGGATGACATCGACATGCCCGCGCACGTCCTCACGCGCGATGAGCAGGACGGCTTTTCAAAGCGCCTCATGGACGGCATTGAAGCGAGTGTCATCGACGTGTCGGAGGACGAGATCCGCGACGCCCGCCACGCCTACTATGCCAACACCTCTTACTTCGACAGCAAGGTGGGTGAGCTCGTGCAGACGTTGAAAGAAGCGGAAATGCTCGACAACACGATCGTCATCGTCACCGCGGATCACGGCGACATGCTCGGTGAACGCGGCCTCTGGTACAAAATGAACTTCTTTGAACACTCGGCGCGTGTGCCCCTCGTCGTTGCAGGTCCGGGCGTCGCAAACCGCAGCCTGACGAATGCCTGCTCCCTGGTCGATATCCTCCCGACAATGATGGATATCGCATCTCAGGACGGCACAAAAAAACCGGCCCTCGGCCAGCCGATCGACGGCCGCTCTCTCTGGCCGGCGCTGACTGGCGGGGATGACACGGGCGACGAGGCCATTGGCGAATACTGCGCAGAAATGACCTCGCACCCCGTGTTCATGATCCGCCGCGGCCCGTGGAAGTACATCCACTGTGATGCAGACGCGCCGCTGATGTTCAATCTCGAAGACGATCCGGCAGAACTGACGAACCTCGCCGACGTACCGAAACACGCGGATCGTGCCGGTGCCTTTGCAGAAGAGGTTGCCGCACGCTGGAAGAGTGAGGACATCCGAAGCGATGTTATCGCCACACAAAAAGCGCGTCGGGCGATTTATGATGCAATGAACGCCGGCGCGATGACCTCGTGGGATTATAATCCGCCACGAGATGCGGCTCAGGAATATGTCCGCAATCATATGGATTGGACTGTCGCAGCCGACCAGACGCGCTTTCCACCGCTCACGAAAGGCGATGGCTGAGCCAGTGCGTCAATCGCTCACGATGTGACAGTTGTCGAAGCGAGGCGGGCATATACCTGCCTCGCGGATCAAACGATCGGCTTGCGGGCGCGCAGATGACCGGGCCGCAGTTGTCCCTGCTGCGTCACAACATGTCGAAGCCGGGTGCGCGCCGCAAAACTGGCCGCTGCTTCGGCACCTATTATCTGCGCCAGCTCTGCCTCCAGTCCGTGTTCCAACGCCTCGACCTCACGACGCGTTTGCGTCACGAACCAGTCGCTACGATCGACCTGCTCGACATCAGAAAAGCCGGTGGCACGCAGTTGCGCCGCAGTCTCGGCGATCGGGACAAGATTGAACGTGATCGGCCCTTCGAAGCAGTACGCGTGCATCTCGGGTGTCATGTTTTCCGACGCGCGCAGCCAGTCACTCAGCGCGATCCAGCCGCCCGGTTTGAGAACCCGAAAGGCCTCGGCGAACAACGTCGATTTATCCTCCACCTGCACAATGGAGTCTTTGGAAAATACCCCGTCGAATGCCGCGTCTGCAAATGGCATCGGTCCGGGCGTAACGAGAACAGGTGTGATCCGGTCCGCCAACCCGGCCGCTTCAAAGCGGGCCTGAGCTTTGGCTTGGACAGGCGCTTCGATATCGCTGGTTGTGACGTGTGCTGCGCCGTGCGCACTCACGAGCAAACCGGCAGGCGCACCGGCCCCGGTGCCGATGTCGAGCACGTGCGCGCCATGAACGGGAAGGTGCTCGGCAATCTTTGCAACTTCCTGCGCTCCACCGGGCGAAAGAAATCCTTCACCCCAGATCGCCTCAAGCTGGGTAACAAAGGCATCCGTATATTCGATGTCGTGCTCACCACTCACATGCGCCACCATGATCGGCATGATCGCCTCGGCCACATTCGACCATGCACCGCACGCACACACAAGAACGCCCGCCGCCTGTTAAGACGGACGGGCGTTTTCAAAAGAGAGCGATATTGACCGCGCGTCTATTCGGCCAGATGACCGGAGCGTTCGACTTTCGTTTTAAGATAGCGGGCATTGTGCGGGTTCGGTGTCCCGACCAGCGCAATCCGATCCGCCACCTCAACGCCGTAGGCTTTGAGCGCCGCGATCTTGCGTGGATTGTTCGTCAGGATCGAGACTTTGTGGAACCCGAGCATCGCAACCATCTGCGCGGCAATCTCATAGCGCCGACCGTCCTCGCCATAACCGAGCTGTCGATCCGCATCGAGCGTATCAAGTCCGTCATGCTGAAGCTTGTACGCCCGCATTTTGTTCGCGAGCCCGATCCCCCGCCCTTCCTGATCCAGGTAAAGCAGAACGCCACCACCACCGTCGGCAAACGCGGCTATCGCGCGTCGAAGTTGTTCGCCGCAATCACACTTGAGGCTGCCGAAGAGATCACCGGTCAAACAGGCCGAGTGCAACCGGATCGGCACCGGCTGGCTCGGATCGGGTGCGCCGACAACGATCGCAACCTGATCCTTCAATCCATCAGAACCCCGAAAAATCACGAACTCCGTGTTCTCGGCCCGTTCAAGCGGAACCGGCGCCCGCGAGACGATCTCCAAACCGCGCGCAACCTCATGATGATAGGACTGGAGCGCAGTGACAGTCACTTCGAGAGCCCAGCCGTATGCCTCCGGATCCTCCGGCTTCACGACGAGGACCGCAGGCAAAAGCTGTGCAAACTTCACAGCATCAATCGCCGTACTCTCGATCAGGTCAGCATTCTGAAACGCCGGCACCTCGTCGAGCGCGCGTGCAATGGTCAGATCGCTGACAAGATCATGCTCGCCCGCAATAACGCGCATTGCGCCGGCGCTGCTCAGTGTCACGCCAAGATGCGCAAGCCGCTCTTGCGGCAGCACCAGGCGCGCCACAGCGTGGTCCGTCGCCTCGGCGAAGATGTCCGTGCGATCCAGCAGCATCTCAACGCTGAATACAACGCGGCTATCACCGCCGCTCGTCACCCGTATTGGGCGGCCGGAACGCAATTCCGAAATGATCCGTTCAACGGAGAGGCGAGACACGTGTGACGCCATACCGGGTGTTTCCTGCGCATAAGTGGGGGCATCGGAAGAGGCTGCGCACACGGCCGTAGCCGAGCGCGTGGACGATGAGGTAATGGTCATGAGAAACCCGAGGTCTTTAGTTGAGAGCCAAATGGCCCTTGCCTGGGAAAGACTGAGCGACGTAGCGCGCAGCCCGTCCTTGATCAAGAAACATGGTAGTGAACGACTGTGGCAACGGTTCGGTTGCCTCGCTCGTGCACGAGCCAATGATCACGCGTTCGTGATCGCACAGCTCGGGCAATCGCTGGATGGCCGCATCGCCACACCCAATGGGCACTCGCATTACGTGAATGGGCATGCGGCTCTGGAGCATCTGCACGGATTGCGCGCATTGGTCGACGCTGTCGTGATCGGCGCGAGCACGGCAGTCCTCGATAACCCCGCGCTCACGGTTCGCCACGTCACTGGCGAAAATCCGGCGCGCGTGATCATCGACCCGAACCGCCGCGCGGCCAGAAGCGGCAACGTGTTTCGTGACGATGGCGCCCGCGTCATCGTCTTCGGCCCGGCACGGTCGGACGATCCTGCGCACATTCAGACGGTCGCCGTCGCATCCGACACACCACTCACGCCCGCGACGATCGTCGACACGCTGAATGAACATGGCCTGCGTCGGCTCCTGATCGAGGGCGGCGCGACAACGGTCAGCAATTTCCTCAGCACGGGCACGCTTCATCGACTGCACATCCTGACCGGTCCGTTGATCATTGGCTCCGGTCCGACTGGCATTCACCTCAGCGCGATTGATCATCTTGATCATGCCATCCGTCCCAAAGTGACTGTCATCCCGTTTGAAAGCGGTGATGTGCTGTTCGACTGCTGCCTGGCTTCGCACAACGGCAATGGCAGATCGGCTGAGGCCTGAGTGTCTTAACCTTACGCGTTGCGCGCGGAGTTCGATCAAATTGGAATCTTTTCCTCTTGAACCTGACAGGTTTTACGAGCCCGGATATGCAAAGATGTCCGTGTGCCCGACGATCAGCGTTTCCGTGTTCGCGCGCCGCGCTTCCAACCAATGATCAACGACGTTGGCATCGACCAACTTAGCCTCGGCCACGGCATGCGCCCATCCACGCAAAAGCTGTTCGATCAGCGCAGCATCACACGACGATGACAGCCGCCATGCGCTATCTCCAGACATGACCGTATACCCCCGCGCGCGAAGCAGCCGGATCATCACCTCACAGGCGTTCGGCCCAAGCGCCCGGCCAAAACTTTTTTCTCCCATCTGATGCGCATCGAACGCGCAATGCATCTCGGCATCATCCGGATGGTGCGGAGAGAAAACATGGCGCCCATCATAGGTCAGCGTGGTCAGCAGGGGCAGGCGCGCATCGGCAAGCGCTGCAACAAAAGCCTCCAGCCAATCCTGCGAAACAAGATCAAAAAGCGCCGTCGCCGTAACGAGATCCGTCCCGTCTGCCCAAGCGATCGGCGATGCCACAAGATCATGCACCCGCGTGGTGACGATGACAGCATCGCTTTCGGCATATCGCAGGTGCGCACGTTCAAGGTTGGAGGCATCAATATCAACGAGACGCCACTGCTGCAGACGCGGAAAGAGCGCGCCAAACGCCTCCACGGAAGCCCCCGTCCCTGAGCCCAGATCACAGATTGAAATCTGCGCCGCGCTGGAAAAGTGCGCCTTCGCCGCGGCCATGACAGCGTCAGACCGGGAACGCGTATCCGCCGCTTCACGCAGCGACAGCCAGTCAGCAGAAAAACCGCTCATGTTGGGACCCCGGCAAGCGACGTGCGGATACGTGCGAACCGTTTCAGCGCTGCCGCGAACGCTAACGCTGCATGATCCCAGTCCGGCAACGCAGCACCGACACGCGCCGCACCCGCCGCTTTCAACGCACGCAGTGCATCATGGTCGAGAAGCCGCGCGAGCATCATCGCGAACGCCGTGGCATCTTCCGACGGCACAAGCAGCCCCGCCTCTTCAGGCACCGTGTCGGGCACCGCCCCCACACGGCAGCTCACAATCGGAAGGCCGTGGACCATCGCTTCGGAAAACACCATGCCATACCCCTCATGACGCGTCGCAAGCGCAAAAACATCGGCCGACTGATAAAGTTGACGGAGCGCATCAGTCTCAAGCGTACCGGCGAACGTCACACGATCGACCAGACCAAGAGCGGCACGTTTGGTTTCCAACGCACGCGCCGTTTCAGGCGCAAGGTCAGGCGATCCGACAATCACGGCACGCCACGAACGATCAAGCAGCTGCGCCAGCGCGTCCAATAAAACATCATGACCCTTTCGGCGTGTCAGAGAGCCGACGCTCAGGATCAACGGCTCCTCCCCCGCCCCGCAGGCAGGCTGGACGGATGGCTTCTCAACGCCCGGGATGACAGTCGCAATGCGCCTGGGCGGAACACCGAACCGCGCGACCAGTGTCGCGCTTGTTGACGGACTGCTCGTAATCGCACCAACCGCCGCAGCGAGCGAAGTCCGCTCAGATGCCTCAAAGGCCGCGATCGCCTCAGGCGCCAGCCCCGTTTCATCCGCCAACGGATGGTGCACCAAAGCGACCGTCGGGGCACGAATGGCCGCCAGCACGTCTGCGGTCACCGCACCGAATGCAAGGCCATCGACGACGAGCAGATCATTTGACGGCACGCGCCCGAGCAACCGTGCGGCCTCGACGTGGTCAGACTTGGTCGGACGCGGAAACGCATCCGGAAGCCGGATCGCCTTGACGTCAAAGTCATGCGATCCGAGCCGCGCGCAGATCGCTGCATTGTAGAGATAACCACCGGTCCGCAAGTCGGGGTCACCGGGACTTGCAAACCAAAGCGTCTGCCGCATCGTAGCCCCTCCTGAGCGACCCCCCGGTCAGCGCGCTGCCCCGTCCACTGAGCCCTCGAACCACGCACGGGCAACGTGACTTTCGTTGAGCGTGATCCGTATGCGCTCGATCCCGCGGGCGTCGTCACCAAGCCGCCCATCTGCCACCGCAGCAACAAGCCCGTCGAAAACCCACTTCGCCAACACCTCGGTCGTCGACCGCTTCCCGTTGAAGATGTCCAGCTCATCGAGATTTTTGTAGTTCAGTGTCGCGAGCAGCTCGCGCAGGACATCGGCGGCGAGACCGATATCGACAACAATATCATTTTCGGTGAGCGTGCTGCGAAAGAACGCGGCATCCACCACGAAGGTCGCGCCGTGCATTCCCTGTGCCGGGCCAAACGCCTCACCTGGCAAACTGTGGGCGATCATCACATGATCGCGAACTTCCAAAGCGAACATCAAGCGAATTCCTTAAAAGCAAAAGTGGGCTGCGGCATGGGCCCATCAGCTAACGGGCTGACGGCGCGCGCCGCTCGGCTGTCGGATATTTCAACGCAATACCAAGCGCTTCTGGATCATCGAAAAGTGGCGGCAAGACATCTGGCGCCTCATCGAACGCCACCTCGTGCGTGATCAGCGTATCGAGCCGATCGTCATCGAGCAGTCTGAGCGCCACCGCAATGCGCCGCGCGTACGTCCACCGCGCTTGCCGATCCGCCGGTATGCGCCCCACCTGCGATGAGACGATTTGCAAGCGCTGACTATGAAACGCGCCACCAAGGCGAAGGTCTACGGATCGCGCACCAAACCAGCTCGCCTCCACGACACGCCCCTCGACGCCAAGAAGGTCAATCGCCGCCGTCAAGGCCTCCCCAGAGGCACTGGCATTGATAGCAACGTCAAACGGCAACCCGTCGTTTGCATCCACCCACTCCGCCGCGGCATCCGGCGCGACCACCTCGCAACCGAGAGTTTCGGCGAGCGCTCGACGTGACGGATCCGGATCACACACCAAGACGGTCGCACCCGGGAACTGCGCTGCAAGATACCCAACGAGCAGGCCGACAACGCCGGCGCCCATCACAACAACGCGATCGCCACCACTTATCCGGGCATCCCAAACCACATTCAACGCTGTTTCCATGTTGGCGGTCAGGATGGCACGCCGTGCCGGCAATCCATAGGGCACCAAATGGACGTCCGTTTCTGGAACGACAGCATATGTCGCATGCGGGTGAAGACAGAACGCGGCCCGCCCGCGGCGCTCCCGGGCGCCGTCCACAATTTCGCCAACGAATCCATACCCATACATGACCGGGAAGGGGAACTGCCCCAGCTGATGTGGACATGCCATGCGCTCAGCTTCCGAGGTTGGAACCAAGCCGTCGCACACAAGTTTCTCCGTGCCGCGGCTCACGCCGCTCCACTGCGCACGTAATGTGATCTCACGCTCTGTTGCCGAACGTAACGAATTCGTGCGGACCGTGAGTTTTCGTTTGGCCTCGTACCAAAGCGCGCTAAAGGAGCGGTCGTGGGCTGAGGCGCTTGGCGCCGCCGGATCGTTCTCCATGAATGATCCACGATTGTGAAAGTTGAGGTTTCCGACGCTTCGCGCCGGATCAGGACCGAGAGACGATTTGCATGACCCACATCTTCGCGCAACCTGCGCAAGCGCACCCGAACGCGCGGTATCACACCCCGAACCAGGCTTTGACACTCCGTTGGCGGCGCTGGACCATACTTGTGGTCAACCTGCTCACGGTAGGCGCACTCACCGCCGCAATGATAGCACTCCTCGCGCCCGGCGGATGGAGTTTGGCGAAGATCGGTATGATGGCGGCGTATGTCACAACGCTGCCATGGCTCTCGATCGGATTTTGGAACGCGGTGATCGGGTTCGGGCTTCTGGCGCGGGACACCAATCCGATGCTCGCGGTCAACCCGGATCTCGCCGACATTGACGAAACCGACCCGATCACCACGCGCACGGCTGTTGTCATGGCGATCCGGAACGAGGACCCGGCGGTCAGTATCGGCCGCTTGCGCGCCATATTCGCCGACCTCGATCGCACAGGCGTGCTCTCCCACTTCGACTTCCATGTCCTGAGCGACACCACTGATCCGAAAATCGCCACCCGCGAAGAGGAGATTGTCGCACGCTGGCAGCGCGAAGCCGGTCGACGTGGACGCATTCATTATCGCCGCAGAACATCCAATGAGGGCTTCAAGGCCGGCAATATCGAGGAATTCTGCGATCGCCATGTCGACGACTATGACTACTTCCTGCCGCTCGATGCCGACAGCTTCATGTCCGCAAAGGCGATCCTGCGGTTGGTACGGGCACTCCAACAAAACCCACGTATCGGACTGCTCCAGGGCCTCGTCGTTGGCGCTCCGGCAGTAAGCTTTTTCACGCGCACCTTCCAGTTTGGTATGCGCCACGGCATGCGCGCCTTCACCATCGGCAGCGCGTGGTGGCAGGGCGATTGTGGCCCCTACTGGGGACACAATGCATTGATCCGGATCGATGTATTCGCGCGTCACTGCCGCCTTGAAAAACTTCCGGGTGAGGGGCCACTCGGCGGATACATCCTTAGCCATGACCAGGTTGAGGCCGTTCTCATGCGTCGCGCCGGGTATGAGGTGCGCGTGCTCGCGACGGAAGATGAGAGCTGGGAGGAAAATCCTCCCTCATTGCCTGATTTCATTCGCCGTGAGCTTCGCTGGTGTCAGGGCAACATGCAGTACTGGCAGTTGCTTGCGATGCCGAACACACCGCTGCTGTCCCGCGTGCAACTGTTTCTGGCCATCTTGATGTATCTGAGCCCTGTTGCCTGGATGGCCTTCCTCGCCCTCGGCACGATCAACGTCGCAACGATGAATGGCGAAATCGGCGCTATGGCGGGGTGGGGCATTGCGCTTTTCGCACTCATCCTGACCATGAGCCTCATGCCAAAATTGATGGGGCTCGCGAGCATCCTGATCAACGCACGGCAGCGTAAACGCTATGGCGGGGCAATGCGCATCGCTGTTGGCGGCGCGATTGAACTCGTGATGTCGATGCTGATGGCACCCATTGTCGGTTTCTCGATCGCGGTGTTTGCTGTCGGCCTACTCCTCGGGCGTAAGCTCGAATGGACTGCCCAGCAACGGGAGCCGGAGCGCATCCGCTGGAGTGAAGCCGTTCGCATGTTTTGGCTCCACACGCTCGCAGGCATCACGATGACCGCGTTGGTCGCGTTGCACGCGCCGTCGCTGCTGATCTGGGGCGCGCCCGTTCTGCTCGGCTTTACTCTTGCGATCCCGTTCGCAGTCGCGACGTCATCGCGGACGGCAGCACGGATTTCGTGCGCCACCGGAATTTGCAACATACCGGAGGATCGTCGCCCGCCGCTCCCTCTGCGCCGCCTGCTCGGGGAGAAAAACAACCCAACGCAGCGTCCGCTACTTGCTGACACCGCAGTTGCCGGTGCGGAACAGGGAATGTAAGCGCGCGCTCGTCGCATGACTGTGATGCGTGTCCGCATGACGGCTGAACAGCAGATTTCGCTCGCGTGAAAGTGACTGTGAGCAGGTGCATTGGCCTTAGGATGGCCGGCAGAACACCTGATATCGTCACACCTCAATACAGGAGTGATATTCCATGACACATTATTCTCCCGCGACGCTCGACGTGCATGGGTGTCCGGTCCATTTTCAAACATCCAACGCCCGTGACGCGTGGGACGCGTTGAATATTGCCTTTCTTTCCCACGACGCCAGAACCGGCGATCACTTGGCAGCACTTTTGTCGTGTGCACCAACATTTGCGCTGGGTCAGGCCTGCCGCGGGTTGTTCAGCCTGTTGCTTGGCCGCCGCGAGCTTGTCGAGACAGCGCAAGAAGCGCTGAGCTACGCGCGACGTGCCGCGGAGGACAATGGCGCGGTGGACACACGTACGCAGACCTATATTGCCGCGCTGGATGCCTACCTCTCAGATCGTTTGTTCAAAGCGGCCGACATCCTCGACACCTACCTCGCAGACGCACCGCATGACGCGCTCGCCGTCAAACTCTGCCATGCGATCCGCTTCCTAATCGGCGACGCCTCGGGCATGCGCAAATCCATCGAAGCCGTGCTCCCCGCCTACGGCGCGGACCAGCGGATCACCGGCTATATGCACGGGTGTCACGCATTCACCCTCGAAGAAACGGGCGATCAGGCTGCCGCGGAAAGAGCTGGCCGCCGTGCGCTCGAGCTCGCCCCGGATGATGCATGGGGCTTGCACGCTGTCGCGCACGTCTTTGACATGACGGCGCGCGCTCGCGATGGCGTGAGATGGATTGAAGACCGCACCGACGCGTGGCGTCACTGCAATAACTTCCGCTACCATGTGTGGTGGCACCTCGCCTTGTTCTATCTCGATACCGGCGCCTATGACGAAGTGCTTCGCCTCTACGACGCCGAAGTGCGTCAGGACCGAACCGACGACTATCGGGATATCTCGAACGCCGCATCGCTGCTGTCACGCCTCGAGCTTGAGGGGGTCGACGTTGCAGATCGCTGGGAAGAACTCGCAGCGATATCCGAGACCCGCGTCAACGACGGCTGCGTTGTCTTCGCCGATCTGCATTACATGCTATCATTGCTCGGCGGCGACAGAAGCCGCGCAACGACGCGCCTGTTGTATCGGATGCGCATGGACGCAGGCCGTAACGGCGATATGGCACGCATCACGGAACACCCGGGCCTCAATGCTGCGTCTGGCCTGATGGCCTTCAGCGACGGCAACTACGTCAACGCATATGCCAACCTCAGGGCCGCGCGCGACGCCATGCCGACGATCGGCGGCAGCCATGCGCAGCGTGATGTCTTCGAACGCATCACAATTGAAGCGGCGATCCGCGCAGGCGCCCTTCCCGAAGCGCGACGTCTGGTGGATGATCGTGCCAGCCGACGCGGTGGCGTGGACGGATACACGTTAACGCGCCGCAACACGATCGAAGGATTGATAAGCGAGACGCGGGATATCGCCATCAAAAACCGCGAAGTCGCCTGAATCCTAAGCTGAGAGAAGTCTGACCGTTGCATCTGATGACCTGATACACGCAGGAGCTCCGCAGCAAGGGACACAGCCGCGAGAAGCCTCAGCCGACGTCCAGCGCGAAACCAACGCCAGATCTGACCATGTCTACCGCTCCAGCCAAACGCATCCGCGATCCCCGTCTCGATTTCTTTCGGGGCATCGGGATGTTCATCATCTTCATCGCCCACACGCCGTTGAACCCGCTCGTGCGGTGGATCCCGGCACGCTTCGGTTTTTCGGACGCAACTGAGATTTTTGTCTTTTGTTCCGGTATGGCGTCCGCGATCGCGTTTGGCGCGGTGTTTGACCGGCACGGCTGGCTGATGGGCACGGCGCGCGTTCTCCATCGTGTCTGGCAGGTCTACTGGGCACAGATCATCGTTTTCTTCGTCATTGCCACGATGTTGATGGCAATTGATCAGACCGGCGCGTTCGACAAGAACTTCATTGACCGATTAAATCTCCGTCCGTTCTTCAACGACCCGGGTCCAAATCTGGTCGGCCTGCTGACGCTGACCTACGTGCCGAATTATTTCGACATCCTGCCGATGTACATCGTCATACTTGCGCTGATGCCGTTGGTGATGGCGCTCGCTCGCATCAATACGAACTATGCGATTGCCGCCTCCGTGCTGACATGGGCCGCGGCCAGCCAGCCCTGGATCGCCGTCCTCGATGTGCCGATTTTCCAGGGGTTAAACCTCCCCGCCGAACCGTGGTCGCAGCGCACATGGTTTTTCAATCCCTTCGCATGGCAGCTCGTTTTCTTCACCGGGTTTGCATTCATGCGCGGTTGGCTGCCACCCCCGCCTGTCCGTCGCGACTTGATCTTGTTGTGCATCGCAATCGTGATCATCGCCATCCCGCTGCACTACTTTGTATTGCTGCAGGCGTTCCCCGTCCTTTCAGAGGCACGCAGCGCAATCGCAGCGCTCGTGACGAAAACGTACTTCGGCCTGTTCAGGTATCTCCACTTTCTTGCTGTCGCCTACCTTGCCTGGGTCGCGGCAGGCGAGTTCGGCAGAAATCTGCCGCAGCACGGTTGGGCAGGTCGCGTCGTCGAAACCGTGAAACAGGTTGGCCAGCAATCTCTTGCGGTTTTCCTCGCGAGCCTCGTGATCGCGCAGTTGTGCGGCGTGTTGCTGAGCGCAACGGATCAGCATCCACTGGTTGTGATCGGGGTCAACGTGTTCGGTGCATTGGCGCTCGTCGTCGTGGCGCGGGTTACGGCGTGGTTCAAATCCAATCCGTGGAAGCGACCGGCACCAACGGCTGTCGTCGCCAACCAACGCGTCGAACCGACGACGGGATCAGCGCTCGCGGCACCAAAAATCTGACCGTCACGCAACGAGATCACGTCGGAACCGCCCCCAAGGCCTCCCGTTGCCACACAATCGCGCCATGTTTGGTCATCTAAGTGACAAGCAGTGTTCGCAGAGCGTATCGCATCGGGGGGTGTGTCGTGACTTCGAAATCAGTCTCAAGAACGGTCTCCGGCGCTCTGTTGGCGACAGCAGTGCTAGCGTTTGTGAGCCCTGATGCAAACGCATCAAGCGCCACACACGGCGTGCAACGCCACCAGGTTGGCGACTTTCTGAATTCCGTCCGCCGCGCAATCAATCGCGGATCTAAGCGGCGGGGGCGTCGCGCACGCGGCAGTGACACACCGATCCTCGACAAACCGCCGACACTTCCTGTGCGCAGCGCAGCACGTGCGTCGGGATCGGTCGAAGCGCTGCCAGAGGTGGTAAGCCGTTCATTGCGGCCCGCCAGAGAGGAAGCCCAGCCCGCGAAGGGCCTTCCAACGCCATCTACGAAAACGACACTGGCGCTCCCGCCGCGGCGGCCGAAGCAGATACCACTGCCAAGCCGACGCGCTAAAGTCACCGCCGCCGTCGCCGTTGCCGGAAAAACCGCGGCAGCTGCCGCGACACCACCACCGAAAGTGTGGAGCGCTGAGCAAATTCGCACCGCCTATGACCAGTGCGACGCACTGCTTGCGAAACTTCCGGTCACAGTGACACCGGTGAAGCCGATCCGGAAAGGTGCATGCGGCACGCCAGGGCCGGTTGCCCTGTCAGAGCTTGGCGAAAGCACCAGAATTTCGGTCCGCCCTGCTGCCACGCTCAATTGCAGAACGGTGAAGGCCGTGCACAGGTGGTTCGCAAAGCACGTCCAGCCTGCAGCGTCGGAAGTCCTCGGCACACAGGTCGTCGGCATTCGCAATGTCTCCAGTTATTCCTGTCGCAACCGCAACAACGCAAAGACAGGCCGCCTCAGCGAACACGCCTACGGCAACGCGCTCGACATCGCAGCATTCAAACTTGCCGACGGCCGCACAATTTCACTCCTCGGCGATTGGGGCCCCGTCGCCCGCGATCAAAAGAAAGACGAAGCAGTTGAAACACTTTCTGCGAGGTCCAAGCCAACCCGCCGCAAGACCCCGAAACCGATCGCGAATGCCGATCTCCGCACGGCTGCCGTTGCAACAAGCCTGGTCGCATCGGCGTCGATCACCGATACGAGCGACATCCCGCTTCCGGCTTTCAAAGGTCCGGTTCGCCGCGGCGTACGGCTAAAACCCTATCTCGACGCGGGCGCACCAAAACCCATCGCTGTCCCCGCGACACCGCCGCGCGAATACACACGACAAGCGGAGGCGACAGAGCCTGCCGCCCTCCCACCCGAGAGCGTTTTTCTCCGTCGCATCCATTCGGAAGCCTGCGAGGTTTTTGGCACTGTCCTCGGGCCGGAAGCCAACGATGCGCATCGCGATCACTTCCATGTCGACATGGCGAAGCGCCGCTATCGCGCGTACTGTCGCTGAACGTTCGCCTGACTAAGTCACCGGCAGATCGGCATCTGCCATTTCGCGGATCACGCCCGCCAACGCCGCCCCGGCGTGGCCGAGAATTGCTTCGCCAATTTCAGCAGATGCCAGCCCGGGCGTACCGATATACCCATCCGCACCAAGGTCATCCGACATCCAGCCCCAATGCACCGGCCCATCCGGAAAGAACGAGGGTCCAGGAGGCGTTGTTGCCGTAGCTGGTGGAAGAGGTTGCCGCACAAGATCCGGTCGATAGGCGAGCATCATGGATGTCTCGATCCACCCCCCGTGCACGTCACGACGCTGGGCGGGGCGTAAGCGCAATTCATCCGGCATGCGCGCATCCTCGTCTGGCAAACCAAACTCCTGCCAGTGCACCGCCGCGCAGAGCGCGCCGTGCCTCACGCGAGCTTCCAGAGCTGCCTGGCGTGAGGGAGAGATATTCCCGCCATGCGCGTTGACCAAAAGAATGCGCCGCACGCCGGAACGAGCGAGCCCGGCCACAATGGCGTTAATACTCTCGACAACCTGTGTGTCTGAGGCTGAAAGCGTGCCCACGCGCGCACCATGTTCCTGCGACGCGCCGAGCCAGAGGGCTGGCAGCCGCAGCACTGATAAACCGCCCGACATCTGGCGAAACGCCGCTGCCGCCGCGTCCACGACCGCCTCGGCAAGGATCGTGTCGGTCCCGATCGGCAGATGTGGGCCATGCGCTTCCATCGCCCCGAGCGGCAGCAAGGCGACTGTCCGCGGCGCCAGGTCGGGAAAAGCTGCATCCGTCATCGTGAGCGCGTGTCGCAACATTGTCTCCTTCGCAACGGCAAAGACAGCGATGCGCGCAGAGTTGCCACGCGGAACCGAGCCGGGCAAACAGTTCGCCAATCTGATGAAACGCGCGACGAGGACCATCAATGACCACCGACACTCTGGCGCACGCGACAGGTCCCGGTCGCCTCTCAGGCAAGACCGCATTCATGACGGCTGCCGGCGCGGGTATCGGACGCGCATCTGCCCTCGCCATGGCTCGCGAGGGCGCCCGAGTGATCGCGACCGACATCAACGCGGAACTGCTCGGCAAACTGCATGAGGACAACCGCGCGATCGAGACCTTCCCGCTCGATGCCACGGACGCGCAAGGCATTCTACGCGCAGCCGAGACGGTCGGCGCACCCGACATCCTGTTCAACTGTTCGGGCTGGGTCCACGCTGGTTCCGTGCTCGATGTCGACGACGCGGTTTTCGACCGCACCTTCGACCTCAACGTCCGTGCGCACGTCCGTCTCATCCGCGCGTTTCTGCCTGCCATGATCGCCAACGGCGGTGGCAGTATCATCAACATGGCCTCGGTTGCGTCCAGCATTGCCGGTCCGCCAAACCGCTGCGTTTACAGCGCAAGCAAAGGCGCCGTTATCGGCCTGACAAAATCTGTCGCCGCAGATTTCGTCTCTGACAACATCCGCTGCAACGCTGTGTGTCCCGGCACGGTCGACACCCCTTCTCTCAACGAGCGCATGGCAGACCTCGGCGATCTCGAAGACGCGCGGAAAATGTTCATGGCCCGTCAACCCATCGGCCGCTTTGCAACCGCCGACGAGGTTGCTGCGCTCGTCGTCTATCTGGCAAGCGACGAGTCCGCCTTCGTCACCGGCGCGACCCATGTGATCGACGGAGGTTGGACGTTATAGTCGAGCGGCTCCGTCAGAACACTGAGGCGATCTCATGAACTCAGCGAAAACGAAGAATGACTGGCCGGATATCCCGTATGGATCGTGGCAGGAAACCGCAAATTTTCTCCACCTCGCGGCGCAGATCGTTGGCAAATATCGCCTCGCCCACACGCCTTGGGTTAATCACTCGTGGCACGCAACGCTTTATGTCACGCCACGCGGATTGACGACCGGCCCCGTGCCAGACGGTGGAAAACTCATCACCGTGACGTTCGATCTGCAGGATCATGCCGTGATCGCTGAAGCGAGTGACGGACAACGCGCCAGCTTTGACTTGGCGCCGATGAGCGTGGCTGCTTTCCACCGCGCGTGCGACGAGATCGTCTTCCGCCTTGGCGGCACATTTGCCATTCACGGCAGCCCAAACGAAGTGGTTGATCCGGTCCCGTTCAAAAACGACCTCACGGAAAGGCCGTACGACGCCAACGCTGTAAACCGTTTCCACCAGGCGCTTGCACGCATCACCCCGATCTTTGAACGTTTCCGCACCGGATTTCTCGGAAAGGTGTCACCGGCCCATCTTTTCTGGGGATCCTTTGACCTGGCCGTGACCCGCTTCTCCGGTCGAACAGCGCCTTTGCATCCTGGTGGCTTCCCGGCATTGCCCGATCGCGTCACGCAGGAGGCCTACAGTCACGAGGTGTCCTCCGCCGGTTTCTGGCCTGGAGGAAACGGCGCAGACGAAGCAATGTTCTATGCCTACGCCTACCCGGTTCCTGATGGGTTTAACGCGCGCAGCGTTCAGCCGACAGCAGCACGGTTCGACCGCACCCTCGGTGAATTTCTTCTCCCTTATGCCGCCGTGCGGGAAAGCGCGACACCCG
>JBCBXF010000022.1:0-2620 GCA_039816705.1 Pseudomonadota bacterium | reverse complement strand
TTCCTGACGTCCACCTATGAGGCTGCAGCGGAGACGGGTGGGTGGGACCGCGAAGCGCTTGAATGCCCGCTAGGAATGCCCCGCATTCCACGATCACTTCCGTGAACGCAAATCGCACGACACGTGTGCACCGGGCGCAGATCAAGCCACGCGCGGCAACAGGCGCTCATACGCGTCGTTGATCGCACGCATGCGCTCCGCCATACGCGCCTGCATATCGGGCGACGCCTGCAGATGCAGATCCGGGTGACACTCTTTCGCCGCGCGACGACGGGCCTGATCAAGATCGCGCCGCGTAAACGCAGCGCCAAGGCCAAGCACCTGCTCCGGTCCGGGCCCGACAGGTGGCATTGGCTGTGTCATGCGATCGCTCCCGCCGGTACCGGAGGAAAACTCCTCGCCAAAGCGGTGCTGACGCTGCGAGCGCTTAGTCCGCCATTTTTGTCCGGTGTGCATGTTCCTTTTGCGGGCACGAAACCGCGAGCCCCATGACGTGCGGATGGCCTCGCCATCGTGCGCATGGTGATCAAGCCATCGCCAGATCCGATCCTTGTGCTTGCGCACAAGCGTGACACCGATGAGTAACGCAAGAACGAAGACGACAAATCCGTTCCCGATCGCAAAAAGTGCGAGCGCGGCAACGAGCCAGCGCCACGACATCCCAAGCGCAAGCCCAATGGCAGCGCCGATGACCATCACAAGCAGCATGTGCGACGCCGCATACGATGCCGCCGGTTCACCAACGTGCGCTGAATTTGCAGCCATCGCGAGCATTGGGCTCATGGGGAAGGCTCTCGTCGTCATCCAAGAGGTTTGCCGCAAAGCCTACGACGAGAGAATTTAAGACTTTGGCTGATATTTATTCCGCATTTGAGAGACTTTGCGCCGACATCGAAGTTGCAATCTTCAGCCGCCTTGCCACGCCTCTTTCACCTCATCACATTTCTTTCCCATGAACGTGTTCATGGCTTCGACGAGATCGTCGTTGAAAAGACCCGCCTTGTTATCGAGTCCTGTCGCGCTCCAGATTGCCCCTTTGGCAAGCAACGGCGCTTCGACCTCGCCCCAGTTTATCGCGCCATCCACGGCCTTGCCGTTCTTAAAAGAAATCGTTGGGCTGACGGTCGCCTTGAAGGTGTAGGGCTCCTTGTCTTCCCGCTCGACGTTGCACGTCACCACATGTTGACCGAATGCGGCCTCGTACTCAGGCTTTTCAACCGCATCGAGCAACATCTGCCGCGCCAGCTTCAGGTCCATCTCGCAGCGCGCGTGCCCCCATGGCCACGAGACACGTGCCTGTTTGATTTTCTCAGACAGGTCCTGCTTCGGCACGGTCTTGATGATGTTGCACGCAATATCGTCGCCGCTCGCCTTCGCGCGCAACGCGCCGCACATCTGAATCTTGCAGGCTTCACGAGCAGCTTTTTCTTGTTTCAAGAGTTTTGCAAGTGCAGGCGGATACTTGGGAGCTTTCGCCTCGGTTTCCTGTGCAGATGCAGCAGTCACGAGTGCAAGGGCAACAACACCGCTTGTGAAGCTGAGACGAAGGGCTGAGGCACAGAACATCGGATCACTCCCATGATGCAGGATGAATTATGGACGCGATGACGGCGCAATGCGGCCAAGTCATGTTTATCAGGTGCAAGTGCGCACGGGCTTGAGACGCACCTAGCTCGAGAGCACGTCCAGCTCAGTAAGAATGGCGTCACCCATCGCGCCCGTACCAATCGGCGTATCGCCATCCCCTGCGATATCCGCCGTCCGCAACCCTTTCGCTAGAACACCGGCGATCGCCGCATCCAGCATGTCGGCTTCCACGCCGAGATCGAACGTGTAGCGAAGGGCCATGCCAAAGCTCGCGATGGTCGCAATCGGATTGGCAATTCCCTTGCCCGTGATATCCGGGGCCGAACCGTGAACCGGCTCGTACATGGATTTCCGCTTTCCATTTTCATCCGCCGCACCAAGCGACGCAGACGGCAACATGCCGAGCGATCCCGTAAGCATCGCGGCGCAATCGGAGAGAATATCGCCAAACAGATTGTCGGTAACGAGCACGTCAAACTGCTTTGGCGCCCGCACCAGCTGCATGGCGCAGTTATCCGCCAGGATATGCTCGAGCTTAACGCCGCTGAACTCGACCGCGTGTACCCGCGTCACAACCTCGTTCCAAAGAACGCCCGATTTCATGACGTTCCGCTTTTCAGCCGAGTGAACGAGATTCCCGCGCTTGCCCGCAAGGTCGAACGCCACACGAGCGATCCGCTCGATCTCATAGGTCTCATAAAGCTGCGTATCGACGGCGCGCTTCTGGCCATTTCCGAGATCCGTGATCTCTTTCGGCTCGCCAAAATACACGCCCCCTGTCAGCTCACGGACGATCATGATGTCGAGCCCTTCGACGAGCTCCTGTTTCAATGATGAGGCTTGTGCAAGAGCCGGATAACAAATCGCCGGACGCAGGTTGGCGAAGAGTTCCAGATCCTTGCGCAAGCGCAGGAGCCCCGCTTCCGGACGATGCTCATAGGGCACGTCGTCCCACTGTGCGCCCCGACACGCGCGCCATTATTCCGGAGCCACCCGCCATGCCGAACCATGATGTTCTTTTTCTTCCCGGTGA
>JBCBXF010000229.1:0-4915 GCA_039816705.1 Pseudomonadota bacterium | reverse complement strand
GCGATGGCGCGGAACAAGATTGCGCTGATTGGGGCTGGCATGATTGGGGGCACGCTGGCGCACCTGGCCGGGCTGAAAGACCTTGGCGACGTCATGATGTTCGACATCGCCGAGGACATGCCGCAGGGCAAGGCGCTCGACCTCGCGCAGTCCGCTCCCGTTGAAGGCTTTGACGGTGCGATCCGTGGGACCAATGCCTACGCTGATATCGAAGGCGCGGATGTCGTGATCGTCACGGCCGGTGTGCCGCGCAAGCCGGGCATGAGCCGCGATGATCTGCTAGGGATCAACCTCAAGGTGATGAGCCAGGTTGGTGCGGGCATCAAGAAGTATGCGCCGGATGCGTTTGTTGTCTGCATCACCAACCCGTTGGATGCGATGGTCTGGGCACTGCAACAGGCTTCCGGCCTGCCGACGAACAAGGTCGTTGGGATGGCCGGCGTGCTCGATTCGTCGCGCTTCCGTACCTTCCTTGCGGAGGAATTTCAGGTGTCCGTCGAGGACGTCACGGCGTTCGTGCTTGGCGGCCACGGCGATACGATGGTTCCACTGGTGCGTTACTCGACGGTCGCGGGTATCCCGCTGCCGGATCTCATCAAAATGGGCTGGATCACGGAAGCGCGGCTTGAAGAGATCGTTCAGCGCACGCGAGATGGTGGGGCCGAAATTGTTGGTCTGCTGAAAACCGGATCGGCCTACTACGCACCGGCATCGTCTGCGATCGCAATGGCAGAGAGCTACCTCAAAGACAAAAAACGGGTCCTCCCGTGCGCGGCCTATCTAAATGGCGAGTTCGGCGTAAAGGGACTTTATGTTGGCGCGCCTGTTGTAATTGGTGCTGGCGGCGTGGAGCGTGTTGTCGAGATTGATCTCAACATGCGCGAACGCTCGGCCTTCATGAGCTCGGTCGAAAGTGTGAAAGGTCTTGTTGAAGCCTGTCAGCAGATTTCGCCGACGCTTGGTTCCTGACCGCCGGATTACCGCTGTCCGCTAGCTTTTTTCTCCCCTTTGAAGGGATTGCCAGATGAATATTCACGAATATCAGGCCAAGGCCGTGTTGCGGCAATTCGGTGTGCCGACCGGGGAAGGGGATGTGGCGTTCTCTCCGGAGGAAGCCGTGAGCGTCGCCAAGAAGCTCGATGGGCCGGTCTATGTGGTTAAGTCACAGATCCACGCGGGTGGGCGCGGCAAGGGAACGTTTGCCGGTGACGATAGTGGCAAGGGCGGTGTCCGCGTCGTGAAGTCGGCTGATGAGGTGCGTGAGAACGCTGAGCAGATGCTTGGCAAGACGCTCGTCACGCATCAAACGGGACCGGACGGTAAGGAAGTCAAACGCCTCTATATTGAGCAGGGCTCGGCGATTGCGCGTGAGCTGTATCTCTCCGCGCTGGTCGATCGCGAGACATCGAAAGTGGCGTTTATCTGCTCGACGGAAGGCGGGATGGACATTGAGGAGGTTGCTGCCGAGACGCCGGAGAAGATCCTCTCTCTCACAATCGATCCTGCGACCGGCTACATGCCTTATCACGGACGAAAAATTGCATTCGCGCTTGGCCTTTCGGGCGATCTCGTGAAGCAGTGTACGGCGATGATCGGCAACCTCTATCGCGCGTTCATCGACAAAGACATGAGCATG
Source organism: Pseudomonadota bacterium (assembly GCA_039816705.1). Classification (GTDB taxonomy): domain Bacteria; phylum Pseudomonadota; class Alphaproteobacteria; order Rhizobiales; family CALHAX01; genus CALHAX01. The sequence continues at coordinate 3,279 of JBCBXF010000229.1, read as the reverse complement.
CTGGAGATCAACCCGCTCGTCGTGACGGAAGACGACAAGCTGGTGTGTCTTGATGCCAAGGTGAACTTCGACTCCAACGCGATCTACCGCCACAAAGACATCGCCGAGCTGCGGGACCTCGAAGAAGAGGACCCCGCCGAAGTTGAGGCGTCACGCTATGATCTCAACTATGTGAAGCTCGATGGTGTGATCGGCTGCATGGTGAATGGTGCCGGGCTTGCGATGGCAACGATGGATATTATCAAGCTCTATGGGTCCGAGCCGGCAAACTTTCTCGACGTTGGCGGCGGTGCCAACAAGGAACAGGTGATGAATGCGTTCAAAATCATCCTCTCCGATCCGAACGTGAAAGGCATTCTGGTCAACATCTTCGGCGGCATCATGCGCTGCGATATCATTGCGGAGGGGATCGTTGCGGCCGCCAAAGAAATGGCGATTGACGTCCCGCTTGTGGTCCGGCTCGAAGGCACCAACGTTGAGCTCGGCAAGAAGATCATGGCGGAGAGCGGGCTTGCGATCGTCTCGGCGGATAACCTGAATGACGCTGCGGAGAAGGTCGTCGCGCAAGTGAAGAGCGCGGCATGAGTGCGGTGCGACGCGCGATGACGCGCTTGATGGGAACACATGCGGTTTTTCTTGCGGCAGTTGCGTTGATCGCGACCGGTGTGATGGCGCGTGACGCATCTCATGGCGAGGCAAAGGCGGCCAAAAAGGTCGAGTTCAATCAGGACCCGGTTTTCGTGTTCAACCGGATTTGCTACGCGCAAGTGCCGAACCTGCAGGCTATTCGCACGATGGCACAGAAGCTCGCCTGGAAACCGATCACGGGCGACGACCTGAAGAATTTCACGCCGATCGCAAAACCGGATGTGCTGGAAGGGTGGGACGTTCAGGTCGGGCCGCGGCTCTATCGCGTCGGTGTTGTGCGGTCTGGCCCGGCTGACGGGATGAAAAAGGCGTTTCCAGACTTTGCGGGCGGTGTCGCGACGTCTTGCAGTATTGTTTTGGACGAGGGGCACGAGACCAGCACCTTCATGACGAACATGCAAACGCTCGCCGGTAAGGAGCCGATCACCAAAAATGTTGCGTCGGGTGATTTCCTTGTCACGACGTGGGCGGGCGGCAGTGCGGAGATTAAGGTGTTTCTCGTGGCCAAAGCCAATATCGGCGGACGCGCAGGCCTGCTCAGCGTGACAATCCTGCAGAAGAAGGCCGACGGGTGATCGCCGCGGAGGCGGACACATGAAACGGCTTTTCGTCGTGCAGCATCTGATCCGATCCGGTTGCACGCTCGACAGTGAGGAGCCGACGCATTCCAACTGGAGCAATCCGGAGAATGACAAACAAACGCAAGTGCCACGACAGACGGATATATCCTCCTCCGATGCCGCGTCGATATACGACGACCTCGGACTTGCCCATCCGATCGATACGGTGACGCAAATCCACTGATGTTTCGATGTGTTGCCGGGGCTGCGCTGCGACGGTGATGCGACCAGAACTTTTGAGACCACGAAGGCGACGCCACATGGCCATCCTTATCGACGAGAACACGAAAGTTATTTGCCAAGGGCTGACCGGCTCGCAGGGGACCTTCCATACCGAACAGGCAATTGCGTATGGGACGAAAATGGTCGGTGGTGTGACGCCGGGTAAAGGCGGTGGTGACCATCTCGGCCTGCCAATGTTCAACACGGTCGGGGAAGCGCGTGAGGCGACAGGCGCGAACGCAAGCGTCATCTATGTGCCGCCGCCGTTTGCCGCTGATGCGATCGTCGAGGCGGTGGATGCCGAGGTTCCGCTGATCGTGTGTATTACTGAGGGCATACCCGTTCTCGACATGGTGAAGGTGAAGCGTGCGCTTGAAGGGTCGAAGTCCCGTCTTGTCGGGCCAAACTGCCCGGGTGTGATCACGCCGGATGCCTGTAAGATCGGCATAATGCCTGGGCACATCCATCTGCGAGGGTCTGTTGGGGTTGTCTCTCGCTCGGGCACGTTGACCTACGAAGCGGTGAAGCAGACGACGGACGCCGGACTGGGCCAAACATCGTGCATCGGTATCGGTGGTGACCCGGTGAAGGGCACGGAATTTATCGATGTACTTGATCTGTTTTTGAGCGATGACGAGACGCGATCCATCATCATGATCGGTGAAATTGGTGGTTCCGCGGAGGAGGATGCCGCCGAGTTTATCAAACAGGAAGCGGCGAAAGGGCGGAAAAAGCCAATGGTCGGGTTTATTGCCGGCGTGACCGCACCGCCGGGACGCCGGATGGGGCATGCTGGCGCTATCATCGCCGGTGGCAAGGGCGGTGCGGAAGACAAGATGGAGGCCATGCGGTCGGCGGGAATTACCGTCGCGGCGTCACCAGCATCGCTTGGTACCACGCTTGTCGATGTTCTGAAGGGCTGAGACGCGCTCAGCTCTCCGCCCTCGTGGCTGTTGATTGCCGATAAAAGAGAAGACGACGGATGTCGCTGCTCAAACTTATTGCCCTTGACGCGAGCGATCTGCAGGTGATTTCCGCGCAGATGCAGGATGCTGTCCTGTCGGGCGACGACATCGACTGGGCGGCCCGTGCGCGGCGGTTTGCGATGATTGTAAGCCGGTTTGCATGGGATGCCGATGTTGATGCCGGCGATGCCGGAAGCGCGACAGGAGAGCGGCGTGCCGCAGTGCTGCGTTTTTCGCATGTGCATCGTGCGCGTTTGCAAGGGATCGACCCGAAAGCGGAAGATACGGTTTTGTCTCTGCTGGCGATTCAGTTTGAGGAGACGAACGCCCCTGGCGGAACGATTACTCTGACATTCGCTGGCGATGGTGCCATTGCGCTCGACGTTGAGTGCATTGAGGTGGAACTCGTTGATCTTGCGGAGGGTCGCGCTGCGATCGGACGGCCTCGACATGCGATTGCGGATGATGACGGTGCGACGCCGGATCGGGATGCCGATGCAGGTGACGCGTCTTATAACGATGGCTAGCGTGCCAACTCGCCGTATCGTGCGACGCGTGAACTGCTGCCGCAATTGTGCACAGTGGGTCGCTTTATCCTGCAAGGCTCTCAACGATGACGTATCGCCTCGACGCCCGTGATGCTGGGTTCTCTGCTGCTTTCGACGCCTTTCTTGGATCGAAGCGCGAGACGTCGGAAGATGTCGATGCGGCGGCGGCGGAGATCATTGCGGATGTGCGAGCGCGGGGTGATGCGGCCCTGATCGCGCTGAGCCGCACGTTCGATGATGTCGATCTTGAGACGGTTGGCATTCGTGTTTCCGCCG
>JBCBXF010000228.1:0-4933 GCA_039816705.1 Pseudomonadota bacterium | reverse complement strand
GGATCTGTGACATGAGCAAAGAAGGTCGCAGACTCTGGTGCGAGATACCACGCAGCGAGTGCCGCGGTTAACATGCCGAATGATGCCTTGGGGTGCTTGCCGTCAAAGATCTTCAGCGCGGTGCCGAACGATCGCTTCACGCGATTGTTGTTGAAGTCAACGCTGTAGAGCTCATCGAGTATCAGGTGCACCATGTAACCGAAAAACATGAACGCACCGGCGAGCCATGCGATGGCCGGGTCTGACCCGAAGCAGGAATGAAAAATGATCGCGGTACTGCTGGCGAAGAACAATCCGGCGAGGACGGAGTGAAATGTCCCGCGATGGACGGCATAGCGGTGGAAGATATTGTGTGCGACGAAGCGGATCAGCACGAATACGCCGATCCAGACAATCCACATCTCCGCGATTGAGTACTTCCAGGCGAAATTGAACAGCAACGTGAACGCTGTGAAGAGTGCGAGGAAGGAGAACATCGCCTGAGAGGCGCGGGAGTTTTGAAGGTCAATGTCCGGCAGGACACTGCCAACTGCCCCGACGAGAGCCAGCTTGATCAACTCGTTGGATGGAACGAGCGATGAGGCCATCGTCAGCGTTGCGAGCATTCCCGATGCGACGACGCCGACGCCCACGTGTGTGCGAAAGTTGGCCATGTTCTGCTCTCCTGCGCGGCGCGCGAATCACCATTGCAAGGAGGGAATCACAGCGCTGGCTCGCGGTGAATCGGGCGGCATGTGGAAGCTGTGAATAACCGCGTGGTCGAGACTGTGCTCGGCTTCTACGCGATCGGCCTACACCGTTTAAGCTGGCTGCGCGTGAAGATCGTAGGTGTCTGAACCGGTGATAAGAACGCGTGTGAAAGATCCAGCGGTGATCGGGGATGATGCGTTGGTCAGATCGATACGCACGCCTCCGTCAATCTCGGGTGCATCGGCGTGGGTGCGTGCAAAGGCAACGCCGTCTTCTACACTGTCGACGAGCACCGTGATCGCCGTGCCAACCTTGCGCTTCAGCAGTGCTGCGCTGGTTGCTTGCTGTTGTGTCAGCAAGCGATCGTAGCGCTCCTGTTTGATCTCCTCGGGCAGATGACCGTCGAGGGCGTTGGCGCGGGCGCCAGTGACATCTTCGTAGGTGAAGCAACCGACATGATTAAGTTCCGCACTTGCAAGCCACTCCAGCAACATCTCGAAATCCTTCTCGGTCTCGCCCGGGAAGCCAACAATGAATGTCGAGCGTATGGCGAGATCAGGCACCATGGTGCGCCATGCGTGAATGCGCTCCAGCGTCTTTGCCTGGTGGGCTGGGCGGCGCATGCGTTTCAGAACATCGGGTGACGCGTGCTGGAACGGGATGTCGAGGTAGGGGAGGAGACCGGGCGTTTGCATCAAGGGGATGATCTGGTCGACGTGGGGGTAGGGGTAGACGTAGTGCAAGCGCACCCAGATACCGAGATCGCCAAGACGTTCGCAGAGGTCTTGGAATCGTGTCGGGATATCTTCGCCTTTCCACGACGCGGGTGCATACTTCAGATCGAGGCCGTAGGCACTGGTATCCTGCGAGATGACGAGGAGTTCTTTCACGCCCGCCGCCACGAGGCGTTCGGCCTCGCGCAGAACGCTGTCGATGGTTCGACTTGCGAGTTTGCCTCGCAAATCCGGAATGATGCAAAAGCTGCAGGCGTTGTTGCAGCCTTCGGAAATCTTCAGGTACGCGTAATGTCGCGGCGTCAGGCGGACGCCGGATGGAGGGACGAGCGCTTCGAAAGGTGTCGCACGTGGTGGGACATGTGTGTGAACGGCGTCGACGACCTGCTCGTACTGGTGCGGGCCAGTGACAGCGAGGACGTTCGGGTGCGCATTGCGGATGTGATTTTCATCCGCTCCGAGGCAGCCGGTTACGATCACCCGGCCGTTTTCCGCCATCGCTTCGCCAATCGCATCAAGTGACTCATCCCGCGCGCTGTCGAGGAAACCGCAGGTGTTGACGATCACGACGTCCGCGTCGTCGTAGCTCGGGGAGATTGCATAACCGTCCGCGCGCAGTTTCGTGATGATGCGCTCGCTGTCGACCAGTGCCTTCGGGCAACCGAGCGAGACAAAGCCGACCTTCGGTTCGGTTGCAGACGCAGATGAAGTCACATTTCGATCCTTGCGTGTGTCGCAGTTGGCCGCGGCGTGTTTCAGGTTGTCGGCATCTCGGCATTCGCATGCGTTGTTCGCAGGCCGGAGAGCGCCGCGATGGCGTCAGCGAGATGGGCGTCACAGATGTTCACGTCTCCGGCATCTACGCGGATGAGGTGAGCGCGATGCAATACGTCGGCGTGCGTGAAGCCTTGCGGGGGATCAAATTTGTAGCAGGCGAGCTCCAGTAGCTGGCCAAGCGGATCGCGGAAATAGAGCGAGTCCATGAAGCCGCGGTCAACCTCGCCGCTGTTCGGGAAGCCGGCATTTTTCAGACGGTCGGCTGCCTGTGTGTAACTTGCCCGGGAGACGATAAATGCAAGATGATGCAGTGTGCCGGTCGCGTTCGGGTTGGGGCTGCTATCCTGCTTGAGGTCCTCGCGGGTAAAAATCGTGATGAGCCGTCCGTCGCCCGGGTCAAAGTAAAGGTGGTTGGTGTCTGGATCGTCGAGGTTGGGCTGCTCGAACACGAACGGCATGCCGAGCACGCCCTCCCAGAAATCAATCGAGGTTTGCCGGTCGGCGCCATTCAGCGTGATGTGATGGACGCCCTGGGCTTGGATAACAGTCATGCGTTTTCCTCGGCGACACTTTGACGAGCGGACATGCGGAGATTGACGAAGTTGCCTGCGAAGATCAGTCCACCACCTGCGAGGATCAGCAGGTCCAGCGGCTCGCTGTAAAGAAGTACGCCGACAAGCGCGATCAACGGCAGGCGGAAGAAATCCATGGGGACGACGATCGTGGCATCGGCGTGGGTGAAAGCTTGCGTGAGTGAGAAGTGGGCGCAGAGTGAAGCGAGCGCAAGCGCGATCAGCCATGCGGTGGTCAGTGTTGTATCCGGCACGCTCGGCAGTCCGCCAATCACGAGCATTCCGATCATCGACTGCATCAGTGTCATGATGAACAGGATGGTGACGACGCTATCTGTCTCGGTCAGCTTCTTGGTTGTGATCATCTGGGCGGCGAAAAAGACAGCTGCGACCAGCGCGACAGCTTGGCCCAATCCGAAGGTTGCCGTCCCGGGCTGCGCGACAAGCAGGACGCCGATAAACCCGAGGGCGATCGCAAGCGCCTTCCATCGCGTGAAGCGCTCGCCAAGTATCAGGGCTGCGAAGATCGCCACCCAGATCGGTGAGGTGAACTCAAGCGCGAACAGTTGCGCGAGCGGGATCAGTGTCAGTGCATAGAACCAGCAATACTGGCCGGTGAAATGGAAGATGTTGCGGCCCAGGTGCAGTCCGTAGCGGGCCGTCCGCAGATGGCTTGCTGCGCGACCGGTCATGAGCAAGGCAACGGCCATGACCGGCGCACCGATCAAACTGCGCCAAGTGAGAAGCTCGCCTGTGCTCAGCGCGCCTGAGATCTCACGACCTGCCACCGCCATGACGGAAAACGAAAAGAGACAGCCCACCATCCATCCGGCCGCGCGTGTGACGGAGGGTTCACGCCTGATGGAGCGCGGAGGCGGAGAGGATTTAACGGCAGCGTGTGCCGACATGATGTGATCGCCATGGGTTAGGGCCGGTCGTCCAACGAGGCATGGGCGAGGTCGGCCGCGCCGTCAACGTGCGCTTGGCAACGCGCGATCCAGCGGCCGACAAATGAGGCTGGACCGGCTGCATTGCCGCCCATAAGGTCCGCGCGCGCACGGCGGTCCGTTGATCGCCGCAGCTTCAGTCCATCGATGCGAGGAGAAAGACATGGCGCAGGATTACGGACACTTCATCGGTGGCAAGCAGGTTGCGGGAACGTCGGGTCGGTTTGCAGATGTGTTCTGGCCAATGACAGGCGAGGTCGCGGCGCGTGTGCCCCTTGCGTCTCGGGATGAGGTGCGTGCGGCCGTTGAGAACGCTAAGGCGGCGCAACCGGCGTGGGCGGCGATGAATCCGCAAATGCGCGCACGTGTGATGATGAAGTTCGTCCAGCTCGTAAATGACGAGAAGGATGCGCTTGCCGAGCTGTTGGCGAAAGAACACGGCAAGACGATCCCGGACGCGCACGGCGATATCCAGCGCGGCATCGAGGTCTGCGAGTTTGCGATTGGTATTCCGCATCTGCTGAAAGGGGAGTTTACGGAAGGGGCGGGACCCAACATCGATATGCACTCGGTGCGTCAGCCATTGGGTGTCACGGCCGGGATCACGCCGTTTAACTTTCCGGCGATGATCCCGATGTGGAAGTTCGCACCGGCGATTGCCTGCGGGAATGCGTTCATTCTCAAGCCGTCGGAACGCGATCCCGGCGTGCCGTTGCGGCTTGCCGAGCTGATGATCGCGGCAGGCTTGCCGGCCGGGATTTTGAATGTCGTGAACGGCGACAAGGACGCGGTCGACGCGATCCTTGATGACGCGGACATCCAGGCCGTCGGGTTTGTCGGCTCGTCGCCGATTGCGGAGTATATCTATTCCCGCGGCTGTGCGAACGGCAAAAGGGTGCAAGCGTTTGCGGGCGCCAAGAACCACATGATTATCATGCCCGATGCCGACATGGATCAGGCTGTCGATGCGCTGATCGGCGCGGGCTATGGCTCCGCCGGTGAGCGTTGCATGGCGATTTCGGTTGCGGTGCCGGTCGGGAAGGCGACAGCAGATACGCTGATCGAGAAACTCATCCCTCGGGTCGAGAGCCTGAAGATCGGGCCGTCGACCGATCTGGAAGCTGACTTTGGGCCGGTCGTGACCGCCGAAGCCGCCACACGGATCAAGGGGTACATTGCGCAGGGCGTTGATGAAGGCGCCGACCTCGTCGTC
>JBCBXF010000227.1:0-5050 GCA_039816705.1 Pseudomonadota bacterium | reverse complement strand
GGGCCTGCAAGCGCGTCACTCAAGGACATCAGCTGACCATCAGCGAGCGCAGTCTCAGTATCGGGCTGATCGTTCGTGGCGACGATTGAAGCAGGATCGGCGTTGTGATCGTGGGCGCGGTCAGCATTCCAGAGCGCTACATCTGCGTTCGGCGCAGCGTCGGTTGTCGGCTGGTCGATTGCAGACACATCTGACGGAGCAAACGCGGAGACAAATGCCGCGAGTTCAGGGCGGAGTGAAACGGATGGCGCAGGCAAAGCATCTGCCTCGCGCTCGGGCATTGGATGGTTGGTCGCAGTGTCATCGACTTCATTGGTGCCGATGGAGGCCTCCAACGTGCCGGACCCGTGCGACTGAGGCTGCGCGACGCCCGTTTCCATCGTTTCCGCAGGCGCTACCGGAGACAGAGCCTGACCGGCGTCTGGCGCATCAATCTGCATCGATGGCGCTGCCGGCGCAGGTGCAGGAATGATCGGCACGACGGGACGTACAATGTTTTCAGCGGCACGGCTTGGTGCCTGCAGTGCCGTAGAGATGCGCGCATCAAGCCCGCTGAAAGACGTCGGAGCCTCCGCTGTCGATGACAGATCGCGAAAGATGGGCGCCTCGACAGGCGCGGCGGTGGCGTGCGTGCTCGCCTGATCGGGGGCGCCGTCCTGCGCCGGGAGTTCGCGCGCATCCGAGGCATCCGGTATCACGTCACCTGGCAGCGGCGTGGTGTCATTGGGATGGGCATGATCCATTGTCGGGGCCTCGGTTGTCGCGCTCAGGGGCGGCTTGGAGTTGGTGGACGGTGGCGCGTCGGCGACGATTTCAAGCGTGGTGAGCTGGTCGGCAAGGGCCGCGACCGCTGCATCGCAGGAGACTTCGGCGTCATCAGCGTCGTCGAAGGTATGAACGATTTCCGCATCCTCGACACGCAAATCGTCATCGACCGTCGGTTCGGTTGCGAGCCTTGGCACTTCACCATCGCGCGCTTTATCGGCGCCAGAGCTTCCAGCGTGATGTGCTTCAGCGTGTTCCTTGTCAGGATCGAATGACGAAACAGCGTCATCTTGAATGTCTGTTCGAGTCGCTGCGCCAGGCCGTCGACGTGCTGGCGATTTGACCCGTCGCAGCGTCCCTTTGGGTTTCGGCACCGATGACCCGACGATCTGGGTGCGCGTCGCTTTCGTTATTTTCGGGTTATCGAGGAAGATGACGCCGACCTCGTTGGCCTTGCGCCAAACGACCTCGACATCGACCTCAAAGCCATCCAGCTCGATGATCAGCTCGAATGTATCGGGAACGGAGAGGTGATCCTTCACCTGCAAGCGTGCGCCGGTCTCCGACATGTCTCGCACAACACAGGGAAGAGACGCACAGCGCGCGGCGAACGAGATTTTCGCCCCCTTCAAAACGCGCTTGCGCTCAGATCCTCGATCTTCTTGTGGCGTCGACAATGCCATTTGCGCCCCCTTGCCCCGAACGGCCCCGCCAACACGCGTTGACGGATTTTTATCCATTCAAAGAGGGAACTATCAGCTATGCCTTACCAGAGCGTTTCAGATCACACGCATGATGGAGGCAAAAACGGCGCCATGAACTGCAAAAGAGGCCTTAAACGAGGAAAAGCACAACACCAAGAATGATCAGCGCCATACCGCCGAGCTCACGCGCATTCGAGCGTTCGCGGAAATAAATCCCCGAAATCAGCAATGCGAAGATCGCCTCAACCTGGCCGACCACCTTCACAAGTGCCGCGTTCTGCATCGTCATGGCCGTGAACCATCCGATCGAGCCGAGTGCGCTTGTCAGGCCGACAAAGACTGACGGGCGCAGATGAGAGCGCAACGCGAGAAGTTCATCGCGTTCCACTGCGAGGAGCCATAGGCCGAGGCCGATAACCTGGACGGCAATGACCGCATTGACCGTCCATGCGGCCGCGCGCACGAAGGGGATGCCCAGCGAGAGCCCTGCCTCGCGGAGGAAAAGATAAGAGAACGTGAAGCAAAGTCCGGTCGCAAGACCGATCTGCACCGGGCGGGAGGCAAGCGCCTCTCCCGGAGCGCGTAGCAGGCGGATGAGACCTGTGGCGGGCTGGGCGTCATGTCGTGCTACGCCGATCAGCATGACGCCTCCGACCGCTGCCGCGACGGCAAGCCATCCCACCCCTGTGAGATGGTCGCCGAACAGAACGCTCGCGAGCAGGGCAGTCATCACGACATCAAACTTCGGCAGCATGGTGCCGACTGCGAAATTGCGCAGTGTGAAAAGGTAAATCAGCAGCCAGGTGGCTGCGACCTGCGCAACAGCCGCCCCGATGACATACATCCAAAACGCATTTGCGAACGCGGGCAGTGGCGCCCGGTAGAAACTCTCGACGATCAGGAGGTAGACGAGGAGGAATGGCAGTCCGAACAGTGAGCGGACATAGGTCACTGTCATCGTCGAGAGATGGGCGTTGAGCTGCTTCTGTCCGGCGGTGCGTACCACCTGCATTAGCGCGGCGAACATGCTGATGGGAATCCAGAGCAAGGCCGTCATCTGCTGCGCGTCCTTCCCCAATTGCCGCACTTCATACCGCAACGAAAGTGGCGGTTCGCTCAATGCGTGCGCCGTATCACAGCTCGATGGATGGCGTACAGCATGGTCGTCTCAGCGGCCCGTTGCGACGTTCCCAGCGTCACCTTTCCCCGACGATTGTCCCTGTTGCTATCGCGTCTGGAGGCTGCAATGACATGGGTGCGAGTCCCCCTGCATTTCACTCCCGAAAGTCTGCCCGGACATGACAGCTGTTTTGATGATTCACCATCAACCTGATGACATCCGAGGTGTTGTCGAGGCGCGCTTTCCTGACGTCACCGTTGGATACGCTTCAACAGTCGAGGCAATCGGCGCACAACTGGACGCGCTCAAGCCGGAAGCGGTCTTCTCCATTCAGGATGCCCGACTGCCGGGCAAGTATCATCATCAGGCTGTTACTGCGCCGAGTGTGCAATGGGTGCAGGTCGGTGGTTCGGGCTATGAGCAGATGCAGCCTTACGATCCGGAGAAAATTGTTCTGACGAACAGTGCAGGTATTCTTGCACGTCATTTGGCACAGACGGTGACCGGCGCCATGATTGCGCTCAATGGCAATTTTTTCCGCTATCGTGCGCAACAGCACGCCCACACCTGGGCACCGATCCGTTTTCGACCGCTTGTTGGCCAGACACTCCTGGTGGTCGGGCTCGGCCAGATCGGCGACTGGGTGGCGAAGAACGCAAAGGCGCTCGGTATGACCGTGCATGCGGTGCGGCGCAGGCAGGAGCCTGTCGCGCATGTGGACAAGCTGTTTGCGCCAGAACAGCTCCACGCGGCGCTGGGGGATGCTGATGTCGTATCACTGCATGTGCGCGCCAATGACGACACACGCCATATGTTCAGCGATGCGGCGTTCGCAGCAATGAAACCCGGGAGTTTTTTCCTCAACACCGCGCGCGGCATGGTGTGCGATACGGCAGCGCTCATTGCGGCGCTTGATCGTGGCCACGTGGCCGGCGCGTATCTCGACGTCTTCGAGGAAGAGCCACTGCCCGCCACTCACGCCCTCTGGGACCGGGATGATGTCTTCATCATGCCGCACAGCTCGGATCACATTGTGGGCTGGGAAACGGCATTTACCGAGTTTTTTGCTGACAATCTTGAGCGCTGGTGCGCCGGCGCACCGCTCGTCAACACGATCACGGGCTGAGCCCACCATGGCCAGACAACGGCGCGCGACATCGCAGAAAAAGATCGTGAACCTCGCGCTGCAGGGAGGTGGGGCGCACGGTGCGTTTGCCTGGGGTGTGCTGGACGCGCTTCTGGCTGACCCGCGAATATCATTCGAAGCTGCGACGTCGGCTTCCGCCGGTTCCATGAATGCGGTCGTCCTTGCACATGGTCTGACGGTCGGTGGACGGGATGGCGCGCGCGAGGCGCTGCAGGATTTCTGGGAGCAGGTGAGCGGCGCATCACGCCTCATCCCGGATGTCTCCAATGGGCCGTTTTCCGTACCACCATTCATGGGGATGGATTGGCAGCCGTTCTTTCGAGATTTCATCGTCGATACGATGACGCGGTTGACGTCGCCGTATCAATTCAATCCGTTGAACATCAATCCGCTGCGCCAGGTTCTCGAGCGGATTGTCGACTTCGAACGATTGCGCGCAGAATGCCCGATCAGACTTTTTCTCTCCGCAACGAATGTTCGCACCGGCAAGATCAAAGTCTTCGAGAATGACGAGATCTCGGTGGATGCTGTACTCGCGTCGGCTTGCCTGCCGTTTCTCTTTCAGGCTGTCGAGATTGGGGAGGAAGCCTACTGGGACGGAGGATATATGGGCAATCCGCCGATTTATCCGCTGATTTACAATGCGGACAGTCGTGATGTCGTTATCGTACACATCAACCCGATTACACGCCCGGACGTCCCACGCGATGCGTCTGCGATCATGGACCGTGTCAACGAGATCTCATTCAACTCGTCACTGATGAGAGAAATGCGTGCGATCGCGTTTGTCACGGAATTGATCGATACCGGGCAGATCAAGTCGCGTAATTTGCGCAAGATGCTCATTCATTCGATCGAGAGCGATACGCTGATGCGTACACTCACGGCAACGAGCAAGCTCAGCCCCGACTGGAGCTTTCTGCAGTCGCTACGGGACGAAGGTATCGCGCGCGCAGCGGCCTGGCTCGATGCGCACTATGGCGACCTTGGCGCACAATCAACGGTCGATATTCGCGACCGCTACCTGTGACCGCCCGCCAGCGGCGCGGTGCGCACGGTCGGCGGGCGGCTTTCAGGAGTGGTCTGCTTATTCGACCGTTACGCTGATCCGCTTGGACATGACCGGGGGATTGTGCGGAATGTGGTTCATGTCTCCGAGGACGAGCTGGAGCGTGTGCTTGCCAGCCGGTAGGTCAAGCGTCACTTCCGTCTGACCGCCACCGAAATGCACATGCTGTTCATCGGCGGGGATCGGGTCGTTGAGTTCTTCGCCCTCGATCTTCTCGTTGATGATCAGATGATGATGGCCGGTGT
>JBCBXF010000226.1:0-5078 GCA_039816705.1 Pseudomonadota bacterium | reverse complement strand
CGCAACCTCGAATATTACTCCGGTTTTGTCTTCCAGATTGTGACGCACGGTCAGCCAGACGGAGGATACATTGCTGGCGGCGGGCGTTATGACCGACTGTTGGAGGCGGTGGGTGCGCCGCATCCGGTTCCCGGTATCGGTGTCGCCATCCATACTGATCGCCTTCTGAACGCCGTGGTTGCCACCCGCAACCGTGACGACGGGGAATGAGCACGATGGCAGAAAAATTCGTGCTCGGCCTGCCGTCAAAGGGGCGGATGATGGACCTCGCTGCCGAGGCGTTGCGTTCGGTCGGCCTTGCGGTGGAAAAAGACGGAGACGAACGCGGCTACACCGGCACCATACCAGCACTGCCGGATGTCGAGGTCTCATTTGTCTCTGCGTCAGAAATCGCGACGCAGCTCCGACGTGGGGCACTCCACATGGGCATCACCGGCGAAGACCTGCTGCGTGAGACGATGCCGGACGCTGACACCAAGCTCGATTTCATCGCCAAACTCGGCTTTGGCGCGGCCAACGTCGTGGTTGCCGTTCCCGAATGCTGGATCGATGTGACAGAAATGGCCGATCTCGAAGATGTCGCCGAAATTTTCCGCAAGACGCACGGTCGCCGTATGCGTGTCGCAACGAAGTATACCGGGCTGACCCGACGCTTTTTCGCAGAGCGGGGCGTCACCAGCTATCGCATCGTGGAGAGCTTGGGCGCGACGGAGGGCGCACCATCTGCAGGCGTGGCCGAGTTGATCATCGACATCACGTCGACAGGCTCCACCCTGAAGGCGAACGCCCTGCGTATTCTCAATGATGGCCTGATCCTGCGCAGCGAGGCCAATCTGGTGGCCGCGCGTGAGGCAAAGTGGAGCCCGTCGCTCAACGCCATCCGCAATGAGATCATGGAAAAATTCAACGCGTAGGTGGCACCCTCCCGCGCGCGCCCTGGGGTAGCAGTGTTGCGCGTTGACAGTCGGCAGACCCTCGGGCCCACCGGGCCAACATCCACTTGCCGCTCGCCCGGATCCATGCACCTGATGCCGGTAAGTGCAAAGCGCCATGTCTGCGCCCCGACCCGAAGGCTGCCATGTCAATCGATCTCGCCGCCCTGATCCGCGCCATACCCGACTACCCGAAACCGGGCATCATGTTCCGCGATGTGACGACACTCATGGGCGATGCCGCGGGCTTTCGCGAAACCATTCACCGGATGGCTGAGCCGTTCCACAATCGCGGGATCGAGGCTGTCGCCGGGATTGAGGCTCGCGGTTTCATCCTCGGGGGTGCGATCGCGGACAGGCTTGGCACCGGGTTTGTCCCGATTCGCAAGAAGGGTAAGCTGCCCTATAAAGCGATCGGACAAGACTATGAACTCGAGTACGGCACCGACATCATCGAGATGCATGAAGACGCCGTTCGCGACGGCGAGCGTGTGCTGCTGGTTGATGATCTGATTGCGACAGGTGGCACAGCCATCGCCGCCGCACAGCTCCTCAATCGGCTCAATGCCGAGATTGTCGGCGCGGCGTTCATCGTCGATTTGCCATTTCTGCAGGGCGTCGAAAAGCTCCGAGATCACGGTATCGAAAGCCACGCGTTGATCGCATTCGACGGAGAGTAAAGATGAAAATCGACGGCGTTCCGCATCGTACCATCGCAGTGGCGGATGACGGTTGGCGCGTCTCCATCATTGATCAGACACGGCTGCCACACGCCTTCCAGCGGACCCTTCTAGAGACCCGCGAAGATGCTGCGCATGCCATCAAGGCGATGCTTGTGCGCGGCGCTCCGCTCATTGGCGCGACCGCTGTCTACGGCGTGTGCCTCGCGATGCGCGCGGACCCATCGGACGAAGCACTTGCAGACACCGTCGCGTTTCTCGCTGCACAACGGCCGACCGCGATTAATCTCCGTTGGGCGCTTGACGATATTGCGCATGCGCTGCGTCCGGTTGCCGAGGCAGATCGTGTCGATGCGGCCTACGCCCACGCCGCCGCGTTATGTGATGCTGACACCGAGACAAACCGCCAGATCGGTGTCAACGCGCGGACACTCATTGAGGGGATCGCAGAAGTCAAAGGCGGCGCTCCGGTCAACATTTTGACGCATTGCAACGCCGGCTGGCTGGCTTGCGTCGATTGGGGGACGGCGACGTCGCCGATCTACCAGGCGCATGATGCGGGTGTGAAGGTGCATGTCTGGGTGGATGAAACCCGGCCGCGCAATCAGGGGGCGGCACTCACCTGCTGGGAGCTTGGCGCGCATGGCGTCCCACATACGCTGATCGTTGACAACGCCGGAGGGCATTTGATGCAGCGCGGCGATGTCGACATCTGCTTTGTCGGCACCGATCGCACGACAGCAAACGGCGACGTCTGCAACAAGATCGGCACCTACCTGAAAGCGCTCGCCGCGCATGACAACGGCATACCGTTCTATGTCACCCTCCCATTCTCTACGATTGACTGGTCCCTCAATGACGGGTTCGCGACGCCGATTGAAGATCGCGACGCCCGCGAGGTGACCCATATCGCTGGCAAGACGGAAACTGGCGTCGTGACTGAAGTCGCCATTGTCCCACTGCATACGAGCGCCGCAAACCCCGCTTTCGATGTTACGCCCGGCCGTCTCGTCACTGGCCTCGTCACCGAGCGCGGCATCTGCGAGGCGAGTGCTTCGGGCCTGCGTGGACTTTACCCAGAGCAGGCGAAGGTCGCCTGACCCAGATGGCTGCAGCTGCGCAGAACGACGAAACGGCATTGCGATCGGCGATTGTCGCGGCAGCTCGGCAGATGTCGGCATCCGGCCTTTCGCCAGGTCGATCCGGCAACGTCTCCTGCCGTTTTGGCAGCGGCATCCTTATCACGCCGAGTGCGATGTCCTATGAAGAGATGACACCTAACGACATTGTGCGTATCGATCGCGCGGGCCACGCCGCTGATCTCGGGCAGACCCCCTCGAGCGAGTGGCGATTTCACGTCGCTGCACTCGATGCCCAACCGGAAGCGCGCGCCGTCGTTCATACGCACTCGCTGCATGCCACGGCGCTGGCCTGCACACGCAGGTCGATCCCGGCATTTCACTATATGGTCGCCATCGCCGGAGGGAATGAAATCCCACTCGTCCCGTACGCGCTCTTCGGCACCGGGGCGTTAGCAGACGCCGTCGGGAAGGGACTTGCAGACTGTCGCGCCTGTCTCTTGGCAAACCATGGTGTCGTGGCTGTCGGCGCGTCTCCCGGCGAGGCGCTGGAACTGGCACACGAGGTTGAAACGCTCGCGCATCAATACGCCATCGCCTGCCAGTTTGGCGCGCCCGTCATCCTCTCGGACGAGGAAATGCGTGACGTCCACACGCGTTTTGCCACCTACGGCAAAGACACAACGCAAAACGGCGACGCCAAACACTAGCGCCGCCGCCGTACGGAGTATGTATCGAAGTCGCGTCTCGCAATTATGCGATAACGAAGCGCGTCACTTCCATTTCTTGTCAGCCGCCTGAATGTAGAAGCTTTGCTTGCGCTCCCATTTGCGTTTGATGCTCTGATTGTAGTTCAGGTAGAGCTTGCCACCGACGATTTTCCAGGCGCGCGGATCGCCCTTGGCTTTTGACCCAAGCGCTGCCGCGTAGGCGCAATACCCACCATACTTGGGAGCGAAATTCGTCGGATTGGCAACGAACGCATCACGGTTCGCTGCCGACGAAAAGCGCCACGTGACTCCATCCCACTGCGTCGTGAACTCTTTCGAGCCGCGGACAGGCTTGTTCGCTTTGAAGTAAGCGACCGGATCATATCCACCAACGGCGGTCCCTTTTACGAGACCAGTGTAGTAACTGCCGGCGATCGCGTGATCGAACGGTGTCGCAGTGAGCATCCCACCAACAATTGCGGTGCCTGCCAGCATGAGGACGGCACGGCGGGAAAGAACGTTGGTCATCGTTAGCAGCCTTTGAGCGATATCGTTTGATCAGTAGTGTGCACCATATGTCGGCATCTACCAGACACGCCCGATCACATCACCGTCAGAAGCTTTACCAATCAGCGCAAAACCGCCCGGAAACGGCCGCGTGTGTGGTGGCTGCAATTGACGCCCGCTTCAACCTCCGGCAACGCTTACGCATGAACGGAGAATTAAGCCCATTCAACAAACGCGTGACACTCGCTGTCATCGCTGCGCTTGTCGCCGCAGGTCTGCTGGCGCGCTTGAGCCCGGCAGTCGCCAAACCGTTTGTGACGCCTGAAATTCTCGTGCTCGGCGACAGCCAGCTCTCGTTCGGCTCCGGCAAACTGATGCTGGATTTTTTCCAAAAGTTCGACCGCCATTGCAGCCGCTTCGTGACGGACGAAGCCCTCCGTAAACGCATCGCAAACATGCGCACCCAGATGATCGGTGCGCGCTCGACCTCGCTGCAGTCGTGGGTCACGAAGAGTGGCAAGTCGTGGAGCAGTCTCTGCAAGAAGGACAAGACGTGGGGCGTGAACGCCAGCGTCTGGGGCCATAATGCGACGCCGGGGCGGCTCTATCATCAGATGGGCGAGGGGAAAAATTTCGATGTCTGCCGTAAGGAACTGTCACCACTCCAGGCGCTGTTGCGGAGGAAATACTACGCACCGGATCTGCTAGTGTTCTATCTCATTGGCAATGGTTCCGGGCGCCTCGCCAAGAACGCCAGAGCAGCCGATCAGGATGTCGCGGCGCTGGTCTCGCAACTCCCGCCGATGCAAAAATGTGTCTTCATGACGACGACGCCGATCCACACGCCGCGCCGCAATCGCACCCGCGTTAAGGCGGAGCGCGCGCTGAAAGCAGCCTTTGCCCGCGCAGGCAATCGTTGCACGTTCGTACCCGCGCTCACGCCGGTTTCGATCGCCGCAATCCAGGGCAAGCGTCAATATTTTCGGCGTCACAAGTCCGGCAAGGTGAAGGACCCGTTTCATCCAAACGAGAAAGCGACCCGCAAATTTCTGAGCGTCATCAAGCCGAAATTTTGCCGCGCGATCGCGGGAGAGCTGTCGATGCCGATGCCGGCGCCAAGGACGCGGGCAAAATGCGGCTTGAAGGCAAGGAGTATATTGTCGCTGACGG
>JBCBXF010000225.1:0-5122 GCA_039816705.1 Pseudomonadota bacterium | reverse complement strand
ACTGGGCTGTCAGCCGCTGTTGCAGTCACCGATGCCATGGCGAGGCCGACAACCCCGATCACCGCAATGACGGTTTTTATGGCAAGCGATTGAAAATTTGGATGGGACGTTCGGAACGACATCTATCGGCTCCAGGTTATCGAGATGCGGGATTGATCGGGATAGACCACGGAATGACCACAGCCACCATAGCGCATCGGTTCCGCGCCCCACCGGAGCGCGGCGGAGCGGGCCCGAAGAGCGCGGCCACACGATGTTTTGAGCACATGTCATGAGAGCGTATGCGTCACGCCGCCGCGACACGACTGATGGTTGCCTGTCGGAGACGCCAGTGTAAACGCCGCGACACACCGAACACGGTTGTTCCGAACAGGGTGGACCGTGATGAACACGACTGACATTGCATCTATCCGCGGGCCAGATCACATCGCGTCCGCAAGACAACGCAGGAGAGCTCGATGCCCACGCTTCAAAACCGCACTGCCGTCATTACGGGGTCAACTTCTGGGATCGGCCTTGCGATGGCCGAAGCACTCGCCGCTGAAGGCGCTCACATCGTCCTCAATGGTCTCGGCGATGAAGCTGACAACGCCGATGCGATCAAAGCTGTCGCCAAGGCCGCCGGAAAGGATGACGCGGTTGCGTTCTGCCCCGCAAATATGGCGAGACCGGATGAAATACCTGGTCTGATCACGTTGGCGGAGGAAAAGTTCGGCAAGGCAGATATCGTGATCAACAACGCCGGGATCCAGCACGTGGCGCCGATCGAGGATTTCCCACCGGCGAAGTGGGACGCGATCATGGCCATCAACCTGTCATCGGCATTTCACACCATTCAGGCCGCGTTGCCGGGCATGAAAACGCGCGGTTGGGGGCGCATTATCAACACCGCATCGGCGCATTCGCTGGTAGCGTCTCCCTACAAAGCCGCATACGTCGCGGCGAAACACGGGATTGTCGGGCTCACCAAGGTGGTCGCGCTGGAAGCGGCCGAATATGGCGTCACGTGCAATGCGATATCGCCGGGCTATGTCTGGACACCTCTCGTGGAAGACCAACTCGCGGACACGGCAAAAACGCGCGGGATCTCAGAGGAGGAGGTGAAATCGGAGGTCATGCTGAAGCCTCAACCGACCAAGGAGTTCGTGGGCACCGAGGAGGTCGGAGCGATGGCAGCCTATCTTTGTAGCGAGATGGCCCGAAGCATTACTGGCGCCAATCTGACAATCGATGGTGGCTGGACAGCACAGTGAGGCAAACGTCCGCCGGCCAGAAAATGAAAACGCGCACCCCACAGTCAGGGTGCGCGCTTTGTCATCTGAACGACTGACGTTGACACGTCGGCCTGAAGACCCAGACGTTGGACCACGTCGTGATCTAAAGCCCACGAACCAGGTTGCTGATCGCGAGGATGCCGTAGGCCGCAAGCAGAAGCGTGATCGTCGGGACGCTGCTGATGATCGGAATGACCGCGCCGAAATACTGGATGGCGACGACAGCCAACGCCAGGATGAACGAGATCATGAATACGAGGAGATTGGGTGCGCTCAGTCGCATGATATTTGTCCTTTGTGCCGCACAGTAAATTCACGTGATGCAGGGCACTCAGAAGTTTCTACGACGCGCCCTGAACTCGCATGACAGACGGGCAGATAAGACGATTCGTGGCGGAACATGGCCGCAGCGAACAGGTTTTCCACTGCCGGTTCCTTGGTAGCCGACACCGGAGTCTCGGCGTCGACGGGCCACCGCACAGGCGGCTAAACGCCACGTTACGCGTCAGCCGCCTCCATCACGGAACGATCGAGTTTTATCGGGAAATCGGCGCGGAGCATCGCATCCATTTCAGGCGAGATGTGCTGCGGAAAGTGCTCAGCCAACATCGCATTCTTGCGGGCAATAGCCACCTCGATGATGTCAGGCCGCCCGGCCTCGCCCCATTCTTTCGGGCTCATGCGGTTGCCGATATCCGGATAAATATACTCGGTCTGCATGAGCGTCAGGGTCTGGTCGCTGCCAAGGTAGTGACCGGGACCCTCGGTACAGACCTTGCGGATCACATCGACAGAGAGTTTTTCGTCTGTCACCTCAATACCGCGCACGCAGCGCAGGCACTGCCCAAGCATGTCGTTGTCGATGATCAGACTCTCGAGACAAAATCCGAGTAGCGACGCATGCATGCCCGCCGCCTCGTAGACCATGCTTGTCCCTGCGAGCCCGGCCATGACATCGGTGATGCCTTTCTCATAACCTGATTGCACATCCGGCAGTTTCGCATCCGCCATCCCGGCCGCGCTGCCCCCTGGCAGATCATAAAAGTTGGCCATCTGACCACACGCGGCCGTAAGCAGCGCCTGCTCGCCAGAGCCTCCTGACATCGCGCCGGTCCGCAGGTCAGAGACAAACGGCCATGTCCCAAAGAGCGCAGGATGACCCGGCCGCAATGCGTTGACGTAACAAAGCCCGCCCAGGACTTCGGCCACCGCTTGCACAACCGCGCCAACAATCGGTGCAGGCGCCGTTGCACCGGCCTGGCCCGCAGAAAGCAGCAGAACCGGCATGTCACCGTATACGGCCGCTTCAAGACACGCGCACGCATCTTCGGCAAACTTCAATGGCGGCACGACAAAGCAGTTGGATTGCGAGACAAACGGGCGCGCACGCCATTTATCCTCTCCACCTGCAATCCGGTGCAGCATCTCGAGTGTCTCATCGACATACTCCGGCAGCGTAAAGCTGGTGCCGACATGCTTGCGCGTGCCGCTGACTGCGGCATAGACCGTGTTCACGTCGAGATCACGCGGCTCGACCATGTCGCGTGCCACCATAGGCCGCTGAAAGAAATGGATGTTGTCGAGATTTTCGACCATCCGCGCGGCGTCGTAGAGATCCTTAAGGTAGGATTCGCGATAGTCGCGGGTTTCCAGATCAACGACATGGACCGCGGCCCCGGCGGTCCCAAAATAGACGCGCTGTCCTCCGGGGCGAATATCGAACTCCTCGGACTGACCGTAGAGCGTGATGTCGCGGGCCGCGTTGGCAATCACATCTTCGACCACTGCCCGCGGAAATTTGAGCCGACCGTCTTCGTACACCGCGCCGATCTTAGTGCAGGCCTCGACGCAGGTCGAGATGGCGTCTGCAAAACCGATAGTTTCCAGCACCTCCATGACCGCATCGTTGATCCGCTCTATGGCAGCAGCATCTAGCGGCTGATAGCGTCCACCCTGCATCCCGGGACGGACCGGCGTTGTCTCTGCGGAGAGTTTCTGCGAACGCAACTCGATACGCGCTTCCCGCCCACCCGCGCGCCGACGGGCACGAGGCCTCGCACTCGGCTTTTCCGTTGTTGCCATGCGGCCTCCCTGTGCGCTGCTGCCCGGTGGCCGTCGCCACCACGTCACGAGAGTGCATGTGTTTGAAGGGTACCGGCAAGGTGAAATTCTCACCGTGACGGCGGCAAAGACGCCGTAGGCCAGCTCAATACGGTCAACTACGACATGTCATGTCGTGTTCAAGCAAACTTTGGCTGGATCGCCATAACCGTGGTGTTGTCCTGCATCGGATCGCCAGCCGCCTCAACGGCGTCGACGAGCGCGCCCACGATTGCCGCCGGATCACCGTCTTCCTGTCCGGCAACGACGGATGCGATCGTCGCATGGTTGAGCGTCTCGATGCCGTCGCTTGCGATGATGACAACGTCGTCCGGCTGAAGCCGAAGAAGCTTTGCACCCACATCAACAAGATCGATCTCGCCACCGGTAAGCGCGGAGCGCAACATGTGCCGCTGCGGATGTGACTGTGCTTCGGCGTTGTTGATCAGCCCTCGCGTTGCCATGTCGTCGATCACCGGTGCCATCGAGTGATCTTCATTCAGAAGGTAGAGAGAGCGGCCGCGGAACAAATAGAGGTGAGAATCGCCAACGCTGACCCAGCGCATGCCGCGCTCGCCAAACACCGCGCCAACGAGCGTACACCCCATCCCATCGAGTGTGTCGTCTTCAGCGATCGCGGTTGCAAGCGACACATTGCATGCATCTAGCGCGGCACGCAGGCGCGCATCGGGGACCGTGCGTTCCACCGCATAAACCTCCGCAAAACGGGCGCACACCATCTGGCTGGCCGTCTCACCGGCGACATGCCCGCCCATACCGTCCGCAAGCACCGCGAGAAGTTCGCCAGTTCCGCGCTCGCCCGTGCGTGCATTGCCAGGTCCGCCCTGAGCGAACGCAAACATGCAATGATCTTCCTGATGTGTCCGCGCACCTATAATCGCCTCGCTGGCGTGCGCATAGCGATCGATCACCGGCGGGGCGTCGGCTTGAGCGTCGGCGACGGTCGTCGGGTCTGCCGACTGAGATTGAAGGTCTGGCATGCGGCGTGGCCTGCGCGTTGTATCGGGACCCGCAGACGTTAGGCGCCGCCCGATCCGATTGCCTTGAGCTCCGACCAGTCGAACTCGGGACCACAGAACGGCACAAAGACAAGCTGCGTTTTCCCGACCGTGATCACATCCATCGGCGTAAGTGGCACGGCGGACGTTGGCTTCGTCTCGTTGAGGGACACCACGTTGGTCTTCGCAAGGTTAGGCACGAACAGGAACGTGCGGTCCGTACTGTCGTAACGGATATAGGCCTGCTCTTCCGCCGAGATCGCATCATCGCCGAAGTCAATTGCAATGCGCTGCGTCGGCGCGCGACCGAGCGCGTTGTTACCCTCATAAACCGGACGAAACGCGCCGAGGCCCGGCCCACCGATCACCACGAGCCAGGCAACCACCGGCTCCTGGAAGTAATCGTCCCGGCCTGGTTTCTGAACGCCGCGCACAAGACGCGTCTGATCGGTGCTCTCGTCGTCACCCGTCATGTCCCGCTCACTTTCATTCGTCGTGACCAACGCCGCTGCGGAAAGTTCCGTCTCATCAGTCGTCCCTTCCACCGCCATGGATGAGGCCGCAGAGATGGACGCGTCCACCCTGGCCGCCCCGTCCGCCAAAGCCATCGCATCCGTCGCTTCGGAGTTCTGGCGCATCACTAAAGGCTCCGCAAGGTCGTGGATCGGGGCGACATGCCCGACGTTGGCATCAAGCGTTGCGTCGGCGAACACCGGCGCCGCTGCGTCG
>JBCBXF010000224.1:0-5128 GCA_039816705.1 Pseudomonadota bacterium | reverse complement strand
GATCGTTTCACGCGCCGAATGGAGAGCGAAGGCGGCGCGCACAGACCGGATGAAGCCGCAGACGCCGCGCGAAATTATCATCCACCACACAGCCGTCCGGCAGCAGCCAAAGATTTCACTCGAGCGGAAGATGCGGGGGTTGCAGGGGTTTTCGATGCGCGCTGGACGTGTTGGCCTGCGCAAGAAACCGGCGTGGGGCGACGTGCCCTATCACTTCTACATCGGTGTTTCGGGCCGGATCGCAGAGGGGCGCAACCTCGCGTATGCGGGTGACACGAACACGCGCTACAGCGTCGCCAATCGCGTGCAAGTCGTGCTGGAAGGTGCGTTTGACAAGGAACGCCCGCGCCCACGACAGCTCGCCGCACTCACGCAACTGCTCGGGTGGCTGACGACAGAATACAAAATTTCACCGGAGAAAATCTCCAGTCACAACGATCATGCGCAAACGAATTGTCCCGGGCCGCATCTGAAGGCACAGCTGCCTGTGATCGTCAATTCGCTCAGGCCTTGAGACCTATTCAGCGAGATCCACTCACGCCGCGTTCTGGCTGATGACATCAACAATGTCGCCGACAACCTGGTCCACTAGGCTCGCGTCATCGCCTTCAGCCATCACGCGAATAACGGGTTCCGTCCCTGACGGGCGAATGACGATGCGGCCTTTATCTCCAAGGCGCGCCTCGCCATCGCTGATCGCGGCGCGCACATCTTTCGCTTCCAATGGCTTACCATTGGAGTAACGCACGTTCTGCAGCTTTTGCGGAACGCGCTCGAAGCGCTTGCAGACCTCGCTCACCGGTTTTTGCTCCTGCACGAGGCAGGCGAGGATTTGCAGTGCGGAAATCAGGCCATCACCGGTGGTGCCAAAATCGGATAGGATCAAGTGGCCTGACTGTTCTCCGCCGACGTTGTAGCCCTTGCGGCGCATTTCCTCGACCACGTATCGATCCCCCACCGGGGTACGCACGAGCGCGAGATCGAGATTTTCGATGTAGCGCTCGAGACCGAGGTTGGACATGACGGTCGCAACGATACCGCCCTTCGAGAGGCGTCCGCGTCGGTTCCACGTATCAGCAATGACCGCGAGTAGCTGATCGCCATCAACGACCTCACCGCGTTCATCGATAATGATGACACGGTCGGCATCACCGTCGAGCGCGATACCGATATCGGCGCGCACTTCCTGAACCTTGCTAGAGAGGACTTCGGGGGCCGTCGATCCGCAATCCTTGTTGATGTTTCGCCCGTTCGGCTCAACCCCGATAGAAATAACCTCCGCACCCAATTCCCACAGCGCGGCTGGCGCGACCTTGTAGGCTGCGCCGTTCGCGCAATCGACGACGACACGCAATCCTTCAAGGTTGAGCTCTCGAGGAAGGGTCCGTTTGGCGAACTCGATATAGCGCTCGACAGCACTGTCGACCCGCCGCGCGCGACCGATCTCGGTTGGCGCGACCCAGCGGCTCTCGGGCTGGTCGTCCATGAGATGTTCAATCTCGAGCTCGGTTTCGTCGGAGAGTTTGTATCCGTCCGGGCCGAAGAGTTTTATTCCATTGTCGGTGTAGACGTTGTGTGACGCGGAAATCATCACGCCGAGATCTGCGCGCATAGAGCGCGTCAACATCGCGACCGCCGGCGTCGGCATGGGACCGAGCTGGAACACGTTCATGCCCACGGAGGTGAAACCGGAAACCAGCGCTGACTCGATCATGTATCCTGAAAGACGGGTATCCTTGCCGATGACCACACGATGCGGACGCCCCTGGCTGCGCGAGAAGATCGAACCCGCCGCCATGCCGACACGCATAGCCGCTTCAGGTGTCATCGGGCTGCTGTTCGCCTCACCGCGGATACCATCGGTACCAAAGTATCGTCGGGACATGTCTGGCCTCTCGAAGCTCTCCGCAGGATCGATCGTCCTGCCATCATACTTTCAAAGCGTTGCCAGCGCGGCACCATTAAACCATCGCGTGACACCGGAACTGTGTGGCGTCAACGGGTAGCGGCGGGCGGCCTCGCATCGGCAATCGCCTGCCACACGGCCAACGCCTCACGTGTTGCGCTTACATCGTGCACGCGGATCAGCTGAACCCCGCGCATTACGCCCGCCAATGCGGCAGCGACAGAGCCGTTAACGCGCTCATGCGCCTCGGCAACCCCACTCAAATGGCCAATAAACCCCTTGCGTGACGCGCCGAGAAGAACCGCCGATCCCAGCCCGCAAATCGCATCAACACCGCTAATAAGAGCCAGATTGTGCGCCATGGTCTTTCCAAATCCTATGCCTGGATCGAGCGCGATGTGCCCTCTCGCAATACCTGCGTTGACACACACCTCGCGCCGTGCGGCCAGATAGGCGGCTACGTCGGCAACCACATCATCGTACTGAGGGTCGTTTTGCATGGTGCGCGGATCGCCTTGCGCGTGCATCAGGATCACGGGCACGTCGCGGCGCGCGACCAGTTCAAGGCTCGCCGGATCATGCGTGAGTGCGGAGACGTCATTGACGATGTGGGCGCCCGCGTCGAGCGCCGCCGACATCACGTCCGCATTACGTGTGTCGACCGACAGCCGTGCAGATGCCCTCGCCGCAAGGCGCTCAATGACCGGGGCGACACGACGAATTTCCTCGTCTGGTGCCACCGGTTCGGCACCGGGACGCGTCGACTCACCGCCAATGTCGAGAATATCTGCGCCTTCATCTTCAAGGCGCAACGCGTGATCGATGGCGGCATCGGCCGTCGCATGGTGGCCGCCATCGGAGAAACTGTCCGGTGTGGCGTTGACGATGCCCATGAGGCGCGGTCGATCGAGCGTAAGGCCAGCGAAGGCTTCGGGCGTGCTTGGCGACATTTTGGTTCGCGTGCGGTGTCGGGGCTAGTCACTTCAAGGCGAAAGAGCAAAACGGGGCTGCGCCGTGCGCAACCCCGTATCTCTGTGGCTCAGTGGCGATGGACAGCCGCCTAAGCTGGCTCCGGTTCCATATCGCCGGTCGGGCCGCGATTTGGTCGAACCGCACCCGCGGTCGGCACCGCCGAAGCACTTGGGCTATCGTCGTCGTCTGCCATGTCACGTTGCGGCGGACGCCCAGCTATCACGTCCGTGATTTCGCTTCCGGTGAGTGTTTCGTACTCAAGCAAGCCCTGCGCCAAGGCTTCCAGTTCGTGCTCGTACTTTTCAAGAATCTGACGCGCCGTGCGTTCGCCATCCTCGACCATCTGACGAACTTCGTCGTCGATGAGCTTGGCGGTTTCCTCGGACATGTTGGTCGTCTGCGCCACGGAGTGACCGAGGAATACTTCCTGCTCATTGCCCGCGTAACGTACGCGGCCGAGCTTGTCGGACATGCCCCATTCCATGATCATGGCGCGGGCTAGCCCGGTGGCTTGCTGGATGTCTCCCGTCGCGCCGTTCGTCACCTTGTCGGAGCCGAATATCTTTATCTCAGCCTCTCGACCGCCGAACGTCATCGCAATCTTCGAGACACAGTATTGACGCGTGTAGCTCAGCCGATCGCGCTCCGGCAGGCTCATCGTCACACCGAGGGCTTGCCCACGTGGGATGATCGTCACCTTGTGAAGCGGATCATGATCCGGCATGTGCAGCGCGACGATGGCGTGCCCGGCTTCGTGATAAGCCGTCAGCTTCTTTTCGTCATCCGACATCACCATCGAGCGACGCTCAGCGCCCATCATGACGCGGTCTTTGGCGTCTTCGAACTCGAGTTGGGTGACGAGCCGCTTGGAGCGACGGGCTGCCAGCAGTGCCGCCTCATTGACGAGGTTGGCGAGATCGGCGCCGGAAAAGCCCGGACAACCGCGGGCGATCACCTTCAGATCAACATCCGGTGCAAGCGGAACCTGTCGCACATGCACTTTCAGGATCTTGTGGCGACCACCAATATCGGGGCGCGGTACCACCACCTGACGATCGAACCGGCCGGGCCGCAGGAGCGCCGGGTCCAGCACGTCCGGACGGTTGGTCGCCGCGACGAGAATGATGCTCTCGTTGGCCTCGAACCCGTCCATCTCGACAAGCAGCTGGTTAAGTGTCTGCTCGCGTTCGTCGTTGCCGCCGCCAAGACCTGCGCCACGATGGCGGCCAACCGCATCGATCTCATCGATGAAGATAATACACGGCGCGTTCTTTTTCGCCTGCTCGAACATATCGCGAACGCGGCTCGCGCCGACGCCGACGAACATTTCAACGAAGTCTGAACCGGAGATGGTGAAAAATGGTACGTTCGCCTCACCGGCAATCGCGCGGGCCAGAAGCGTCTTACCCGTTCCGGGTGAGCCGACAAGCAGTGCGCCCTTGGGGATTTGACCGCCCAGTTTTGAGAAACGCTGCGGGTCCTTCAGGAATTCGACCATTTCCTGAAGCTCCTCGCGCGCTTCAGCGATGCCGGCGACGTCGTCAAAGGTCACACGGCCTTGGCGTTCGGTCAGCATCTTGGCTTTGGACTTGCCAAAGCCCATGGCGCCGCCACCGCCGCCCTTTTGCACTTGCCTGAGAGCGAAGAAAGCAATGCCGAGGATAAGCAGGAAGGGCAGCGAGTTCAGCAGAATATAAAGCAACATGTTCGGTTGCTCGCGCTGCTTGCCGGTGAATTTGACGTTGTTGTCTTCAAGCAGACCGGTGATCTCGTTGTCGGAACGGATCGGAATGGTCGTGAACGGCTGGCCGTTCTTGTACTGACCAGTGATCAGATCATCGCCCAACTTAACCGAGTCGATCTTGCCTTCTTGGACTTGCGCGCGGAAATCCGAGTAGTTGATTTCCGAACCCGCCGGGGACCCGGAATTGTTGAACAACGAAACAACCAGGAGCAGCGCAAGGAAGACGCCTCCCCAGATCATCAGATGCCTCATCCACGGGTTCTGACCCTCGGGAGGTTGCTGGTTGGGATCGTTCTGGTCGCTCATCGCTCGGTGATTCCTTTCTCAGGCCTCACAATGTAGGAACCCGCAGGTGAATGGCAAGATAATGCGCCACCTCGCGGTGAATGCTAATTTTCGAACACTGTGATGCGAAAATTCACGATTGGGCGCTGGAACCGCGTGCCCCATAAGCGGCGAGGAAGACATCAACCGCCCCTTTGACGCGGCGCGTGTTGTCTGCATCG
>JBCBXF010000223.1:4947-5213 GCA_039816705.1 Pseudomonadota bacterium | reverse complement strand
GGTTCAGCCCGGCGAGAATGAAATTGATAATCGCGCCGATCGCAAGGGCTGCAAAAGTCAGCTGCATACCAAGTATGCGAAATCGGAAATCGCCCGTGGTGTCATTTATCCCTTTTGCGTGCGCCGCGCGCCCGATCACTGTTGCGATGCCCAGTGCGTGGATGGCGAGCGCATTGGCGTCTGAAAGCTCTGCGGCGGCCATCAAGAGGAGTGTAATTGGGACGTACTGGCAGAAATTTGCATGTGCCGCGTGATGGCGCTCCAAC
>JBCBXF010000223.1:0-4937 GCA_039816705.1 Pseudomonadota bacterium | reverse complement strand
TCGCCCTGCGCGCGTTGATGACGCGAAAGCTCAGCCATATGAGAAAGAGCGCGAGGATTGCCGTGTAAAAGCCTGTGATGATCATGGTGAGATTTGCTTTCAGGCCAGTTGTTCGGGTTTTTCGCTGCCGGGTGGCGGGATCACGGGGCCGCCGAGGATGCGTCCACGCACGCGTACATGCGCGGCTGTCGCGCCATCTGCATTGCGCACGTGCACGTCATAGAGCGAGGCGCGGGGGCCGCGCCACACTTCTTTTGCAACGGCGGTCATATCCGCGTTGACGTTGCCGGGCGCGATGTAGTGGATCTCCGCGGATGCCGTGACACAGCGCTCGTTGTAAGAGTTGGCGGCGAGGCCGAAGCACATGTCGGCCAACGAGAACACGATGCCGCCGTGGCAGACGCCGTAGGTGTTGCCGTACTCCGGTCCGATGTGCATCGCCAGTTCTGCGTACCCTTCGTAGGTTTCGATGATCCGCATGCCGGTCGACAGCATCACCGGGTTGACGCTGGCCATGTAGCGGGCGACGGCCCAGGGACCGGTATCGGAGTTTTCGTCCGCTCCGCCGATATGTTGGGTGGCGGGCGGCGATGCGCTGTCAGCCATCGATTTGACTCAGGTGTCGGCGTTGTTCAGGCGGGCAACGAGGCTGGATGTGTCCCACCTTTTGCCACCCATCTTCTGCACCTCGCCGTAGAACTGATCGACAAGAGCGGTGACCGGGAGGCTGGCGCCGTTGCGAGATGCTTCGGCAAGACAGATTCCCAGATCCTTGCGCATCCAGTCGACGGCAAAGCCGAAATCGAACTCGCCACGCGACATTGTCTCCCAACGGTTTTCCATCTGCCAGGATTGCGCTGCGCCCTTAGAAATCACATCCATGAGTGCGGGGATATCGAGCCCAGCTTTCTGTGCGAAATGGACGCCCTCGGAAAGACCCTGGACGAGACCCGCAATGCAGATCTGGTTGACCATCTTCGTCAGTTGCCCACTGCCTGCCGGGCCAAGTCGTCGTGAAGATTTCGCATAATGCATGATTGTTGGCTCGGCGCGCGCATAAACCTCCGCATCGCCGCCGACCATCACGGTAAGCGCGCCATTCTCGGCACCAGCCTGTCCGCCGGAGACCGGGGCATCGAGAAAGCCGACATCCTTGGCCGCAGCGGCTGCATGAAGCTCGCGCGCGATATCGGCGGATGCGGTCGTATTGTCGATGAAGATTGCGCCTTGTTTCAGGGTGTGAAAGGCGCCGTCCTGGCCGGTCGTCACGCTGCGCAGGTCATCGTCGTTGCCAACGCAGCAGAAGACGAGGTCGGCACCGTCTGCGGCTTCGGCCGGGGTTGCAGCGGTCGTGCCGCCATGCTCGCTTGCCCACGCCTCGGCTTTTGCATGCGTGCGGTTGTACACGACGAGATCGTCCCCGCCCTTTGTGCGGATGTGCCCGGCCATTGGATAGCCCATCACGCCAAGTCCGATCCATGCGATCTTCGCCATTTCCGCCCTCATGCTCTCATGCGTCGATTGCGCTCTGCATAGCGAAACGCTCTCGGACGGGAAACGGAAATAAAATGGCCGGCGCTCGGGTCACAGAGTGCTCCGGCGCCGGCCTTGCGGGACGATATGTGCTGTGGGCTGGTTCTCGCCCCGCAACTTCTCAAAACTTGATGTCAGGTCTGTCGTTCAGAAGACGCTACCGAGTGACGTCTGGCAGGGTTTCGCCTGTGCCACGCAGTGTTGCTTTCCAAGCGCGGTGTCACAGGCAATCTCGCGCTGCCGGGCGCGCGCCCAGGTCGTAAATGCGGAGCCGTGCAGATCACGAACCCGATTGCGCCAGTCAGTCAGCGCTCGGGCGCGGGCCAGCTGACGTTTCAGGAACTGGGGGGCATAACCGCCAGAGGCTCCGAATGCGCGGACGTTGGCGCGGCAGGCCTCGGTGGGCGTGGCTGCAAGCTCGCTCACATGCGATGCGACGTCCGCCGCCATCACTGGCGCACGGGGGGAAGCGCCAGTGACAGAGGTGGACAACGCGACTGCGACGCATGCCACGGCAGCTGTGATGTGCAATCGCTGGAACATGGATCTCCGATGACATCCCTCACGCAGACAAACCGTGAGCTGAGTGTGGTCCAGCGGGGCATGCGGTGCCGGGGGAAGCTGCGCGTGCCCTGCTGAACACTTGACTTGATCAGAGGTATAAGGGGGGCAGGATGTGACAGGGCTGAATGCCGTGTTCATCTGGCCTTCATGTTGCTCTCGGCGGTTAGGCCGTGGTCAGCGGTCAAGCCCGAGAGCTGCTTCGCGCTCACGCAGGCGTGCTTGTGCCTCGAAGATGTAATCGCGTCGTATCGGGCTTGCGTCGCGGTTGCGTGAGAGCTGCATGTGGAACACTTCCTGAGCCCCGGTGCGGAACATCATTTCCGCGCTGATGAGATAAAACTCCCACATCCGACAGAACCGATCGTCGAACATTCGTGCGATCTCATCTCGATTGTCCTCGAAGCGCTGATGCCAGTGATTCAGTGTCATCGCGTAGTGGAGCCGCAAAAACTCGCAGTCCGTCACCCATAGGCGGTTGCGTTCCACGACGGGGAATACCTCGGACAGGGCGGGCGAATAAGCCCCGGGGAAAATATATTTCCGCATCCACGGGCTGGCCATGCTTGGCGGGCTCATGTGGCCGATCGAATGCAGAAGCATGACGCCGTCGTCTGGCATCAACTGATTGATGTGAGAGAAAAACTCGTCATAGCGAGGCACGCCGACATGCTCGAACATGCCAACAGAGACAATGCGATCGAACTGTGTGTCGAGTTCGCGGTAATCGCGGAGCTCGAAGGTCACGCGGTCCGCAACTCCGGCCGCCTCGGCGTTCTCGACAGAGAGCGCGTGTTGCTCCTTTGAAAGCGTCACGCCCAGAACCTCGACCTCCTCCATTTGTGCGAGATAGATCGCGAGGCCGCCCCAGCCGCTGCCGATATCGAGAATTTTCTGCCCCTGTGCGAGGTCGAGTTTGGATGCGATCAGGCGACACTTTGCGCGTTGGGCATCCTCGAGTGTGTCATCATCGTTCTCGAAGTAAGCGCAGGAGTAAAACATGCCCTCATCGAGGAACAGCTTATAGAGCGCGTTTCCGATGTCGTAGTGGTGCGCGATGTTTTGTTGTGCTTTTCCGATTGGGTTTGATTGCTGGAAGCGCTTGAACTGGCGCAACGCCGTTGCCGCAGCCTTGCGTGCGCCTTTGGGCGCGGTGGTTGGCAGGTTACGGTTGATCGAGAGCAGTTCGAGGAATTCGCGGAGCGAGGACCCGGGGAACGTGAGTGTTCCGTCCATGTATGCTTCCCCCGCGGCAAGCTCCGGGTTGAAGAATAGCGATCGGTATAAGGTCGCGTCATCCAGCTTCATCGTGACGGTTGGCCCGTCCGTGGATCCCGAGAACGCATGCGTCACACCCTCGGCGTCGGTGACATTGAGCGTGCCAATGCGGATGACCTGGGAGAGCAGTTTCGACAACGGGAACATGTCAGGTCATCCTTGGTCAGTACGTCACGCTCAAGAGCGCGTGGCGATTGTGGCGGCGGCTGCGCCGATGGTCAGCGCGCCGATGCGGTTGGCGAGCCGCCGTGCGCTGGGCGAGCGCAAGATGATCCGTGCGCGTTCGGCCGCGAGGGTCCAGGCCAGGTCAATCGAGGCAAGGATCGTGAGTGTCAGTATGACGAGGATCACCCAGTGCGAGACGCTGGTTGATGTCAGGTCGATGAGCGATGGTAGAAGCGCGACATAGAAGACCATAATCTTCGGGTTGCCGAGGGTGACCGCCAAGCCAGCTGCGAACATGGACCATCGGCTCCGACGTCGCGGCAAAGGTTCCGTGGTGTCGCTGACCGGCTCGCGCCACATCTCGATTGCAAGCCAGACGAGATAGGCAACACCGCACCACTTCAGGACGGTGAAAGCGGCTTCAAAGTGCGTGGCGAGGGCGGAGAGGCCGGCGAGTGCGGCCAGCAGCCAAGCGATCTCGCCAAGCCACATGGCGATGAGAAACGGCGCAATGTCGCGCCAGCCATTCGTGATCACGCGTGAGACCAGCGCGGCAACGCTTGGTCCCGGTGAGCCGGCAGTGACGATCAAGGCTCCGGCGAAAACACCAAGTGCGGACCAGTCCATCGCGTTGTGTGCTCCTTCACTGTCAGGTCTGATTGCGGAGTGCATCGGCCAGCCGCTGGCGGGCTTCTTCTGCTTCGCGTTGCCGTGTCCACATACTCGCATAGAGCCCGTCGATTTCCATCAACTCGGCATGGGTGCCGCGCTCTGCGATCTTCCCGGCCTCAAGCACGATGATCTTATCGGCGTTCACGATGGTGGAGAGACGATGCGCAATCACCAGTGTCGTGCGATCCTTCGAGATGACATCGAGCGCATCCTGGAGCTCCTTTTCCGTGTGGCTGTCGAGCGCTGACGTTGCTTCATCGAGCATCAGGATCGGCGGGTCTTTCAAAATAGTGCGCGCAATCGCGACCCGCTGTTTTTCTCCGCCGGAGAGTTTGAGGCCGCGCTCGCCGACCATCGTCTCATATCCGTCGGTCTGATCCGCGATCATGCCATCGATCTGCGCGAGTTCGGCGGATTTGGCGATGTCGTCGTCACTGGCATCCGGGCGGCCATAGCGGATGTTGTAGGCGATAGTGTCATTGAAGAGCACGGTGTCCTGCGGCACCACGCCGATCGCGGCGCGCAGGCTGGCCTGTGTGACGTTGCGGATGTCTTGCCCGTCTATGCTTACGGCACCGGAGGTCACGTCGTAGAAGCGGAACAGTATGCGCGATATCGTCGATTTCCCGGCGCCGGATGGGCCGACGAGGGCGACTGTCTGGCCTGCTGGGACCGTGAAGCTGATGTTGTCGAGGATGGCGCGATCGGGCTGGTAGGCGAACGAGACG
>JBCBXF010000222.1:0-5225 GCA_039816705.1 Pseudomonadota bacterium | reverse complement strand
ATCAGGAAAGGAAGATCGATCGGGCGCTCAGGCTGCGGGATGTAGCTGTCGACAGCTTCCATCAACTCCTTGAGCTCGTCGAAATGGAAGTCCGCGAGCTTCTTTCTTCGTACGAATTCCCAGGCGACGACATCCCGATCGTGAAGGGGTCCGCACTTGCAGCACTCGAAGGCCGCGAAGGCGAGACGATCGGCGAGAAGTCGATCAAGGAGCTGATGGAAGCTGTCGACAGCTACATCCCGCAGCCTGAGCGCCCGATCGATCTTCCGTTCCTGATGCCGATCGAGGATGTTTTCTCGATTTCCGGTCGCGGTACGGTGACGACGGGACGTGTCGAGCGTGGCGAGATCAACGTCGGCGAAGAGATCGAGATCATCGGCATCAAGGACACGCAGAAGACGACTTGCACGGGCGTCGAAATGTTCCGCAAGCTGCTCGACAAGGGCGTCGCCGGCGACAACGTCGGTGTGCTTCTGCGCGGTACGAAGCGCGAGGAAGTCGAGCGCGGTCAGGTGCTCTGCAAGCCGGGTTCGGTCACGCCGCACACGAAGTTCAAGGCCGAGGCCTACATTCTGAAGAAAGACGAAGGTGGCCGTCACACGCCTTTCTTCACGAACTACCGTCCGCAGTTCTACTTCCGCACGACCGACGTGACGGGTGTGGTGAAGCTGCCGGAAGGTACGGAAATGGTGATGCCGGGTGACAACTGCTCGGTCGAGGTTGAGCTGATCGTGCCGATCGCGATGGAAGATAACCTCCGTTTTGCCATCCGTGAAGGCGGGCGCACGGTGGGTGCCGGCGTTGTGGCGTCGATCATCGAATAGAGACGATTGTACCGGGGCGCTTCTGCCAGCAGAAGCGCCCTGAACTTTTGCGGCCTGGACCGTTTGACGATCCAGGAGTTTTTGGCAGTTAAAGAGGGCGGTGCGACGGACACGCGGCACGACATGACCAAGCGGTCATTGCTGAGATGTCCTGTCACCCGAATGAGTTGAGGCGATGCAAAGCCAGAATATCAGAATACGGCTCAAGGCGTTCGATCACCGGATCCTTGACACCTCGACGAAGGAAATCGTCAACACGGCGCGTCGCACCGGCGCGGACGTCCGTGGGCCGATCCCGCTGCCAACGCGGATTGAAAAGTTCACGGTGAACCGCTCGCCGCACGTTAACAAGAAGAGCCGCGAGCAGTTCGAGATGCGCACCCACAAGCGCATTCTCGACATTGTGGATCCGACGCCGCAGACGGTCGACGCTCTGATGAAGCTCGATCTTGCAGCCGGTGTCGATGTGGAGATTAAGCTCTGACATGACGCCAGGGTCATTGATTTCAATGACAGTGTCGTGACGCAGCGGGCGGAGTTCACACTTCGCCGAAGGAAAGAGAGAGAAGACCCATGCGGTCAGGAATTATCGCGCAGAAGATGGGCATGACCCGCATCTTCACAGATGCCGGCGAGCACATTCCGGTCACCGTCCTCAAGATGGATGGGCTCCAGGTGGTCGCGCAGCGCACGCAGGAGAAAAACGGCTACACCGCGCTGCAGCTTGGTGTCGGCTTTCGCAAGGTCAAGAACGTTCCGAAGGCTGAGCGCGGTCACTTCGCGCGCGCCAACGTGGAGCCGAAGGCGAAGGTCGCTGAGTTCCGCGTCAGCGAGGAAAACCTGATCGACGTTGGCGCCGAGATCACGGCTGACCACTTCGTTCCGGGCCAGCGTGTTGACGTGACCGGCACCTCGATCGGTAAGGGGTTTGCAGGCGCCATGAAGCGTCACAACTTCGGCGGTCTGCGTGCGTCGCACGGTGTCTCGATCTCGCACCGTTCGCACGGCTCTACGGGTCAGTGTCAGGACCCGGGCAAGGTCTTCAAGGGCAAGAAGATGGCCGGCCACATGGGTGCCGAACGCGTCACGACGCAGAACCTCACCGTCGTGAAGACAGATCTCGAGCGCGGCCTCGTGCTGGTCCGCGGTGCCGTGCCCGGCTCGAAAGGTGGCTGGGTGCTGGTGAAAGACGCCGCCAAGCGTGCACGTCATGAGGATGCTCCACTGCCCGGCGCGTTTCGCATGCCGGAAGGCGCGGGCGCCAAACCGGCTGCCGAGGTCGATGCGGGCGAAGCGGCAACTGCGGACGCAGGAGAATAATCATGAAAGCCGATGTCAAATCGCTGGATGCCTCGTCCACCGGGTCGCTTGATCTTGCCGATGATGTGTTTGGTCTCGAGCCACGCGCCGATATTCTGCACCGCATGGTTCGCTATCAGATGGCGAAGCGCCAGGCCGGCACGCACCACACACAGGGCCGATCCGACGTAAACGGCACACAGAAAAAGTCCGTGCGCCAAAAGGGAAGCGGTGGCGCGCGTCACGGCAACCGCAAACCGGGCCTTTTTCGCGGTGGTGCAAAGGCGCATGGTCCGAAAGCGCGGAGCCATGCGATCGATCTGCCGAAAAAGTTGAGAGCACTCGCGCTCAAGCATGCGCTGTCGGCCAAAGCCAAATCGGACGAGTTGATCGTTCTTGACGATGAAAAGATGAGCGCGCCGAAGACTGGTGACTTGCGCAAAAGCCTCACCGGCCTCGGCGCGCAATCCGCTCTCATCATTGGCGGCGATGAGATCGATGCGAATTTCGACATGGCCGCGCGCAACATCCCGAATGTGGATGTGCTGCCAGTCCAGGGCATCAACGTTTACGACATCCTGCGCCGCGAAAAGCTGGTGCTGACCAAAGACGCGGTGACCGCCATCGAGGCGCGTCTCGCGGGACGATAATTTGAACATCGGGTTGGCGTGCTTGACGGCGCGCCGTTCTCGAGACCGCCGGGGGTCAATCCGGCAAAGCGACGGACAAGAGACATGAACGACGCTCAGGCTTACGACATTATCCTCGCTCCGGTGATCACGGAGAAATCGACGGAAGCGTCAGACAACAACCAGATTGTCTTCCGCGTCGCGAAGACGGCGAGCAAGCCGGAGATCAAGGCCGCGGTCGAGCGGATCTTTTCGGTCGAGGTCAAGGCAGTGAACACGCTGGTCCGCAAGGGCAAGAACAAGCGCTTCCGCGGCATCCGCGGCAAGCAGTCGGACATGAAGAAGGCGATCATCACGCTCGCTGAGGGACAGAGAATCGACATCACGACCGGCCTGAGCTGAGCGCGTTAACACGCGATCCTGCTGACGCGCCGCGCACGGACACGACGACGAACGGACAGACACGATGGCACTGAAGAAATACAAACCGACGACACCCGGCCAGCGCAATCTGGTCCTCGTCGATCGTAGCCAGCTCTCGAAAGAGAAGCCGATCAAGACCCTGACCGAGGGTCTGACGAAATCCGGTGGTCGCAACAACCATGGGCGGGTCACGGCGCGTCGTCGTGGCGGCGGCCACAAGCAGACCTACCGCAAGATTGACTTCAAGCGTCAAAAACACGACGTACCCGCAATAGTCGAGCGCCTGGAATACGATCCGAACCGCACGGCGTTCATTGCGCTGATCAAGTACGAAGACGGTGAGCTGAGCTACATCCTCGCCCCGCAGCGTCTGTCGGTTGGCGACACGGTCATCTCCGGTGCAAAGGTCGACGTGAAGCCCGGCAACGCGATGCCGATGCGCGCAATGCCGATCGGCACAATTATTCACAACGTCGAGATGAAAGTCGGCAAAGGCGGGCAGATTGCGCGCTCGGCAGGCGCCTATGTGCAGCTCGCCGGCCGTGACGCGGGCTATGCGCTCTTGAAGCTCTCATCCGGTGAAACCCGCATGGTCCGTGCTGAATGCATGGCGACCGTTGGCGCGGTCTCCAATCCGGATCATTCGAATATCAAGCTCGGTAAAGCCGGGCGCAAGCGCTGGCTCGGCAAGCGCCCATCCGTGCGCGGTGTGGCGATGAACCCGGTCGATCACCCCCACGGTGGTGGCGAAGGTCGCACATCGGGTGGTCGCCATCCGGTCTCACCATGGGGCAAGCCCACGAAGGGCAAGCGCACTCGTTCCAACAAGACGACGGACAAGCTCATCGTGCGCTCCCGTCATCAGAAGAAAAAACGCTAGGGGATTTTCCTGCGATGACACGCTCCGTCTGGAAAGGTCCGTTCGTTGATGGCTATCTGCTGAAGAAGGCAGAGACCGCGCGCGAAAGTGGACGCAAGGACATCATTAAGATCTGGTCGCGCCGTTCGACGATCCTGCCGCAATTCGTCGGCCTGACGTTCGGTGTCTACAACGGCCAGAAGCATGTCCCCGTGCTCGTCACGGAAGACATGATCGGTCACAAGTTCGGTGAGTTCTCACCGACGCGGACCTACTACGGCCACGCGGCCGACAAGAAAGCCAAGCGGCGCTGAGGACCGGGACCATGGGTAAACAGAAACGCGAGCGCGTGCTGAAGGACAACGAGGCGCAGGCCATCCTGCGCAATGTTCGCATCAGCCCCCAGAAGCTGAACCTCGTTGCCGAGACCATCCGCGGTCTCCCGGTCGACAAGGCGCTGGCCTCGCTGCAGTTTTCGCGCAAGCGCATTGCCGGTGACGTCCGCAAGGTCGTTGAGAGCGCGATCGCAAACGCGGAAAACAATCACAACCTCGACGTCGACAGCCTCGTCGTTGCGGAAGCTCACGTCGGCAAGAGCATGGTCATGAAGCGCTGGAAAGCCCGCGCACGTGGCCGCATCGGCCGCATCCAGAAACCTTTCTCGCACCTCACGGTCATTGTCCGTGAAGTCGAAGAAGCAGACGCGTAAGGGCGGATCAGAGTATGGGACAGAAAGTCAATCCGATCGGCCTGCGCCTCGGGATCAACCGCACAGCGGACAGCCGCTGGTTCGCGGATAAATATGCATACGGCGATTTGCTGCATGAAGACATGCGCATCCGTGACGAGATCATGAAGATGCGCCGTGGCGCCGGCATTTCGAAGGTTGTCATTGAACGCCCACACAAGAAGTGCCGGATCACAGTTCACTCCGCACGTCCCGGCCTGCTGATCGGCAAGAAGGGCTCAGACATCGAGTCCCTGCGCAAGAAACTGTCGAAGTTCACCGACAGCGAAGTTCATCTGAACATTGTCGAGATCCGGAAACCGGAAGTCGATGCAACGCTTGTTGCGGAGAATATTGCCCAGCAGCTTGAGCGCCGCGTCGCCTTCCGCCGCGCGATGAAGCGTGCGGTGCAGTCGGCCATGCGTCTCGGTGCACTTGGCATTCGCATCAACTGCGGCGGTCGT
>JBCBXF010000221.1:0-5257 GCA_039816705.1 Pseudomonadota bacterium | reverse complement strand
CGAGCGCAATGCCGTGTGACATCGGATGATAGTGCGGAGAACAATAGGCTTCCAGGCAGTGCGCAAAGGCATCCATGCCCGTTCCTGCCGTGATCGCGGCCGGCATACCGACGGTCAGCTCCGGATCGCAGATCACAATTTGCGGGAGGAGACGTGGATGAAAAATGATCTTCTTGACGTTGGTTTGGCTATTGGTCAGCACACCGGCGCGGCCAACCTCGGAGCCCGTGCCCGCGGTTGTTGGCACCGCGACGATCGGATAGATCGCCTTAGCGTCGGCCCGTGTCCACCAATCCCCCACGTCTTCCAGCGCCCAAACAGGCACGGTCTGCTCTGCCATGAGCGCGATCAGCTTACCGAGATCCAACCCCGATCCACCACCCAGCGCCACGACCCCATCGTGCGTCCCGGCTTTGAAGGCCGCGATCCCAGCTTCAAGATTGATCTCACTCGGGTTGGGATCAACATCGGCGAAAAGCCCCTGGCCCAGCCCTGCCGCATCGAGATCGTCCAAAGCAGCCTGCGTGAGCGGCAACGTAGCCAGTCCCCGATCCGTGACCACCAACGGCCTCGACATGCCCGCACTTCGACAGGCCTCCGGCAACTCGGCAACTCGTCCTGTTCCGAAGCGGATGGCATTCGGATAGCTCCAGTTCGCGACGGGCGTTTCAGGCTGCGACATCATTGATGGTCCTGATGAGGATGTGCATGGCGAACACCAGCCTAACCGCTGTTCGCCTTCAAAGCGTCGTCGACAATACCGACATTGCGGGAAATGACAGGATGCTCCAACGCGACCGAAGCACCGAGCGACGCGACGAGGCGGTCAACCCGTTCAACGCGTGTGGCGCCCCCGTCGATGGCGCGAGCAACCGACGATGGCTTGAGCAGGCTTTCCGCCGCCTTCGCGTATTTCTCGAACGGGACCATATCGCCAGCATCACCACCGAGCTTCTCGACGATCGCGCCGACATGCGCATAAACCGCGCGCGATTCGTCGAAGTCGGAATGCACCGCATCACGGATCGGCTGCACGCTGCCGGGCAAAACGCATCTGTAATTGCCGGTGAGAAGCATGCTCCACTTTGCAAGTGGCACATAGAGACTGTCATGCACGCGCAGCTTCACCGGAACGTCCTTGCCGTCGAGCCGGACATTCTCGATATCATCCGCGAGTTTCGTGAGCATCGCCGTCGCGGCGTCCGAGCCAAACCGCGCCGCCTTGAAATTCGTCGGCAGGCCAACGTGGAGAACGTTGGGTTTTTCCTCCGGTGGGCGGAACGCCTGCGGGTCTGGCGAGCAAAGTGTCACGTTCGCCGGGTCAAAAGCCTCCCACACCTGCGGATCCGTGTACGCCTCGGCCAGGGCCGACGCGTCAATGCTGGCGATCCGCTTGAGATAGGCAAGCGGCGGCATGTTCATGAGTGAAAGGCACGGCAACCCAGCGTCCGCAATTTTCAGGAGGAGGGCACGGATGGCGTCGACACCGTACTGCGGCTCTTGCATCGCCAGTACGACCAGA
The DNA here is from genome assembly GCA_039816705.1 of Pseudomonadota bacterium. Lineage (GTDB taxonomy): Bacteria > Pseudomonadota > Alphaproteobacteria > Rhizobiales > CALHAX01 > CALHAX01. The sequence continues at coordinate 3,735 of JBCBXF010000221.1, read as the reverse complement.
TCAAAGCGCGCAACATCGACCTCCTCAGGTGGCGAGGCATCCAGCTTGCCCGGTTGATCGCCGGACCGGATCGCACGGTGCTCGGCTTCATCACGCAGCTTGATCCGAACCTCCGTGCCCTCACTCTTGATCAACGCGGCTGTCGGCGCGCGACAGACAAGCGTCGCATTGTGACCGGCCATCAGGCATTTCGTGCCGAACAACGACCCATATGATGCGCCGAGAATAAGAATGTTCATGCTGAAAACTTTCGCTCGTTCGATGCGCCTTTTGCGGCGTTAACCGGGGATGAGTGAATTGGTCCGCGTCCGCTAACTGATCGCTGGACGCAGTCGTTGATTTGCGTCCTGATCAGTCGGCCGCAGAACGATAATTCTGCTATTCTGCAGCTTGCGCCTTTGGCGCATCACCCACGGCACCAGCTTCACGGATCTTCAACACCTCATCGCTCGAGTAACCAAGGAAGTCCGCCAGAATTTCCTCCGTATGTTCGCCCAGCAGCGGCGAGCGGGTCACCTCAACAGGCGAGTCAGATAGCTTGATCGGGCATCCCACCGACAGATACCGCCCACGTTCCGGATGATCGACTTCCACGACCGTACCGGTCTCTCTCAGGCTCGGCTCCTCCGCGAGTTCCTTCATCGATAGAATGGGACCGCACGGAATATTAAGCGGATTGCACGCCGCCATCACCTCAAACTTCGTCTTGCTCTTCGTCCACTCTTCGATGCGATCAAAGATCTGCGGAATCCTAGTCAGCCGCACATCAGGTGTTGCGTACTCCGGATCGTCCTTCCAACCCGGCTCCCCGATCAGATCGCAGATATTCTTCCACACAGGCGCCTGCGTAATGAAATAGACGTACGCATTGGGATCGCTCTCCCACCCCTTGCACTTCAAGATCCATCCCGGCTGACCACCACCTGAGTCGTTGCCCGCGCGCGGCGTCGCTTCACCAAACGCGATACCGCGACCGTACTGGCTGAACTCCTTCAGCGGACCATGCTGCAAACGCTGCTGGTCCCGCAGCTTGACCCGGCAAAGGTTGAGCACACCGTCCTGCATCGCAGCCGAGACTTTCTGACCGCGCCCGGTACGCTCACGCTGGAACAGCGCGGTGACGATCCCGAGGCAAAGGTGCAACCCGGTTCCGCTGTCACCAATCTGCGCCCCCGTAACTGTCGGCGGACCATCCAGAAAGCCCGTCGTTGATGCCGAGCCACCGGTGCACTGCGCGACATTCTCGTAAACCTTGCAGTCTTCATAAGGGCCCGGACCAAACCCCTTGATCGACGCCATGATCATGCGTGGATTGAGCTCCTGAATGCGCTCCCACGTGAAGCCCATGCGGTCCAACGCGCCGGGAGCAAAATTCTCGACAAGCACATCACAGGTCTTGATCAAGCGTTCGAGGACATCCTTGCCAGTCTCATTCTTCGTATTGAGCGTTATCGACCGCTTGTTGTGATTGAGCATCGTGAAATAGAGACTGTCGACATCGGGAATGTCACGAAGCTGCCCGCGCGTGGCATCTCCAACACCCGGCCGCTCAACCTTCACCACATCCGCTCCAAACCAGGCCAACAGCTGCGTACAGGTCGGCCCCGACTGAACGTGGGTAAAGTCGAGGATTTTAATACCTTCGAGTGCCGTCATATTTTACTCCTTGGTGCGTCGCGATCGACGCTCACTCAGTTGGGCTGCATCGGCCCGTTCATTCTCATGCACCACAGCCGACTGCGCTGATGTTCAAAGTCCGCGACGTCACGCGGCACCCTGCGTTGGCAGCGGCGCATCCGCGCCATCCAACGCATCGAGACCGTTGAGATCGAAGTGTTGCTCGACGTGGGCACGAAGCTTCAGCGTATGCTCGCGCACCAGCCGTTCCGCGAGTTCGGTATCGCGTCGCTCGATCGCCTCAATGATATCAATGTGGTCAACGATTGAGCGTGCGGCCCGATTGCCCTCCCCGATTGTCCGCGCACGTATCGCACGCACGTGCATGAACAAATCACTCGCCGTCTTTTCGAGGATGGCACACTTGCTGAGCTGAAGAATGCGCTGATGGAATGCGATATTCGCATCCGAGTATTCATCCAATCGCGCGGTAACCTGCCCATCCTCAAAGCCGAGAAACATGTCACGCAAGGTAGCGATCTCGTCGTCCCCCGCGTCAGTCGTAATCAGCCGCGCCGCCATGCGCTCAAGCGCCGCCCACAGGGTGATCATGTCGAGGATTTCGCGCTTTGACTTGCGCAGGATGAAGACACCCCGGCGCGGCAGCGTGCGCACAAAACCCTCGATCTCAAGCCGGTTCAAGGCATCGCGCAGCGGCGTCCGACTGACGCCAAACTGTTTGGAGAGTTGTCGCTCATCAAGCCGCAGCTGGGCATCTTCGTGATAGATGTTCAGCCCGGTGATCGCTGTCTTCAGCGCCTCATACGTGCGTTGCTTCAAGCTCGCAGCCGGATCAATCGGCGCGACCACCAGCTCCAGATGTGTTCCACCCATAACGGTTGTCCAACACGTGCCACATCCACTCCCATCCTCCTGGTATACCAGAGACCAGATAACGGCAAGCCGCTGGCTCTCACAAGGCAGTGACGCCTCACCCCTGCAATTGCGGATCGCCGTCACGCCGACCGCGCAGCTTTCGCATCAACGGTTTGTAGAGCGGCAGAATGATCAGAAGGATCGCTGCAATCATGATCGGCGCAGCATAGGGCCGCGTGAAAAAGATCATAAAGGAGCCGTCGGAGATGATCAGCGACTGCCGCAGCGCCGGCTCCGCCAATGGACCGAGAACAATGGCCAGAACAGCAGGCGCCAACGGATAATCCAGTTTGCGCATCAGATACCCGACGATGCCGAACACCAGCATCAACCAGACATCGAAAAGGCGCTGTGTTGGCGCATACCCGCCAATGAGGCAGAGGATAAAAATCACTGGCGCAAGGATCGTGAACGGAAGTTTCAGCACCCATATGAACGCCGGGATCAGAGCAATGTTGATCAGCAGCGTGAACAGATTGGCCGCGTAGAGCGAGGCAATCAGCCCCCAGACAAACTCAGGCTCATCAATGAAAAGCCGCGGCCCGGGCTCAAGCCCCCAGAGCACCATGCCACCCAGAAGGATGGCCGTCGTCGGTGAGCCCGGGATCCCGAGTGTCAGCATCGGCAACATGGACCCCGTCGACGCAGCATTGTTCGCTGCTTCCGGTGCCACGACGCCATCAACCGCTCCTTCGCCGAACTTGTCGCCCTCCGGCGAGGTTTGTTTCGCGACACCGTACGCCATCAACGATCCGGGCGTCGCACCGGCGGCAGGCAGAATGCCGACGAAGTAACCGAGCACCGAGCCCATCAATGCCGTCTTCCAGCTGGCAAGCAGCTCACGCAGGTTCCGCATCACCCGCTTGACCGTGATCGTTGCCTCCGACAGCATCGACTTGCCGCCGGCCTTCACATTCTCCTCGATGGTCCAAAGCATTTCGCCGATGCCGTAGATGCCGATCGCAAGGACAAGAAAGTTCACCTTGCCGAGGAAGCCGTCGAGTTCGAACAGCTGGAGCCGCGGCTCACCCGAGATGACGTCAAAGCCAACCGTCGCAAGCACAAGACCGATGCAGATTGAAAAGAGTGTTTTCGCGATATCGTCGCCACCAAGCCCGACGAACGTGGCGAACGCCAACAGCATCAGCGCAAACTCTTCCGGCGCACCGAACACGAGCGCAA
>JBCBXF010000220.1:0-5272 GCA_039816705.1 Pseudomonadota bacterium | reverse complement strand
CTCGAAGCTGCCAAGTGCTCGCTTGAAGGCTCGGCCCGCATCGCGCAACCGGCGCCCGGCACGTTCGGCAACGGTCGAAGTGGCGATGACAGTGCAAGCGCCGCCATGCGAGTCCGTGGTGCAGGGCTTGAATGTGGCTTGAAGTCTCTCATCCCGGTGCCGCAGCAATGCCCGCCCGGTTTCCGAAAGGCGTCGACCGGCTGCAAGCGCATCACGGGGCCTGCGCCTGTTCTCGATGGCCCGCGGTGCCGCGCTGGGTGGGCTACCTTTGCCCGTCGCAGCGCCATTCCTGGGGACTGGAGAAAATATCGGGCGCGTCGCAACGGAAAGACCGTCTGGTGTGGTCGTGAACGTGCAGCTGTCACGAAACCCGGGCCGCGTTGTGGTGCAGGGTGGACGACATATCGCCGTCGCGCGGACGTGCCTCGTGGGCATGAGCGCTATCGGGCGCGCAAGAACGGTCAATCGGTCTGGTGCGGTCGGCCGCGCCCCATCGTCGAGCCAGAGGGCCCGCAGTGCCGCAGTGGTTGGCGGACATTCGGTGCCAGACGCGATATCCCGCGCGGATGGAAATCGTACTCCGCGCAGAAGAATGGCATTCGTGTCTGGTGTGGCCGCAAACCTGATGATGTTGTGCGGCCCGGCCCGCAGTGTCGCAAGGGGTACAAGTCCTACCGATCGAAGCGTGCTGTGCCGAAAGGCTGGGAGTCTTACAGCGCTGCCAAGAACGGTGTGCGTATCTGGTGTGCCCGTGCTCGCTATGAGACGGGGCCGACATGCCGGAACGGATACAAATCATATTCGTCACGTCGGCAGGTCCCGTCCGGCTATACCTGGTACAAGAGCACCGGTCTCGGCCTGACCATCTGGTGTGCAAAGCCGGGACGTGATGTTGGCAAGGGGCCGCAGTGCCGGAAGGGCTGGCGGACGTTCCGCGCGAAAAATCAGATTCCGCGGGGATGGAAATCCTATACCACGAAGAAAAACGGCATCCGGATCTGGTGCGGTCAGAAAGGCGTGACCGTTGTTCCGCCGAAAAACATCTGTCGCAGAGGCTACATCCCGTTCCCGATCCGGAAGTTGGTGCCAAAGGGCTGGGAATCGTATGTCGCGCGGCGGGGTGGCGTGAAGGTCTACTGTGGGCGCAAGCGTCGCGGTGGTGGTGCCGGTCCGCAGTGTCGCTCAGGCTGGAAGAAATTCAGTTCCAAGAATCGTGTGCCACGCGGATGGAAATCCTACTCCACCCAGAAAAATGGCATCCGCATCTGGTGTGGAAAGTCGGGCGGACATGGCGGACGTCCGGATACGGGCGGCGGGCATGGCAAAGGTCCGACGTGTCCCCGTGGCTGGCGGACATATGGATCGTCAAAGCAGATACCGCGTGGGCATTCGCGACTGCGCCGGACGAAAAATGGACGCACAGTCTGGTGTGGCAAGAAATCGGGTCACTCGACCGTACAGCCGTCACGGCCGAAGAACCCGAAGCTCAAGCTCAATCAGAAGCAGCAAAAGCAGATCAAAAACCTGCTGAAGAAGTTGAAGAAGCAGTAGCGTGATCCGTTGAGGTCGGTGCGCCTTGTGCGCCGGCCTCAGCAGGCGACCACGGTGACGGCCAGTCCACCCTGGCTGGTTTCCTTGTACTTGGATTGCAGATCGAGCCCGGTCTGACGCATCGTCTCCACCACGGTATCGAATGAAACAATGTGCTCGCCGTCACCGGCAAGCGCGAGTGATGCGGCATTGATGGCTTTCACAGCACCCATGGCGTTGCGCTCGATGCACGGCACCTGGACAAGGCCGCCAACTGGATCGCATGTCATGCCGAGGTGATGCTCAAGCGCGATCTCTGCAGCATTCTCGATCTGGGCAGGTGTGCCGCCCAACGCAGCGCAAAGTCCGGCCGCACCCATTGCGCTTGCCGAGCCCACTTCACCCTGGCAGCCAACTTCGGCACCGGAGAGGGATGCGTTCTGCTTGATAATCCCACCAAATGCTGTGGCGGAAAGGAGAAAAACGTGCACCCCGCCTCGATCGGCGCCCGGGCACATGTCGAGATAGTAGCGCAGCACGGCGGGAATGACCCCGGCCGCGCCATTCGTCGGCGAGGTGACAACACGTCCGCCGGCCGCGTTTTCCTCGTTCACGGCGATGGCGTAGGCGCTGATCCGATCCATGCATTGATGCGGGAACGTCAGGTTGCGCGACTGGTCGTCAATTGCCTTGGCATACAGCCCTTTTGCGCGTCGTCGGACATTGAGACCGCCAGGCAGCATGCCCTCGGTGTTGAGGCCATTGTCGACACACGACATCATGGCCTGGTGGATGCGGTCGATGCCCGCGTTCACATCCTCAATTGAGCGCAGCGCCCGCTCGTTCTTGTGCACCAGTTCGGCGATAGGAAGCTCTTCGCGCGCGCAGATATCAAGTAGTTCTTGGCCATTGCGGAACGGGAATGGCACATCAAAACCGCCAATTTCGCCGCCCGCCGGGGCCTTTGCGTCATACTGCTCGGCCGTCACAACAAAGCCGCCACCAACGGAGAAATATACCCGCTTCACCAATACGCCGCCGTCGCCGTCGAAGGCCTGCAACGACATGGCGTTCGGATGTCCCGGTGACGGGGTGTCGTAATCGAATATGATGTCGCGCGCAGGATCAAAGGTGATTTCGTGGGCACCTCCGAGTTTAAGAGAACCGGCCGCTGTCACGTCATCGAGCACGCTCGAGATTGCGTCCGGCGCCACGTCGCCAGCACGGGACCCACTGAGACCAAGCACGACGGCCCGATCCGTCCAGTGCCCTTTCCCGGTGAATGCCAGCGAGCCCATCAGCCGACATTCGACGCGCGCGACCTTGTCAGTCAGACGAGACCTGTCGAGCCGCGTCAGGAAACGCCCCGCTGCAACCATCGGCCCGACCGTGTGCGAGCTTGAGGGACCGATGCCGATCTTGAAGATGTCGAAGATGCTGACCATGCCGCTTTCGTCTCCGCTTTCACACCGCGCCGTCCGCCTCGATGGTGATCTTTTGGTCTTTCCTCGAAACGCGGAAGGCAGGTTTTCCACATGCGCGCGATGATGGCGACTTGAACGAAGCAGCCGCTCTCGGCGAGGAAGACCTGACAGTCCTGTTGCGTCGCGTCCATGACGAAAATGCACCGGCAACGCATCGACTGAGCTTTTATGCGACATCACGTGACACGTCTCACTGCTGCAACATGTGCTCTGATTTCAGGCTCTGCACTTTTGGCGGCGCCCGTCGCTGCAAAAGACCGCCGAACACTTCATTTCGGCGGTGCCTGCAAGGTGGGTGCAGAGATGACGGTCGCGGTCGCGGGCGACCTGTTGTTTCACCGGCGGTTGCAGCGACAGGCCTATGCAAGCCCGACCGGTGCGCGCAGTCTCTTTTCTGACGAGATGCAGAAGCTGATTGCGGCAGCAGATGTCGCCTATGCCAACTTCGAGGGGCCGGCGGCGCACGGCGTTGCCGGTTTCGGTCGTCGTGTTCGTGATCCGGGCAAGCGAATGGATGGCAATGTCTACAACGGCTATCCGATGTTCAATTTTCATCCCTCGATGATCTCAGGGCTTCGCGATGTCGGGTTCGACATCGTTTCAACGGCGAACAATCACTCCCTAGACCGAGGGGTGATCGGCGCGCGTCGGACGATCGCCAACATGTATCGCCACGGTATGCCCTTCACAGGGACGCGGGCGACGCAGCGTTCGGCGGGACCGCCGGCATATGGTGATTGGTCCCGAATCATCCGACACCGCGGGTTCACTACGGCGTGGCTCGCCTGCGCGGAGATGACGAATGGATTACCGGATCGCAGGCGCCAGGTGCTGATGTGTTATCGTGATCGCCCGGCGATCATGCGCGAGCTGACCCGATTGAATAGGAACCCGGCGATTGATGCGGTGTTCCTGACGCCGCACTGGGGAGAGGAAAACAGGAGCCAGCCGCAGCGCCGGCATCGTTCATATGCTCGAGCGGCGATCGAAGCGGGAGCGACTGCTGTGATCGGCACGCATCCGCACGTCGTCCAGCCCTGGGAGAAGATTGTGACGGAGAGCGGTCGCGAAGGGCTGGCGATCTACTCGACGGGGAATTTTATTTCCGGCCAGGTGCGGCCGATGCAACGTGGCGGTGTGCTGGGTCTGCTCCGGTTGGTGCGCCCGAATGGCGAACGCGTCGTGCTGAAATCGGTTGGCTACGTACCAAGCTGGGTCTCGTTTGCGCGTGGCCGTCGCGTCGTGCATCCGGCAGAGAGAGTTCCGGAGGCACGCGCGGTTGTCCGGCAGATGAACCGAATACTTCCTGTCGGTAACATCGTGCGGGCGCAGCTCCCATTCCAGTTGCCGCAGACCTGCCCGCATCTAAGTGCGGTTGAGCAACGGTTGGCCGCGCTATCGAATGGGCGGCATCCTTTGGAGCCCGGACACCGTGTCGGCGCACGCGCCAGCGATGGTTTTGCGGGTGCCGTATCCAATGATCGCGTGCGCCCGCGCAGCACGCGCAAATCATCCCGCCGTGTCGCCCGGATCAAGCGCAAACGCCCCCGCTCGCATGGTGAACCTTTTCAGTCTGACCGCTGACGATTTGAGCGCGGCGCGTCAGCGTTTTCGCCTCAGGCGTCGTAGGGCCCTTGCAGGCCCATCTGATCCATCAGCGTGGCGAAACGATTGGAGGCCGCGATCAGATCGGCGCCGTAAAGCGACAACAGTTCGGCTTTTCGCTCCGCATCGTGGGTCGCGTCGAGCGCTCCCCAAATCGCACATGCGTCTTCGGCCGCAGCGCGCAGGGCCGTTGTGGTATTGGTGTCGTGCGCGGCGGCGTGAAGGCGGCCCGCGGTGACCTTGCCAACGCCGTCGACGGTTTTGGCGCCGGCATCAGTATAACCCTCCGGGAGATCGCCTTTCAGATTCATCACGTGCTTGTGGCGGATACAGGCAAGGATCTGATCAACGGCCTGTTTCGCCCCTTCAACACGTGAGAGATGCTCGGTGTCCGCGGCCGCGTGCGGGAGAAGCTCCATCTTACCCCGGTGCCGCACTTCCATTTCGCGGTAGGGCACCATCGGGCCGGAGAGGGCCCCGTCCGCAGCGTCCACGAACAGGTCTGCATCGATGCCGGCGTAGCGGATTTTTCCACTTGCGAGTGCGGCGTCGAGGGCTGCGGCGTCAATGACTTCGCCGCGGTCATAATTTATCACCACGGCACCATCGTTCATGGCGTCAAGAACGTCGGCATCAACCAGGCCCGCGTTGGC
>JBCBXF010000021.1:0-21921 GCA_039816705.1 Pseudomonadota bacterium | reverse complement strand
TGAGGTTTCTGCCCGCTGTCGCCGTTGCAACGTCTTTTCCAAACGCATCGCGGCGCTTGAAGAAGAGCGCAAGAAAAAGACTGCGGAACGGGACGGCGCGATCACCACCCGCGCCCGCATGATCAAGACGGTCCGCGAAGCCGTCTCACAGTCGCGCGACACAACTCGCCTCATTCGCGAACAGCGCAAGCTGACCCGCATCATCGAGGTGCGCACCGCAGCCGTCGACCGGCTAACGGCACGGCTGGCTCGACTGCGGTCATCACTGAAGCGTTGCGCGCAAGTCTGTGAAGCACCGGGAGGTGAAGGCGAGGGCTCGCCAGAAATCGCAGACGCAGGCGGCATCCCGCAGACGAATACAGATCCGGATACGCAAGACGCCACGCGCGACCTCGCATCCAATCCCCCTGCCGATCTCGACAAGCCGACCGGACACGCATCGCAAAATCGCACGCGTACCGCACCACGCCGACGTGACGCTATCGACCCTCCGGTTCGCAAAGCTGAGGTTGTTACTGAGGAAGAAAACATCGTGCAGTCAGGCGTGCCACGCGTGTTCGGCGCCTTGTCCAACCTCCTGAGTGGCGGTTGGGAGACGACGGTCGAGATCCAAGCTGGCACTGGGAACGTCTGGGCGCCGGAGACAGCGAGCGTTACTGTCACCGACGCCCGCGATCGCAAGCTGAATTCTACGACGTTTGCCGCAACACTCCACGCGCGCCAGTTCACTGACGGCGGCGCAGACGTGGCATGGGGCACACTCCAGGTCACGCGCGCTGACGACAACCCTGCAACGGGCGCCACGGACTACAGCCGCATTGCCGGTGTCGTCGGTGTGGGACACGAGACTTACGGCTGTCTCGACGGGACCGCCCGTTGTGCGCTCGGCCTGAAAACCGGCGTTGAACACATGTCTCTCGATGCTGATGCCGCAAACCTGCTCACCACACAGGACACGTCGATTGACAGCACAGCAGCACTGCTCGGTCTGTGGAGCGAAATTGCACTCCCGCTTACAGCACTCGAAGGGGACCATGGCCGTATGGGCGGCCTCGCTCTCGTCCTTAAAGGTGACGCCCACGTCAAAGCAGGACGCGCCTCAGCTGATGTGGCAACCACAACGATGGGTGCGACCACCACAGCATCATTCGCAGAAAGCTTCATCGGCTACGGGGCAAGTGCAGCAGCGGAACTCGAATGGTCGTTCGGCCAGGGCGCCATCGCGTTCGGCGGACAGGCGGCCATCGACAGCATGCCAACGCTGGACCTGTCACTGCCTGCTGATCCAAAATTCAAGAACGACAGCATCACCTCGACGACCATCTACCTCCGTGGTTCGCTTAGGTTCTGAGTTGCAAAGACACGACAAGAGAAAAATGCCCGGCCGTTGCAACAGGCGTCACCTGAACAATTGCCGGGCATTGGCGTGCGTGCAACGACCCTGACGACGGCCTTGCACCCATACTCATGAGCATCCCGTGTCTCTTTTCGTCCATATCCTCCTGACGATCACGGCACCACTCGTCGTCATTGTGCTGATCGGATGGCTGGCACAGGCGATCTTGTCGCTCGATGTCGAGAACCTGAAAGAGTTTCAGCTCAACATCGTCCTACCCGCATTTTTCATCCACTATCTCGCTACGGCCGATCTCCCACTTCTCGCGGCATGGCCGACATCATGGTTCACGGTGCTGCAGTTTATCATCCTTCTCGCGCTTGGATGGGGAATTGCACGAATTTTCGGGCTGTCCGCCGTGGCGGCGCCGGTCGCCGCGATCGCCCTCGCCTTCCCGAATACGGGCAACTACGGCGTTCCACTCGCAACACTGGTGTTCGATCCGCAATTCCTACTGCATCAGGCTGTCATCGTGGCGGCGCAGACGTTTCTCATTATCACCGGATGCGAGTTGCTGTTGAGATCCCGGAGGGACGCGGGATCCGGTCTCGCAGGTGCCCTGAAGGCCATTGCGATAAGTCCCATGATCTGGGGCATCGTCATTGGCCTCGCTTTGCGCGGCTTTGAAGCCCAGTTACCAAGCATCCTGGCGATACCGACGGAGATGGTCGGCAGCACCTATGCGGCAATTGCCCTCTTCACCCTTGGGGCGAGCCTGCGCGGCACTGCGACCATCATTTTTGATCGTACGATCCAGATTGTGGTCTGGGGCAAGTTGCTCCTTGCGCCGGCGATCACTTGGGCGCTGGCCTGGGCCTGCGGGTTCACCGGCGAGACACTCGTTTTTCTCATCATAGCCGCCTCGACGCCGGTGGGCGTGATGCTCGCGATCTTCTGCCTTGCCGATCGCACGGAGGCCAGCATCGCGTCACCCGCAGTCTTTCTCTCGACACTGATTTCACCACTGACGATCACGGGCTGGCTCGTCGCCTTGCGAGCGCTTGGCGTATGAGACGCCGAGCGCGTTTCGTGTCAGAGGTGGAGGACACACAGACCGCCTCGAACGTGGGCCACGATCATGTCAACGCATCCAGCAGATGTGCAGCGTCACCCGACCGGTGATCATCCCGCCTCGACCCCACCAACGGCGCCATGGGGACCACTGTTTGCCGTCATTGCCTTGCTCGCCGCCTACAGTCTGACCGTCGGCTATGTGTACCCGGCCGTCGCATTCAACCTCAAGATCAAGGAATTCACGCCTTTCGTAATCGGCGCGCAAAGCGCGATGAGCGGTCTTGGCATTCTCGTCGGCTCGTTCATCGCCCCGTGGGTCGCCGATCGTGTCGGACCACTCCGAACCACAATTTTATCTCTGCTCATTTCCGCCGGAATAATCATCCTCATCGGCGTGATCCCTCCAGTTGCCATCTGGTTTGCACTGCGCTTCATGCTCGGCTTCACGACGAGTGTGCTGTTTGTCCTTTCCGAGACATGGATCAACCAGCTTGCACCGGACCATCTGCGGGGACGCATCATCGGCGTCTATACGTCCGTGCTCGCAGGCGTCTTCGCACTCGGACCGATCCTGACGAATGTGCTCGGTTTTGAAGGATGGCGGCCCTTCACGATGGTCGCTATCCTGCTCCTCGTGTTCGGCTTACCCCTGCTGTTCTTTCGCCGGGGCCTGCCCGGCGCATCCGCACATGAAACCGGCGGGCTGCTGAAAAGCTTTACCCGCATACCCGTCCTCATGCTGGGCGTCGCCGCGTTTGGATATTTCGACGGAGCCGTGCTGTCACTCTGGCCAGTATATGGCCTCGACAAAGGCGTCGATGTTGAGCGGGCAGCGCTACTGCTGACGCTCCTCATCATCGGCAACGTCGTCCTACAGTTCCCCATCGGCTGGCTCGCGGATCGCTTCTCGCGCCGCTCACTCTTCACCCTGTGCGCGGCTTTCGGCTTCTTCGGTGCCGCGATGCTGCCACTGACCGATCTGAATGCAACCTACATCTACGCCTACCTGATCATCTGGGGAGCGCTCTCCTTTGGTATCTACACACTCGCGATGACGATCGTCGGGGAGGCACTTCGCGGCGCGCAACTGATCGCCGCCAACGCTGGCTTCGGCATCATGTGGGGCATTGGCGCCGTTGCGGGATCGGCCGTGACCGGCTGGCTCATGGCGCAAATCGGCGCCAATGGCCTGCCGGTCTCACTGGCCGTCGTCTTCGGCATTCTCATGATGGCGAGCCTTTTCCTGCCGCCGTTGAGATTGCCCAAATCTTCGCCTGAGCATGCCGAAAACTGAACTCTACAAAAGCGAAGGCCGCTGTTTCCGGGAGAAGAAACAGCGGCCAGTTTGCAGTCGCCTTAGTCAAAATCTGATGCGCGGGTGATCCCGGCGCGCGTTATCGTGTCGCTGACCCAGCCGACACAGCACCAAACGGGGCAGACTTGCTGTGACGGGCGGATTTGTTTGCGGCCAGAATTCGGCTCTCTGGGAGTTGAATTCCGTAGGGGGACTGACCGGCACCCGCGCTGGAAGCCTGGATCAGCGACATGACGAGGAGCGCGCCGGCGGCCGTGAAGCAGAGAATCGCGATCGCGCGCACAACGCGTCCGTTTTTCTCATTTTGACTGGGAGAGGTCATTGACTTCGTGTCCGGCGTGCTCTGTATCGTTGACCAAGTCTTACCGCAACAAAGTATTAATGTCATTCGCTGCGCTTGATTAAGCATAACGAAACGTAAATGAACGCCAACAACTTTGGCATCCGGCATTCATGACTTGGCAAGAATTGTAAACAACAGCAGCGTTGAAAGCGGCCCAACGATTAACCCGTCGCCTTAAAACCGAACGAACACACGAAGATCATGCCCCTCGGGCGATCTCGTCCAGCGTCTGTTTGGGGGTTAACGCCTGTTGATCAATCGGCACCTCGATCAGATAAGGCACCTCACTCGTCAGCCCGCGCTGCAAAGCGGAGCGAATATCTTCAGTTCTACGCAACACTTCGCCATCGCCGCCAAACGCATTCGCGTAGGCCACAAAGTCCGGGTTGGCGAGTGACGTGCCCATCACGCGCCCAGGGTAATTTTTCTCCTGATGCATCCGGATTGTGCCGTACATCCCGTTGTTGGCGACAATCATCAGCAGGCGCACGCCGTACTGCGCGGCCGTCGCCAACTCCTGTGCGTTCATAAGAAAACAGCCGTCTCCGGCAAACGTCACGATCTGACGCGCGCCACCTGATGCGGCACTGCGGATCGCGGCAGCAACGCCTGCTGGCACGCCATACCCCATCGCACCAGCTGTTGGAGCCAGCTGCGTCCGATAGCGGCGATAACGGCGATAGCGGTGCACCCAAGCCGTATAGTTGCCTGCACCATTTGTGATGATCGCATCGTCCGCCAGCATATCATCGAGCGTGACGACAATATCCTCCATCCGGATGTCACCTGGCGTTGGCTGAGGGATGCAGAACGCATCGTAGGCCGCACGCAGCGTCTCGCGATGGGCGCCCCATCCAGAACTCGCTGACACATCGAGCGTCAGCGCCGCATCAAAAAACGCCTCCGCACTCGAGGCGATCGGCACATCAGGTCGGTACACGCGGCCAAGCTCGCTCGGATCGGGATGAACATGGACGAGGAACTGCCGTGGCTCAGGCGCAGTTACCAGCGTATAGCCGCTGGTCGTCATCTCCCCGAGACGCGCGCCGATGACGATGAGCACGTCAGCCGACGACACCGCGGCCGCGAGTGTCGGCTCGATCCCGATCCCGACATGACCGACATAATGCGGGTCCGTGTTGTCGAAATAATCCTGACAGCGGAACGAAGCCGCCACCGGCAATCCAAAGCGCGCTGCAAATTGCTGCGCTTTGAGTCGCACGCTTTCGCTCCAACCTGGACCACCAACAATTACCAGCGGTCGCTCAGCCCGGGAAAGCGCCTGACGAAGCAGACCAATATCGTTCGCAGCAGGGGCTGACTGCGAGATCTGCGCCGCCTTGGCATCGCCGGTATCGGCGGCCGCGGAGAGAATATCCTCCGGCAAACCGATCACCACCGGCCCTGGACGCCCCGATGTCGCAACGTGAAACGCCTGGGAGATATACTCGGGAAGCCGACCGGTCTCCGGCACGACGGCAGCCCACTTCGCGAGCGCACCGAACATCGCCTTGAAATCGAATTCCTGGAACGCCTCGCGATCTTCCATCGCCTGGGCTGGCAGCCCGACGAACATGACCATCGGTGTCGAATCCTGCCGTGCGATGTGCACGCCGATCGAGGCATTGGTCGCGCCCGGACCCCGCGTCACGAAGCACACGCCAGGCCGCCCGGTCAGCTTCGCGTCCGCCTCGGCCATCATGGCGGCACCGCCCTCCTGGCGGCATACGATGGTCTTTACGGTGCCGGCGTCATGCAGTCCGTCAAGCGCCGCGAGAAAGCTCTCACCCGGCACGCAAAAGACAGTATCGACACTTTGTGCCAGAAGCTGATCGACAAGGATCTGCCCGCCATGCCGCATCAGGCTGCTTCAGCACCGTAGTAGACGTTCACCACATGCTCGGCTTCAGCGAAAAACAGCCAGCGCTCGATAAAGATCCCGACCGCGATCGTTGCCAGCGCAAAGAAGGAACCGAACAGCGACATCACTGTTCCGCCGACGATTGTCGCCAGCGTGCCAAGTAGCGGCAGGCCAAATGCCAGCAGATAGGTGAGATTGCGCAAGCGCATCACATGTTTGCGCGCGATCTCATACCCCATTTCGCGCATAACGAAATTCTTCGTGGAGTGTGCGGCCTCGAAGGGGCGCACCTTGCCGATGTGCCCGAGACCTGTCGCATTTTCCGCCGTGCTAATCGGCTTGGCTGCATCGACGTGCATCCAGTAGAGCGTTTTCATCGCGAGGCCACCGGCCAGGAGGAGGGCCGTGATCCAGAAAAAACCTTCGATCGACTCGCCGAAAAGATGGAGTAAAAAACCGAAGAGAACGGCCCCGGTCATCAGACCAAAGACCACGTAGTTGATCGGCACGATCGAAAGGTTCCAATGCCGGATCGTGCGCAGCGAGGCGTAGATCATCCCCGTGCAGTAAAGCGTGATGATCGAGCCGATCACGGCGAGCAGCGCAAGGACCACTTCGAACGAGGTTGCAGCACTCCCCGGCGCGCCGGTGAATATCCACAAGATCGCAAGAAGACCCGCCGGGACATAGGTTGCGACCGCCATGACGCCTTCTCGTGAAAGCCACGACGAGCGCCACTGCGAAAACGCCCGCCACGCCCGTTCAGGCCGTCCAAGATGGGCGGTTGAGGACAAGAGCCCGGCGGTAATCAACCCGAGCGCGATGCCGAACGCGACGAGGCCGAACGTCATGTCGCGCTTCACCAGCCCCGAGATGATGCCAATCGCCGTCAGCGAAAGCACGCCATAACCGGCACCGGACGCGGTGGTGAAAAAGATGACCGAATAAGCTGGATGCATGGTTCAGACGCTCTCCCCGAAGCGCGTGACGTTAGGTCGGTGCGTTAGCGTGAGAGTTTCTGATCAGCCCAGCTGAACAGTTTCTCAAGTGCGGAACCGGGCGTCTGATGCGCCTTCGTCGTCGGTTCATCCGATGTCTCGATGGCTTGCACACCCGACCCATTTCGCTTCGGACGCGGCGGCAGATACTTGTTCTGCGGCTTGTAGCCGAAGTCGGCCATCAAATCGTATCCCTCGCGATCGGCCACAAGCTTGGACACATCGCTCTGCGGATCGGCCACGTCACCAAAGTGGCGTGCACCTGTCGGGCAGGCGCGGACACACGCGGGCACCCGATCTTCTTCCGGCAAGTTGTCGTTGTAGATACGATCCACGCAGAGCGTGCACTTCCGCATGACGCCAACCTTGTAGTCATACTCGCGCGCGCCGTACGGACAGGCCCACGAGCAAAGTTTGCACCCGATGCACGTATCTGGATTGACGAGCACGATCCCGTCTTCTTCCCGCTTGTACGACGCACCCGTCGGGCAGACAGTCACGCAGTCCGGCTCTTCGCAATGCAGGCACGACCGCGGGAAATGCACCGCTTGGCTTTTTGCTCCGTCGCCCACTTCATATGCGTGAACGCGGTTCAGCCACGTGCCGTGCGGGTCAGCGCCGTAAGGGTCCTGATCCGTCAGCGGGGCAGAGTAGCCGCCCGTATTCCACTCTTTACATGACGTCACGCATGCTTGGCACCCGACACACGTATCGAGGTCGATCACAAGGCCGAGTTTCTTCTGGGTTGTCTCAGGAAGCGTGGTCATAGCGGCGTCTCACGAAACTGCGCACCGAACTCAAGCTCGTCAGGACGTGGTTTTTGATTAGGGCGATGCAGGGGTTCAAAGCGCGGTAGACTTTCCTCCGCCGCATCCCCCTCGGCCTTCTCGATTTTCACACGCAGATCATACCATGCCGCCTGCCCCGTGATCGGGTCACTGTTGGAATAGCGATAGCCGCCATCGCGCTCGGGTAGAAGCTCGGAGATCAGGTGGTTGAGCAGAAAGCCTTTCGTTGCTTCCGGCGCATCGTTGTCGAGCCCCCATGTCCCCTTCCGCTTGCCGATCGCATTCCACGTCCACACCGTGTGGGGATTTACACCTTCCATCAGCGCAATCTGCGCTTTCACCCGCCCGATGTGGCTATAAATCCAAACCCAGTCGTTATCAGCGAGATCCATCTGCTCCGCGCGCTCACGATTCATGAAGAGTTTGTTTTGCGCAGTGATCTGGCGGAGCCACGCGTTTTGTGAGCCCCATGAATGGTACATGTGCATTGGCCGCTGAGTGATCGCATGCATCGGGAAGTCGCTCTCATCGAGTGAGGCCCCTTCGAACGGCGCATACCAGAACGGGAGCGGATCAAAAAACATCTCGATCCGACGGCGGTGGTGCTTCGGCGGAAGCTGCGCCCCATGCCCTTGCGCAGCTAGGCGAAACTTTTGCAGCGGCTCACTGTAGAGCTGGAAGACAACCGGATCCGCCGAGCCAATGAAGCCAACGGATTGCGCCCACTCAAGATAGCCCTTGTTGGCATGCTTGAAGTAGAGCTGATGGTCCTCCAGGTGATGCTTGTGGAAGCAGCCGTTCTCGATGTAGCGCTCCAGCTGATCGGGGTTTGGTGCACCCTTGCCGAAACTCTCCCCATCTTCGCCGCGCCACCCTGCAAGCGGGCCCACACCCGGCGTACGTTCATGATTGACGATATAGTCCGGATAGCCGCCGGGATATTTGGCGCTGCCATCCTCGTTCGTGAAACCAGGGAGTTTTAATCGGCTCCCCAGATCAATCATGACGTCCTGGAAGGGGCGAACATCCCGATCAGGCGTGACGACCGGCTGGCGAATTGAATCCGCCGGACCATCCGGCTCCGAGATCGGCCTGTCGAGAAGCGAAATACAATCCCATCGCTCAAGATAGGTGGTATCGGGCAGGATGAGATCGGCATACGGCACCATCTCGGAGAAATAAGCGTCCGAGTAGATGATCTTTGGAATCGTATACGAGCCGTCCTCTTCCTTGTCAGTCAGGTACTTGATGACGCCAGGCACGTTCATCGACGAGTTCCAGCTCATGTTCGCCATGTACATGAGCAACACGTCGATGCCGTACGGATCTTTCTTGGCCGCATTGTTCAGCACCATGTGCATCAAGCCGTGCGCGGCAACCGGCGCATCCCACGAATAAGCCTTGTCAATGCGCAACGGCTCTCCGGCTTCGTCGACCAGCAAGTCTTCAGGCCCTTCAACGAAACCGAGCGGCGCGCCAGGAAGCGGCGTGTCCGGCGCCACTTCGCCGAGCTTGCCGGCAGGCTTGAGGTGCGGCGGGATCGCCTTCGGGTATGGCGGCTTGTAGCGGAACCCGCCCGGGCAATCGATCGAGCCAAGCAGGATCTGCAGAAGATGGATCAAACGACAGGTGTTGAACCCGTTTGAGTGAGCAGAAATCCCGCGCATCGCATGCATTGAGACGGGTCGGCCGATCATCTTGTCATGCGTGCGCCCGGCCCAGTCCGTCCATTCGACGTCCAGCACGATTTCCTTCTCAAATGCCGCTTCAGCGAGTTCGCGCGCGATCCGCCGTATATCCTCTGCAGGCACACCCGTCTGTGCTGCGACCCGCTCCGGCGAATAAACACCGCTCGCATAACGTTCCGCCATGAGCTGGAACACCGGGACGGCCTTTTTGCCATCCGCCAGCTCAAACTCACCGTTCAGCGCCGGCGCAACGTCAGGCAACAGCCCACTTTTCAACGCCCCGCTTGTGCTGTCATGCACCAGAGGATTTCCCTCATCGTCGCGCGCGAACAGACCGTCATCTGCTGTGCCCGGCGCCTGGATTACGAGCCATGGCGCATTAGTGTAGCGCACGAGATAATCGAGATCGACCGTTCGGGCTTCGAACAACTCGTGAATGAGCGCGGCAACGAACAGCCCATCGGTGCCGGGCTTGATGCCAATCCACTCATCGGCAATCGCACCATAACCGGAGCGCACCGGATTGACCGCCGCAACCTTAACGCCACGTTCTTTGAGTTTGCCGAGCCCCATCTTGATCGGGTTCGACGCATGATCTTCCGCGACACCAAAGAGGAGAAAATATTCCGTCTTCTCCCAGTCCGGCTCACCAAACTCCCAGAAAGAGCCGCCAAAGGTATATAGACCGCCCGCTGCCATGTTGACGGAGCAAAATCCGCCATGCGCTGCAAAATTCGGGGTGCCGAACTGGCTTGCCCACCAACCCGTCAGCGCCTGTGACTGATCGCGCCCGGTAAACAGCGCCAACTTGCGTGGATCGGTCGAGCGCACTTCGCCCAGCCATTCCGTTGCCAGACTAAGAGCCTCCTCCCACGAGATTTCCTCATAGTCACCTGAGCCGCGCTCACCGACGCGTTTTAGAGGGGCCGTCAGCCGCGACGGCGCATAGTGCTGCATGATACCTGCGGATCCCTTGCCGCACAGCACGCCCTTGTTCACCGGGTGGTCTCGGTTGCCCTCAATGTACCTCACATCGCCATTCTTGAGGAAGACCCGGATACCGCAGCGACAAGCGCACATGTAGCAGGTCGTTGTCTTGATTTCGTCTGCCACATCAGGCGAACGATCGATGGTTGGCTCCATGGTGCCGGTTCTTCCTCGGTAACGGCCGCGTGCGCGCCGACAATAAGTGTTCGTCGCCCCCATGCAAACGGTTCGCGACACGGAGCGTGCGATCTAGCGTCGCTCAATAATGATAATCAGACGTCTCGTATTTGAGAAACACTGTCCGCGATTAGGGCCAGCATTGCAAATCGCAAGAGCCACGGGGCGTGCACCCCGAGTTGACACCTGCAGGACGCTTGGCTACGCGACACGCCTCGGTCGGGACCATAGCTCAGCGGGAGAGCGCTCGCCTCACACGCGAGAGGTCGC
Organism: Pseudomonadota bacterium; assembly: GCA_039816705.1. Lineage (GTDB taxonomy): Bacteria > Pseudomonadota > Alphaproteobacteria > Rhizobiales > CALHAX01 > CALHAX01. The sequence goes on along the minus strand of JBCBXF010000021.1, from coordinate 11,084 downwards.
TGGTTCAATCCCAGCTGGTCCCACCATTCACACTCCGCCCTGCCCCGCTCCACCGGCCGCAGCCCCACCGACCAAAGCCTGGGCCTTGCCACGCCTCGACTGCATTACATAAGTTGCAGGCATGCGGTTTCTCTTCGTGAAAACTGCGCGTCTGCTCGCGCTTATGTTCGGCTTGGTCGTCCTGTCGCAATCTGGCATTGCGGCCGACGTCGTGCGGGGCAAAGACCTGTCGCAGACACACTGCGCGCGCTGTCACGTGGTCGGTGATTTTAATCCGAGTGGCGGGATCTCATCCACGCCATCGTTCCAGCTTCTTGCCAAGCGCCGACCTGATTTTCGCGATCGCTTCCTGACGTTTTATGCGCGACGTCCGCATCCGGCGTTCGTCATCGTGAAAGGGATCGAACGCTTGATGCCCGACCTTCCGGTGAACGCTGAACCAGTCACGCTCTCTCTGGAAGACGTCGATGCGATCGTCGCATTCGTAGAAACTCTCAAGCCTCAGCCCTGAGAAATCAGCACACTGATGGTAGGCCGGCTCACCGCGCGATGAGCACGGAGTTCTGCGCGCGCTGCAACACCTTGTAGGCTGTACTTGTCGTGAAGAACCGCCGCCAACCCTTCTTCTGGCGCGCCGCTGACATCACGATCACGGAATATCGCGCACCCTCGTCAACAATCGTCTCCACCGGATCGCCAACCGCGAGTTTGGAACCAGACACGTTGATCCCGACCTCGCGGATCGCCGCCTCGGCCTTGCGCAACGCCTCCGCAGCGTCACTCTTTTCGCTCTCATCCGCCGCAACCGCAAAAAGGTAGACCGGGCAGGCACAACGACTTGCAATCTCCGCATCGCGGCGCGCGGCATTGATGGCGTTCTCGTTGTTCGAAACACAGACAAGATGGCCGTGGTTTTCCTCAAGGGCCTTCGTCACAAGCACCGTCCCGGGATGCTCGATCGCGACCGTCTCGGCAGTCTTCGCGTCAATCGCGCCAGGCAGCTCGGTGTCGGGATCAACAGCTTTCGGGATCACCGTCAAATCGTACTCGACGTTCTCACTCTCATCGAGGATGCCATGTGGGATTGACGGCGAGACCATCAGCTTCAGTTTGATCGAGCGCCCCTCATCGTTGCTGTAGACAATGGCGTTGTCGCCAAGCGGGTCGCCGCTGACGTCGGTGTGGCGAAATTCCTCTTCCCAGTCTTCGCCAAGCCAGCCGAGCTCCACCAGCATGTCACGATGCTTCTTGAGCGCCTTCATGCCCGGCAGCTCGAGCCCCCACTCCAGCATGTTCTCCCGCGCTACAGACAGCTGAAGCCCCCCAGAGCGCATGCCCTGATCGACCGGCCGCACATAGAGCAGCGTCAGATCCGCGTCGTTACCGGAGCCAATGCGCACCGCATACTTGAGAGCGCGCTGCGCATCGTTCGACCCATCGACGCATACAAGGATGCTGTAGCGCTCAGGCACGTCGGTTGGCTCAGGCGTGTCCGCCATTGTGTCTGGTGTTTCGCCAGTCATGCTCATCACAATCCCAGAAGCGGCCAGTAAACGGTCGCGGCCAGCAACAACACAATCGTCGACATAATCACCATACGATATCCGACGACCAAAAAGTCAGTCGTTTTCAAATAGCCTGACGAATAGACGATCGTGCAGGCCGGTGTGCCGATAACCGTGAGATAGGCGAACGCAGACGAAACTGCCGTAATGTAACCCATGAGCAGTGGACTCTCTCCGGCGGCGGTCGCCAGTTTGAGATTGATCGGCCCGAGAACGGCAACGGCCGCGCCGTTTGACATGGTGTTCGTCACAGCCGTTGTGAGCACAGAGACCGCCGTGTAAAGCGCCGGGCCACTTTCAATCGAGAGCGGCTTGAGAATGGAAAGGAAGCTCGTCGCCACCCAGAGTGCAGCGCCCGTATCCTTCATCTGAACCCCAAGCGAGATCGCGGCCGCGTAGAGCAGCACGACCCCCCAGTTGACCCCGCTGTTGATTTCCTCCCAACGCACCAGGCCAAAAACGAGGAAGGCGATAGCGCCGAGCACGGCGACGATACCAAGCCCCAGCTGATCTGAGTAACCGACCCAGCCAATCAACACGACGAAGAACACGACAACCGTCAACCAGTCGCGCGACTTCATAGGACCTTCTGCATCAATCTGCTGGCGTAGGCGCACAACGGCGCGCGACATCTTCTTGTATTCCGGCTTGAACGTGAAGAAGAGGATCGCCGTCACAAACGGGAGCTGTGCGAGGAACACCGGGTAGCAATAGAGCACCCAGCTCACGTAATCGATGATGTACTTCTGCGTGTCCGGGTTGGTCGGATCGAAGAAGAATTCTTTCCAGTAGCCGATCATGATGGCGTTGCGCGCGCCACCCGATGGCGTCCCGATGCCTGCAATCGAGCACCCGTAAGAGATCGAGAACAGCAAAACCGCTGCAAGCCGACGGACCTGCCGCGGATCATCCGACGTCAGCGTGATCAGTGTGATTGCAACCGGCAGCATCATCGCCGCCACCGTATGCTCGCCGATGATTGACGCCAGCACACCGCACACGAGCGAGATACCGACGCAGATGTTGACGGTCTTTGTCCCCGTCACCTTCACGATCAGATAGGCGATCCGCTTGTCGAGCTTCTGCTTCACGACCGCGACGGCCAGCATCAGCGAGCCCATGATGAACAGCACGCTGTCACTCATGAGGCTGCGTGCCACCGTCGTCGAATCAAGTCCGAGCAGCAGCACCTGCCCGACGATGATCATCAACGCGACCGTGGGCAGCGGCACCGGCTCCGTGACGAAGAGAAAGACCGCAATCACCGACATCGCCAGTACGATCTGTCCAGAGGGTGTCAGACCGTCTGGTGTCGGGAGATTAATAATAAGCGCTCCGACAGCCAACGCGATGAAGAACCAGCGTTTCTCCCAGAAGAAAAATGCCAATCCGCGCAGCGCATCGTTCTCTCGCGCATGGCCGAGGGCACGACGCGGCACGCGCGCAATCTGCGACAAACCTGGCAACTGGTTCTGGCCCATGAAACGAACACCCCCGAAATACGGCGGCGGCCCGCTGCCGCCATGCGGCGCAGGTCGTCCCGATCGTTCTGTCATGTGCAAGATGGGGCGTCGGCCGTCGTATCGCGTCGCCGGAAACCCGGAAGCGCGGCACGCGGCGGCGTCACCGCCTTGGATGCCGCGCGTTCTGAGCGCAAATCACAACAAACTCAAGGGGCCAACCCCTCATTGTGAGCGGACCAAGGAAAACGCGGCGAAGAGTGTGTCCGCAATGCCAGCGGCTGCGGCCGGTCAATTTTTATTGACAGACGCATGTGTCAGGTCTGGATCACAAACCGAAAAACACCGTCGCGCTCGCTTTGCTCGACAAGCGAATATGCACCCAGCTCACAGAACGTCTCGAAATCCGGTTTGGCACCCGGATCCGTTGCGAGCACGACAAGCTGACCGCCAGCCGGCACACTCTTGATCGCTTTCTTCGCTTTCAGAATTGGCAGCGGGCAAATCAAACCGGTCGTATCCAGCATGACCGGGTCTGGCACATCGACCATTATTCAAGTCCCTATCGAGGTTGGCCGGCGCGCCAATGTCAGAACGCGCCCGTCGATCACCAGCAACCCGGCACCGATCACAAGCGCTCCGAAGACCTGACGTGCAACAATCGGCTCGCCAAAGAATGCCACACCCATCGCAATCGCCGAAAGCGGAATGAGCAGCGTCACCAGCGACACATTGATCGCGCCGACCTCCCGCAGGATACGAAAAAACATGATGTAGGCGAGCGCTGTCGAGAAAATCGCGAGGCCAAGGACCGACCAGACCACCGCAGCGCTCGGCACTGCCAGTGTCCAGGGTTGATCAACGATCAATGTGAGCGGAGCAAGGATCACGCTAGACGCAACGAGCTGACCAGCCGCGAGCGTCATCGGGTCAAGCCCTCGCAGCCGCTTGCCCCAGACGCTCGCAAAACCATAGGAACACGCCGCGCCGAGGATCGCGATCTGTCCGGCAAGCGATGTTGAACCCGCCAGCGCTGCGGGCCCCACAAGTACCCCAACCCCGGCAAACCCGAGCAGCACGCCGAATACCTTGTTCCGGGACAGGCGCTCATCTGCTGTGAAAAGGTGGGCAATGACGAGCGCAAACATCGGTGTCGTCGCGTTCAGGATTGACGCCAGACTGGCTGTAATCTGCGTCTGTCCCCATACGATAAGCGAAAACGGGATGACGTTGTTCAAGAGCGCCATGGCGGCAAGCAGCGCCCATTGCGCCATCGTCGTGGGAAGCGCGCGTCCCATCGCCAGCACAATGACAAGCATCGCTAAGGCGCCAAGCCCTACCCGAAGAAACACCACGGTCAGTGGCGGCAAATCCTGTAGCGCCACCTCGGCAAAGATGAACGATCCACCCCAGACAAGCGAGAGAACCACGAGGAGCAAAATCTCCATGCCATTCATTCGCATCGGTGGCGGAACTGCCGACATATCGTCTTCCGTAGGAACTGTATGAGCGATTGTCGCAGGCGATTTATCGCCAGAGGCTCAACGTGACGACCCGAAACCGGATCGCCGGCGCGGGAACCTCACGGCTTGCACCGCGTCCAAGAGTTCAGGCAAGCGCTTGCATGGCCTGCGTGATTGCCGCTTGGAGTTCGCCATAACCCGATATCTTCGCATCAGGCTGAAACGTCTCGATCGGCTCAGGCGAATATCCGAAGGTGCAGCCAACCACCGGGATGCCGGCACGCTTTGCCGTCACGATGTCCGTCTCGCTATCCCCGATCATCACCGCACGGCCCGGATTGCCGTCCGCAAGGATCACCGCACCGATGAGATGCCCGGGATCCGGCTTGAACACGGGGAGTGTGTCACGTCCGACAACCGCGTGGAAATAGGGATGAAGCCCAAGTTCCTTGAGCAGTTTGCGCGACATATCTTCCCGTTTGTTCGTGCAAATCGCGAGCCGTGCGCCCGTCTCGTTCAGTGCACGCAGCGTCACTTCAACACCGGGAAACGGCTCGCTCTCGTCACTGGTGTGCGCCGCGTAGTAGTCCATGAATTCAGTGAGTATGCGATCGAGATCGGCCTCGGCAATCTCCGTGCGTCCTGCCCGGTGGACGGCCTCTTCGATCATGGCCCGCGCACCAAAACTGATCCGCATCCGCACCGCCTCTTCATCGAGGTCCGCGATGCCCATCAATCCGAGCACATGACGCGTGGCGGCGAGCAAATCGGGCGCGGTATCAACCAGTGTGCCGTCAAGATCAAAGACGACCGTCATATTTTTCATTGTACCCACCAGCCGGTCGGATCACGCGATAGTGCCGCAAACCATCGGCACCCGCGCGCATGACGTACACTGCGTGCGCGACCGTAGTCGAAGTCAATCCAACATGAAAGAACCCCATCGCGCGAACCTGCGTGCCCGAGCCTTCGTAAATCCACGTCGATGCGGCCATGACTTCCATCTGACGCGCGGCTGATCTACGACCAACGTCAAGCTGCGCATCACGGTGCGCCTCAAGTGAAGGACATCCAACCATGGATCAGCGTGTCTCATCCCTGATGCACGAAGCCTGCTACGTCGACGGTGAATGGGTCGGTGAGGCGACGCTTGACGTTACGAACCCTGCAACCGGTGACGTCATTGGCCGTGTTCCGGAGTTTGGCGGCGATGAGACCCGCAAAGCGATCGAGGCAGCGTCCCACGCCTTTCCGATCTGGAGCGGAACACTTGCAAAGGAGCGCGCCCGCATTCTGCGCCGCTGGTTCGAGTTGCAGATGGAGCACATTGACGAGCTGGCTCACCTGATGACGCTCGAACAGGGCAAGCCACTGGCAGAAGCGCGTGGCGAAGTCGCCTACGGCGCGTCGTTTGTCGAGTTTTTTGCAGAGGAAGCCAAACGCGTTCACGGCGAGACAATCCCGACGCACAAAGCCGACGCGCGCATCGTCGTCACGCGCCAGCCGGTCGGTGTGATCGGCGCAATAACGCCCTGGAACTTCCCGCACGCGATGATCACCCGCAAGTTGGCGCCCGCGCTCGCCGTCGGCTGTACAGCTGTCTGCAAACCGGCGGAAGACACGCCCTTCACGGCACTCGCACTTGCCGATCTCGCCCATCAAGCCGGCGTCCCGAAAGGCGTGATCAATATCGTGACCGGCGATCCCGTCGCCATCGGCAAAGAACTGACATCGAATGAGACTGTGCGTGTCATCACGTTCACCGGCTCAACGGAAGTCGGCAAACTCCTGATGCGTCAGTCAGCTGACACTGTGAAACGTGTGTCTCTTGAGCTTGGCGGCAACGCACCCTTCATTGTCTTCGATGACGCCGACCTCGACAAAGCCGTCACAGGCGCGATGGGATCAAAATTCCGCAACGCCGGTCAGACCTGCGTCTGCGCCAACCGCATCTACGTGCAGGACGGTGTCTACAACGCGTTCGCCGAAAAATTCACCGCCGAGGTTGAAAAGCTGAAGGTAGGCCGCGGCGACGACGAGGGCGTCACGACCGGCCCACTGATCAACGCGGCCGGACTGAAGAAGGTCGCAGATCACGTTGCAGACGCAAAGTCGAAAGGCGCATCGGTCAAAACCGGAGGCGCACCGCACGCCCTCGGCGGCAACTTCTTTGAGCCGACCGTGCTGACAGACGTCACGCCGGAGATGAAAGTCGGCCAGGAAGAGACCTTCGGCCCCGTCGCCCCACTGCTGCGGTTTGCAGATGAGGCGGATGTTATTTCCCGCGCCAATGACACGAGGAGCGGGCTCGCCGCCTACTTCTACACGCGCGACATCGGTCGGGTTTGGCGCGTCGCGGAAGCCCTCGAGTTCGGCATCGTTGCGATCAACGAAGGCGTGTTTTCCAACGAGGTCGCCCCGTTCGGCGGCTTCAAGGAATCCGGGATCGGACGCGAAGGCTCACATCACGGCATCGAGGAATTCGTGGAGATGAAATACATGCTGATGGGCGGGCTCGATGACTGACGGCGGGCCAGCGCAAGCAAGACTCCCCGCCCCGCATCACGACGAGGAATGAGCGATGTCCTCTCAGGACGAACTGAAAAAACGAGCGGCGGAGCGCGCGATCGAGCTGATTGAACCCGGCATGAAGATTGGGCTTGGGACCGGCTCGACGGCCTACTATTTCATCGAGCTGCTCGGCCTGCGTGCGACGAAGGGGCTCGATATCGTTGGCGTGCCGACAAGCAACGCAACAGAGCGCCAGTGTCAGGAGGTCGGCATACCGCTGACAACGCTCGATGCCGATCCATATCTTGATCTGACCGTGGATGGCGCTGACGAACTGGACGGTGAGCTGCGTTTGATCAAGGGCGGTGGTGGCGCATTATTGCGGGAAAAGATCGTCGCCACGGCTTCAGAGCGGATGGTCGTCCTCGCGGACGGCTCAAAGCAGGTCGAAACACTTGGCGCCCACGCACTGCCCGTCGAAGTCGTCGAGTTTGGGCTTGGCGCCACTCGCGCGATTATCGAAGCACTGGCCAGCGATGCCGGGTGCACCGGAGAGATTTCTCTCCGCAGAACCGCGGATGGCACGCCTTTCCGCAGCGATAGCGGTAACCTCATCCTCGACTGCGCCTTTAAGAAAATCCCGGAACCGGAGTTGCTTGCCGAAGCACTCCAGATGATCCCGGGCGTCATCGAGCACGGACTGTTCCTCGGCATCGCCGACATCGCCATCGTCTCGCACCAGTCCGGCACGACAGTCGTCGAAGCCCCCGACCTCGAATAATCACCCCCGCCACGTCGCGCTATCGTGACGACGATGTCACGCGCAAACTGATACGAGTCGCGGACGAAAAAATTCTCCACCCTAAGAGTTGCTGCATGCCTGACTTCGACTTCGATCTCTTCGTCATAGGCGCCGGATCCGGCGGTGTGCGTGGTGCGCGGATGGCGGCCCAGGCCGGTGCGAAGGTGGCGATTGCGGAGGAATATCGCGTTGGCGGCACATGCGTAATCCGCGGATGCGTTCCCAAAAAACTCTTCTCCTACGCCAGCGCTTTTCATGACGACCTGGAAGATATGGCAGGCTACGGCTGGTCGGCCGACAATATCGCGTTTGACTGGACAACACTGCGCGACAACAAAAATACTGAGATTGACCGGCTGAACGGCGTTTATCTCCGCAACCTTAAAGCGTCCGGCGTGACACTCTATGAAGAGCGTGCCGTGATGGTTGATCCCCACACGATACGATTGACAAACAGCGACCAGACGATCAGCGCAAAAACGATCCTCATTGCCGTTGGCGGCTGGCCATTCGTGCCAGACATCCCCGGGTCAGAACTCGGCATCACATCGAATGAAGCCTTTGAGTTCGACGCGCTGCCCAAGGCGATCTCGATCATCGGCGGAGGATATATCGCCGTTGAGTTCGCAGGCATCTTGAATGGTCTGGGCGTCGACACCTCGATACATTACCGCGGTCCTAAAATTCTCCGCGGGTTTGATGAAGATGTTCGCGACGGGTTAACCGAAGCCATGACCGCACGTGGCATCAAGGTGATCACCCAATCAGATCCCGTGAAGCTTGAGCGTGCTGGCGAGCGCATCGCGATGCATCTGCATGACGGCGCAACGCATCAAACCGACGCGGTAATGTTCGCGACGGGCAGAAAGCCGAACACAGCGAACCTCGGTCTCGAGAATGCCGGCGTGATCCTCGGCCCGGATGGTCGCGTTGTTGTGGACGAATATTCTCGCTCCAATGTCGAACACATTTACGCCGTGGGTGATGTGACTGAGCGCGAACCGCTGACGCCCGTCGCCATCGCCGAAGCCCTGGCCTTCGTCGACACCGTTTATCGCAACACGCCAACGCCGGTCGATCATCACATGATCCCGACTGCAGTTTTCTCAAAACCAGAGATCGGCACCGTTGGCATGAGCGAAGAGCATGCCCGCGAGAGCCATGCGGCGATCGACATTTACAAGTCGCGGTTCCGGGCCATGCGCAATACGCTCGCCGGCCGGGATGAACAGATGCTGCTAAAGCTCGTCGTTGACGCCGAGAGCGACCGCGTCCTTGGCTGCCATGTCCTCGGCCCGGACGCGGCAGAGATGATCCAGATGACCGCGATCGCCATGCGCATGGGCGCGACAAAGGCCGACTTCGACGCCACGATGGCGCTGCACCCCTCGGCTGCGGAAGAGTTTGTCACCATGCGCGAGAAATGGACACGACCGGAAAGTCAGGCCTGATCGGATGACGCAGAACCCATCCGCACGTCACGATGGCCGCATTGTACTCATCACCGGTGCGGCCAACGGGATCGGTCGCGGCATCGCACGTGCATTCGCCATCGAAGGCGCCAACGTCTGGCTGAGCGACCTTGAACGCGAAGCGGCAGACGCGGCTGCCGCCGACATCGTTGCGAACGGTGGCATCGCATCGCCGCGCTCACTCGATGTCACAAACCCTCAGGCCGTCACAGCACTGCTCAGCGAGATCGAGCAGACGCACGGTCGCCTCGACACGCTCGTCAACAACGCCGGGCTCAATGTCCGCGAAGACTTTCGACACCTTAGCGATGCTGATTGGCAGACCATCCGGGAGACCAACCTCGACAGCGTCGTCCGGATCTCACGCGACGCTTTTTCTCTCCTCAAGGCCTCGCCGCAGGCCTCGATCGTCAACCTCGCATCGATCATGGCCGGGCGCGGGCTGCGCCAACTCGTCGGCTATTCAGCCACAAAAGGCGCGGTTGTCTCGCTGACACGGGGCATGGCCGTTGAGTATGCAGCCTTCGGCATCCGCGTGAACGCGCTCGCGCCCGGATTTGTCGAAACCGCGCTGACGCAGCGCATTCTCCGCAATCCCGCAATGAACAAGGCGCTGGTCGATCAGACGCCCTTGCGCCGCCTTGGCACACCACAAGACATTGCGGCCGGCGCCGTTTTCCTCGCCTCCGACGCGGCAGCCTTTATTACCGGTGAGACGCTGACCATTGATGGCGGGATGTCGATCGGGCTTTAACGCGGGTCCGACCACTGTAGTGAAGCGGTCATCGCTACGCCTGCGTCTCGGCGATCAACCTGTCGACGACGTGGGACAGTGCCTCATGTTCTTCAGCGCCGTCTGAACGCGCCGCCTCGGCCCATTGCAGCTGACGTTCCGCGCTCGTACCACGATCCAAGATCGTTCGCAGATGCCCAATCTCGCCGACGCAATCAAGCGCCACGGCGTCATCGGCAATCAGCTCAAAAATTTCCTCGACAAGATCTTTGAACGGCACGATCGCGCCGCGCCCGAAGTCGATCAGACCCTCGCTCCAACCATAGCGCTGCGCCCGCCAGCGGTTCTCGTTCAAGAGAAAGGTGTCGTACATCCGCCAGCGCTGGTTGTTGATCCGCAGCCGGTAGAGCATTCGGCAGAGACACGCGAAAAGCGCCGCGAGCGCCACGCCATCTTGCCGCGTCGTGCAAACATCGCAGATGCGCATCTCGATCGTCGGGTATGTGCCGTGCGGGCGCAGGTCCCACCATATCTTGCTTGTGTCCTCAATCGTTCCGGTTGCGATCAGCACGTTGATCGTCCGCTGATAGGCAGCCCAGTTTTCGATCTGGTCCGGCATGCCCGAACGCGGCAGCTGGTCAAACACGGACAGCCGATAGCAGCGCAACCCCGTATCCGCTCCCTGCCAGAACGGCGACGATGATGACAGCGCGAGAATATGCGGCAGGAAGTATCGCGCCTGATTGAGGACATCGATCCGCAGGTCATCATCCTGAATACCCACATGGACATGCATGCCGCAGATCAGGAGCCGACGCGCAATCGCCTGCAAGTCATGAGCGAGTTCCAGACTGCGCTCCTTGTCGGTCGGCGACTGCTCCTGCCAGCGTGCAAACGGATGCGTCGAAGCTGCCATCGGCGCGATCCCGAATTCACGCGCAACCTCCGCGATCGCACCGCGCAGCTCTTTGAGTTCGGCACCCGCGTCACGTGCAGTCTTGCAGACCCGCGTCCCAACCTCGATCTGCGAGCGCAAAAACTCACCCGTCACCCGATCGCCGATTTGCGCCGTGCAGGC
>JBCBXF010000219.1:0-5291 GCA_039816705.1 Pseudomonadota bacterium | reverse complement strand
GCCTTATGAGCGGCTCGACTACGGACGCGGTTTCGCTGCAACGGACACAGATGAGTATCTGGCGATCAATCCTGCCGTGCTGTTCGGCGCGCTGTTTGTCGATCGTGTCGGACCGATCCGCGCCATGCAGTTTTGCGCGATCTCCGGTGTCCTCGCATTGCTGGCAATCGCATCCGGCGCGTTTTGGCTGTTACCCCTTGCCGCGCTATGCGCCGGTCTTGGTTACGCACCGCCCAACCCGGCGAGTTCACCACTTTTGCTAGAATTGGCTCCGCCGGCGAAGCGGTCGTCAATTTTCTCACTCAAGCAGGTGAGTGTGCCGCTTGGCGGTGCAATATCCGGGTTTCTTTTGCCTCCGCTCGCTGCGATTGTCGGGTGGCAGGGCGCGCTTCTGGTTTTGGCGCTCGTAGGCTTTTCGATCGCGCTCGCGATCGCTCCATGGCACAAACCATTTGACACCGTCGCCGAGTCCGCAGCGAACGGCACGACAGGCGCGACGTCACCCCATCGCGCCTTCGCCAGTCTTCTTAAATCTCCCCGTCTGCGCGCAATCGGCGCCATGTGCTTTGGCTTCGCCGCGCTTCAATACACATTTTCAAGCGTCTTTGTTGTCTTCTTGGTCACCCGTGCGAAACTTGATGTGGTTGATGCCGGCGCGCTGCTCGGCCTCGGGCTATTCGTCTCGATTTTCATGCGCGTCATCTGGGGCCTATTGGCGGATCGTCTCGGGGATGCCGCTGTCCTGCTCATCCTCGCATTCGTTATGGCAGGCGCAGCGTTCACCAGCGTGATCGTCACGGCGCAATGGAGTTATTCTGCGCTCGCTGCGCTTGCCGTGGTGTTTGCCGGTGCGGCGTACTCCTGGAACGGCGTTTTCCTTGCCTCTGTCGCAACCGTTGCCGGCCCGAAGCGGATCGCCGACGCGACATCGTCGACCATGAGCCTCGTCTTCGCCGGCGGCCTCATTGGGCCACTCATATACTCCGCCGTCGTTTGGGCGACCGGAGACGTCGGCCTCGGATTTGGCGTGCTCGGCCTATTGGCACTGACCGTTCGCGCGTGGGTGAGTTGGGTTTTGTGGCGGGGGAGTGCGACGTCTGATCATCGATCGTGACAGCCACAACCCGTCTGTGCAGCGATATGCGGAAGACATTACCGCCAGACGACGGGAACGTCGTGACCAACGCGCCGCTTCATTCCCGATCCTGGTCGAACCGTGCCAATCCTGCAAACACTGGGAGCCATGCCTCCCGCCGTTCCGTCCAGAGTTCGTACGTCGGCTTGAACTGGTCGGGCGCATCCAGCGCCCCCAGGTGGATTTCGATCTCGCCGGGAGACGTCGAATAGACTGATGATCCGCAGCGCGGACAGAAAAATCGTCCCTCGTATGACGCGACCTCGCCGGTGACGGTCACGCGTTTTTGCGGATAGATCGCCGACGCATGAAACAGCGCGCCGTGATGCTTGCGGCAGTCCATGCAGTGGCACAGGCCCACACGATCCGGCCCCCCGGTCGCCACGATCCGCACTGCGCCACAAAGGCATCCCCCTCGAACGCCCGTCATGAGTATTGCCACGCCCAGGCGATGAGCAATTTTACGACGATGCCAACAACCAGCATCGTGATGGCCCACGCCCATGTCGGGCGCTTCGGCGGCTCGCTTGCCATGTCACAGCTTTCGGATCTGGAAGTGCAGCCCCTCCTTCGGCGTCAAAGTCACCGTCGGGAAGATCGGGGCAGGAACCTGCCCGACGTACTCCGCGTCAAATTTCCGCAGCAGCATCGCCAGCGCGAGGGCGTTCTCGAGCTGCGAGAGCGCACCCCCGATGCAGGAGCGCTTCCCGGCTGCAAACGGCAGATAGGAATACTTTGCCCGCGCCTTCATGCGTTCCTTGGAAAAACGCTCCGGGCGGAACTCATATGGCTCGTTCCAGTATTCCGGATTGTGATGCACGGCATAGGAACACATGGCGATCGTGTCGCCCGGCGCGATCTTGACCCCGTCGATCTCGTCTTCGGCTGCGGCCTCACGAATAAAGGTCCAGATCGGCGGATAGAGCCGCATCGTCTCCTGGATCACCATGCGGGTGTAGGTCAGGTTTTGGGCAGCCTCCCAGTCGGGCTCTCCATCTTCGCCGCATAGCGCAATGGCCTCCGCGCGCACCTTCTCTTTCACCTCCGGGTGTTGAGAGAGGAGATAAAGGCACCACGCAAGCGTCAACGCCGTCGTCTCCGTCCCGGCCCAGAGGTATTGTTTCATCTCATCGACCACCTGCTGGTGATCGAAATCTGGAAACTCGGGATCGGCTTCCGCATCGGTCATCATCGTCAGCAGTGTTGACATCCGGCCATCAACCGCAGGCGCACCGATCACTTTGTCCGGTGTGTCTGCCCACGTTTTCATCGCGTCGGCGGCAGTCGTGTCAGAGGTGGAAAAATCACTTTCGTGCTGGCTCGCGGTGCGGATCGCCTTGTGGTTCTGCACATCAGTGTAGGTCTTCACGCAGCCGAAGACGAAATGCGGATTGAACGGCATCTCGCGATCGAACAGCGCCCGGCAAATCATGTCAGCGGCGAGCGTCCACGTTTCCTCGACCATCTCGACCGTCTCGCCGCTCTCGGCCAGCGTCTCCCAACGCACCGCTTTTCCGCGCAGGCTGTCGAGCAGGAACGGGAGATATTCCTCGAACTTTTTCGGGTGGAACGCGGCCTGCTGCGGTGTGCGTATTTTCTGCCAGAGCGCGCCGTCGATCGTAATCATCGACTTGCCAAAGATCGGCCGCAGCCCATCAAAATACTTTTCGTAGATGTCGGCATGCGTGACCATCACGCGCTTGAAGTGATCAGGCTTGGAGAGAAAAATGATTTTCCGGTCCGCCAGGCGGAGCGGGATCGCCTGACCATACTTTTCGCACATCCGGACAATTGTCTGCATCGGATTGTCGGGCGACTTGAGTAACGGCAGAAGGGTGAACCAGACACTATCCGCCTCGCCGAGACCCTGCGCATGCGCGGGCGTGGCCGCTGCTGCTGCAACGTTCGAGTGTGCGCTCATCGAATTGTCCATCTGTGGGGGCGCAGGCGCGGCGACGGGTGCCGTCTCGACGCAACGCTAGCGACGACGTGTGTGCTGCAACGTCGATACCATTCGCGCACGATTTGTGTCCACACGCGGGCGGCGAGGGTTAATTCCCTCAAAACACGCATCCCGATGACCGTTCGAACATTTGGCCAAAGAAAAACTCAAATCCGGGACACGCGTCTCATCCACGAAGATCGCTGCACAAACATCACGTGGAGCCCATAACGCCTGCAATTTGGTGTTATACGTCGTGACCGCACGGATTTATCGACAGTGGTCGTCTCAGCCGCCCCGACCGACGGGCAGCCGGACAGCGAGCGCGTTGCCCGCAAGAGCGATAAAGCGTGGCGTTCAGCCAGCGTTCGGCACGAGAAGCTGAGGTGACATCAGCGAAGCGGACGTCGTTGCGTCGCCAGCATGCACGACCCGTTCGTCCACAACCCGCGCTTTCCCGCCCGCCACCAGCGCAAGCGCGTGCGGATAGAGTGCGTGTTCCGCGTCCAGCACCCGTGCCGCAAGTGTATCCGCGCTGTCATTGGAAAGAACTGGCACAGCAGCCTGCGCCACAATCGGTCCGGCATCCATTTCCGTCCGCACGAAGTGCACCGTCGCACCGCTGATCCGCGTTCCGTCTGCAATCACGCGCTCATGGGTGTGGAGGCCCTTGTAGGCCGGCAACAACGAGGGATGAATATTCAGCTGTCGGTCGAGCCAGGCATCAACGAAGTCCTTCGTCAGCAGCCGCAGGAACCCGGCGTTGCAGAGCAGATCGATATTGGCGTCTTTCAGCACCATGTGGAGCGCGCGCTCGAAGCCAGCGCGGTCGTCGAAAAGCTTGTGATCAACCGTTGCGGTTTTGATGCCGAATTCGCGCGCGCGGGCCAGCCCCGGTGCGTCGGGTACATTGGACGCCACGATCGCGATTTCGGCCGGGTAGTCATCTGCTTGCGCCGCGTGCGCAAGGCTCACCATGTTCGAGCCACGCCCTGAAATCAGCACGCCGACGCGTTTGCGGGCCGTCATGCGGGACCGCCAAAATGCACCTGCGCGGGCACCCCTTCCTCGCCGGCTTCCAGCGAGCCGATCCGGAACACGGTCTCGCCACACTGCTCGAGGACGCGGGCAACTCGATCGGCGGTGTCGGCTGCCACCACGGCAACCATCCCGATGCCGCAATTGAACGTGCGAAGCATCTCGGCATCAGACACACCACCCTCGCGCGCGAGCCACGTGAACACCGGTGGCATCTCCCACGTCGTGCGGTCGATGTGCGCGGTGAGGCCTGAGGGCAGGACCCGGGGAAGATTCTCCGTCAATCCTCCGCCGGTGATGTGCGCCAGACCTTTCACGCCATCGTGCGTGCGGATCGCTTCAAGGAGTGCCCGAACATAAATCCGGGTGGGGCGTAGCAGCGCCTGCGCCAGCGTCTCCTCTGCAGAAAATGGTGCTGGTGCATCCCAGGCAAGTTGGGTCTGAGCAACAATACGGCGGATCAGCGAGTAACCGTTCGAGTGAGGACCATCGGAGCCGAGCCCAAGCAGGATGTCTCCAGGCGCCATATCACCGGTCGGAAGCAGCGCACCCCGCTCGGCTGCACCAACGGAAAACCCCGCGAGATCGTAGTCGCTCGCGGCATACATGCCCGGCATTTCAGCGGTCTCGCCCCCGATCAATGCCGCCCCCGCCTGACGGCACCCTTCGGCAATGCCGGCGACGACAGAGGTGGCGACGTCCGTGTCGAGTGCGCCGCACGCAAAATAATCGAGAAAGAAAAGCGGCTCAGCGCCTTGGACAATCAGATCGTTGACGCACATTGCAACGAGATCGATGCCGATCGTGTCATGCTGCCCGGTCTCGATCGCGATCTTGAGTTTGGTACCGACACCGTCATTGGCCGCGACGAGAATGGGGTCCTTGAAGCCAGCGGCCTGCAGATCGAACAGCCCACCAAACCCCCCCAGCGCACTGTCCGCACCGGGCCGCGCCGTCGCTTTCGCAAGCGGCTTGATCGCCTCGACGAGCGCGTTTCCGGCATCGATATCAACACCTGCGTCTGCGTAGGTGAGGCCATTTTTGGTCACGCGGCAATTTCCTTGGCGCTCAGGACAAATTGGGACTTTTGATTTGCCGCCGTATAGGCCCGCGCGCCCGCAGCGACAACGCCGCAGTGCAACCGAACCACAGTTTCGCCCGTGTTTCTGCTAGAAC
>JBCBXF010000218.1:5003-5300 GCA_039816705.1 Pseudomonadota bacterium | reverse complement strand
CATGGTCGTTCGACCTGCAATCGCGCGCCCAGGCCGATGGCGCACCCGAGCGGTGGTTCGAGGAGCTTTACGCAAAGGCGGATGGCAAGAGCGGCTTCATTCCCTGGGAGAATGCCGCGCCACGGGACAGGCTCGCCGCTTGGCTGGCAGACAATCCTGGAGACGGGCGAACCGCGCTCGATGTCGGCTGCGGTCTTGGGGACAATGCGGCTTTGCTGGCGGCTGCGGGCTATTGCGTCACGGCTTTTGACCTGTCGGCAACCGCGGCCGAATGGGCGCGGACCCGTTTCCCCGATC
>JBCBXF010000218.1:0-4993 GCA_039816705.1 Pseudomonadota bacterium | reverse complement strand
TTTTTCTTTGCCGGATTCCTTCACCGGCGCATTCGATCTCGTGCACGAATGTTACAATCTACAGGCGATTGACCCTGAGCGGGTGCCGGAAGCGCTCGGCTGCATCTCGGAGACGGTGAAGCCGGGGGGCCGATTGCTTGTCATCACGCGTGCAGCGCTCAATGAGGGGGCCGATAAAGCGCGTCAGCCCGGCCCGCCAACGCCGATCGCGCGCGGGACACTGGAGCGAAGTGTGCCATCCGGTCTCTCCCGCGACCGGATGGACTTGTTTCGCGATCAGCGCGAGCCGCCGATTCCGCATTGGCTGGGCGAGTGGACGCGCACCACGGATTGAAAGCGCATGCCTTACAAAATGGCCTGATCGTGCAGCTCAGGCCCTGAGAGCATGGCCTGAAATTCGGAGACCGTTGTTCAGGCCTGCGTTGCGAGGCGCTCTTCCGGTGCGAGGCGGCGTTGGCGTGCCGCGCGGCGCTTGCGGAAAACAGCCACACACAATAGCATGATGCAGGAGAAAAATACCGAGCCGGAAACCAGTGCAAGCAGACGCCCCCAGGCGAGGAACTCCGGCAGCACAAGTGCGGTAAGTGCGGCGCCGATAACGCCGACGGTCATATCTGTCGCAAGACCGCGTGTGCGCAGTCCGGTGATCTGAGCGGCGAACCATCCGCAGCCAGCGCCAATAGCCAGCACTAGCACGAATTGAAGTGAAATCATTTGCGTAACCCGTCCGTCATTTCCGTGTTTCGTGGAAAGGTATCGCAAAGAGGTTTGAACAACTCTGCTTCAAACTTGGTAAAATTCGAGGCAAATTCAAAAAAGTTGCCGTGCGGAGCAAAAATCTGTCCGTCACACCGTCAGATCCGTGCACACCCTAACCTGACGCCACCTCAAGCAGTTCACTCGCCTTAAGCCACGCCTCTTCACTCGCTTTTTGTAACGCGACGATATGGGCCCGCTCCTTGGCAAGGCGCGCGGCCTTCGCCGGATCATCTTCATACAGCGCCTCGTCACCCAGCTTCGCATCAAGCGTCTTAAGTCTCTGTGCGAGCGTTTCCATCTCTCGCTCATAGCGGCGCACGTCCTTGCGCAGATTGGAGAGCTGTTCCCGAGCCTCCGCGGCAGCGCGACGACGTTCTGCCTTGCTGCGTGTATCCTGCGCTGGCGCGTTGCCGTCCTGAGCACCCGCGCCCGCTTTTTTCGATTTACCTGGTTTGCGGCCGCCACGCTCGGCGAGGCAGATCCTGCGATAGGCTTCAAGATCATCGTCAAATGTCGTCACAGCGCCATCACGTACGATCCACAATCGTTCCGCGCAGGCCTCCAGCAGATGCCGGTCGTGACTGATCAGGATTACGGCGCCTGAGTAGGCGTTGACGGCATGGATGAGCGACTCTCGGCTGTCGACGTCGAGGTGGTTCGTTGGCTCATCGAGGATCAGCAGATGCGGCTTGTGGAACGTGGCCAGAGCGAAAAGCATGCGCGCCTTTTCGCCACCTGACAGTTTTTCACACTTTGTGTCCGCCTTGTCGGCGCCGAAGCCCAGCGCACCGAGTTTGGCGCGTTTCTGCGCCTCGGTGTTGTCCGGCATGAGCTCGGCAATCAGATCATAGGGCGTCTTGCGCTCGTCAAGTTCATCCATTTGATGCTGGGCGAAGTAACCTACGATCATCTTTTTCGATGCGTAGCGCTTGCCGTCCATTGGATCGAGGCGACCGGAGACCAGCTTGGCGAACGTCGACTTGCCATTGCCGTTGGTGCCGAGCAGGCCAATGCGGTCGTCGTGGTCGAGGCGGGTCGAGATGTCTCGCAGGACGGGTTTTCCTTCCTCGTAGCCGACATCGACATCTTCCATCCGCACGAGCGGGCTTGCGAGAATTTTCTCCGGATCGGGAAAGTTGAACGGTGTGACCTGATTTTCGATCTGCGCGGCGATGGGTTTCATCCGCTCAAGCGCCTTGATGCGACTCTGAGCCTGACGCGCCTTGTTGGCTTGCGCACGGAACCGGTCGACAAAACCCTGCATGTGTTTACGGGCGTCTTCCTGCTTCTTCTGCATTTTCAGGTCGAGGCGCTGACGCTCGCGCCGCGTCGCTTCAAATGCGTCATAGCCGCCAGTGTAGAGCGTCAACTTGTGCTGATCGAGATGCAGGATAGCGTTGACCGACGTGTTCAGAAGATCGCGATCGTGGCTGACGATCACGATGGTGTGCGGATACTTGGCGAGAAACTGCTCTAACCATAACGCACCTTCAAGGTCGAGATAATTGGTCGGCTCATCGAGGAGCAAAATGTCCGGTGCATCGAAAAGCGCAGCCGCCAGCGCGACCCGCATGCGCCAGCCGCCGGAGAACTCCGCGCATGGCTTTTGTTGCGCGGCTTCGTCGAACCCGAGCCCTGCGAGGATGGTCGCCGCGCGTGCCGGAGCGGAGTAGGCGTCGATATCTGTCAGGCGGAGCTGGATTTCGGCGATACGGTCGGGATCCGTTGCGGTCTCTGCCTCCGTCATCAGCGCGGTCCGCTCGGTATCGGCAGCAAGCACCGTGTCGATCAGGGTGTCGCTGCCGCCCGGTGCTTCCTGCGCGACAGTACCAATCCGCATGTTGCGGCCGGTCTGGATCGCGCCATCATCCGCCGCGATCTCGCCCGTGATCAGGCGCAGAAGCGTGGTCTTGCCCGTGCCGTTACGGCCGACAAGGCCAACCTTGTGACCGCTCGGAATTGCCGCTGTCGCCTTTTCCAGCAGCAGGCGGCCTTCGATGCGATAGGTGATGTCGTTCAGGTGCAGCATGGCGCGGTCTTACACATGGGATGCCCGCTTCGTCACCCTCATTGCCCGAGAGGCCTGCGTTCGCGAGCCCGGGACGCTTGTAGCGCCCGGAGGTCGTCGCTATAAGGCGCGCATTCACGCAATTCACTGTCGCGTCCGCACTGCGGGCCAACATCAAACGGGGACCTCTCATGGCCACGGAACGCACTTTTTCGATCATCAAACCCGATGCCACGGCTCGTAACCTGACTGGCAAGATCATCGCCATGATGGAAGATGCAGGCCTGCGCGTTGTCGCATCCAAGCGCGTCCACTGGAGCGAAGACCAGGCGAAAGCTTTTTATGCCGTGCACGCCGAGCGCCCGTTCTACAATGATCTCGTATCGTTTATGACATCGGGCCCGATCGTGGTTCAGGTGCTCGAAGGCGAGAATGCGGTCGCGAAGAACCGCGAAGTCATGGGCGCGACCAACCCCGACGATGCTGATGAAGGCACAATCCGCAAGGCGTTTGCCGAGAATATCGAGCGCAATTCCGTGCATGGCTCCGACAGCGCTGAGAATGCGAAAGCCGAGATCGAGATGAACTTCACAGACGCTGAGATTGTCGGCTGACTGACGCGGCAGCGCTGATCGGGGAGTTATGTCTCCGTCAGCGCTGTTGGACGTCACATGGCGTCGCGACCAAAGGGACTTGAGGGCCGCGCGCGTTACCATGCTGGCCACAACGCTGCCATCCAGCCACGCTGACTTCGGCACCGGCTTTGCGCGACGAGGCTCTGGAACTGCAAGAACTCAGCATGCTTTTGGTCGGCGTGTTCGGCAAAACCCCGCGACATCGATTTGAGCGGATTCTCGTCAGCCAGTAGGAGGTCGGCATTCGCCGACGTTTACAGCACACCGGCATGGGGTCGAGCAGGCGCGATTTGGCGTCTTCGCGGTGCGCGTTGAACCACGCTTTCGAGTTGTCTGTCGCCAACCCTTCGAGCAACGCGACCCCATCAGGGGCGATGTTCGGATACGTTCGCGTCAACACATGTCCCGTCGCATGGATGATGTGGGCGACCGCTCGCACCTGATCTCATCAAGCGAACGTGTCTCCGGTCCGTTACGTTACATGCAATAAACTTGAGCAGACCCGCGCCCTCGCCGCGCTGCACTCCTGACTTCCGGATTGACTTCTATGACACTCATCCTCGTCGGCGTAATCATCGCCATGGCGCTTGCTTCGTTTGCGCTCACCTCGCGCGCGGAAACCGTCGAATCATTTTTCTCTGGCCGCAGTCCTGAAGGTCGCGCACCCGGCGTGCTCGCACTGACACTCAGCCAGGTGACCACATGGATTTTTGCGCGTTCGATCATGAACGCGGCGATCCTCGGATATTTCTACGGGATCGGGGGGGCGCTGGCTTACACGGCGTACTATCTCTCCTTTCTCACAGGTGCGGCAATCATCGACTCGCTGCGCTTCCGGCATGGCTTCACGAGTGTGCAGTCATTTCTCGCGGATCGCTTTGGTATCTCCGGGCCGCTCGCATTCAATTTTGTCAGTGGAGTGCGGTTGCTTTCCGAAGTGTTTGCCAACCTGCTGGTGATCGGCGCGATCTTCGGGGCGGCTGGATCGATGGCCTATGCGGGCGCCGTGCTCGCGGTTGGCGCCGTCACGCTGCTCTATGCAGGCGTCGGCGGGTTGCATGCCTCTATCCGCACGGACGTGCTGCAGATGGTCGTGTTCCTTGCTGTGCTTGTGATCTTCCTTGTGATGAGCGTGGCGGGCGGCGGTTTCGACATTGGCAGTGTCCTCGCGTCATCACCCGCGATCGAGAACCCGGGATGGATCCTGCTTGCCGTCGCGCTGCTGCAGGTCTGGAGCTATCCGATGCACGATCCGGTGATGATGGATCGGGGACTGATTGCAGACCGGGATACAACACGGCGGAGTTTTATGCATGCCGCGTGGCTTTCGATGGCGTGTATCATGGCGTTCGGCCTGATCGGGACGTATGCGGGCATCGCCAAGCTGCCGGATGAAACGCTGATCACGACGCTTGAGCGGCTGTTCGGCATGACGCCCGTTCTTCTGTTCAACATCGCCCTGCTTGTCTCGTGCATGTCGACGTTGGACAGTACGCTTGCAAGCGCATCCAAGCTCGTGGTGGTTGACGCCGGGGCAGCGGCTGCAACACCGTTCAATGGCCGCCTGGCGATGGCGGCCTTCATGCTCGGT
>JBCBXF010000217.1:0-5304 GCA_039816705.1 Pseudomonadota bacterium | reverse complement strand
GGTGGAATTGCACGCCGGTGAGATTGTCCCGCTTGACGGCGGCGCCGATCAGCACACCGTTGTAATGCGCGTCCGCCAAACGATGCGATGGGTCGTCTGGCGAAGCCGTATACGAGTGTACAAAGTAGACCGGCGCGCCGACCTCCTGCCCCTCGAGGATTGTGCCGTCCCAGTAACTGGCGTCCTGTCCCTGCGGGACCGCCAACGGTGTCCAACCGATGTGTGGGATCTTGTGCGGCTTGCCGTTCGCGTCGACTTTCGGGATCGCGGTCACCTTGCCGGGAATGTAGTTGAGACCGTCGTGCGCGCCGAACTCTTCTCCGCCGGTGTGAAAAATCTGCATACCGACGCAGATGCCAAGAAACGGCTTTCCGGTCTTTGCGAATTCCTGAAGCGGCTCGACGAACCCCATGCTGCGAAGCTTGCCGATGCAGTCACCAAACGCACCGACTCCGGGGAGGATAACCCTGTCGGCCCTGGCGAGATCTTCCGGGCGTGGTGACAACTCGAATGTGCCACCACACTTTTCGATCGCCCGGCAGACGCTCTGCACATTGCCACGACGATAATCAACGATGACTGTCGTCATGCTGCCACCTCGCGCACCGAGATCCCCGCCTCAAGGGCGGCATCGCGGATCTCAGGTAGCGACATGCGGTCATAGTGGAGAATATCTGCCATCGCGACAGCGTTGCAGTCGCCCTCCTCGACGACGGTGATGAGATGCTCGACGGAGCCCATTCCGCCCGACGCGATCACCGGCACCGATGCTGCCTCCGATATCGCCCGCACAAGCTCGACATCGAAGCCCTTGCGCGTGCCTTCCTGATCAACGGAGGTCACCATGATCTCACCGGCGCCGAGCTCCACACAACGCGCCGCCCATTCCACCGCATCCAGGCCAGTGTGCTCGCGGCCATTATCGGTGTACGCTTCCCAGCCATCGCCATTGGCGCGCCGCTTTGCTTCGATGGAAAGCACCATACACTGTGCCCCGAAGATCTGCGCCCCTTCGGAGATAAATTCGGGGCGCGCGACCGCGGCTGTGTTGATGGCGACCTTGTCAGCTCCGGCCCGCAGCAGTTCACGTATGTCGTCAATAGAGCGGACGCCGCCGCCAACCGTAATCGGGACAAATACATCCTGCGTCGTGGCTTCAACGATATCCATCAGGCTGTTGCGCTCATACAGTGAGGCGACGATATCCATGTAGATGATCTCGTCGGCGCCAGCTTCGTAGTATTTCAACGCATAGGCGTTTGGATCGCCGATCACGCGCAAGCCCTCAAGTTGGATGCCCTTGATGAGGTTCGGCGCCTTGATATCCATGCGCGCGATAAGACGGATGTTCTTCATCTCGCCGGCCTATGCGTCGCCGTGAACGGTCTTGCGCACCTTCCACTCGCCGTCCTCGTACATCCAGATATGCGGTGAGCGGAACCGATTGGTCAGCGCGTCGAAGTAGGCACGGTCCATGATCGGTTGTTCAAACATTTTGCTCGCCACGGGGAACTCACTTTCAGGCAGCGAGAGATAACGGAAAATCTCGTCGGCGAACCGCTCCGGAAACTCATGATCGAAACGGCGAACCAGGGCTACACCTTCGTCGCGGGTGATGTCGCGTGAGCGAATTTCCTGGGCAGCATCATATGTCGCGCGGCCGATACCGAACTTCGTGCGCGTCGTGAAGTAGTGAAAGTCGTCGATCTTGTCGTCGATGGAGTTGTACTTTGAATAGGTCCCCGGCGTGCGCTCCGGTGCGGCCTCAAAACCGATGTTTTCGACCGCGTGGTAGTAACACGACTGCGGATGCCATTTGAGGTAATAGCCGAGGTAATGGACCTCGACATTTTTCTCCTCAAGGCGCTGTGGATCGGCCGGGAGATAGGGCTCCAGATCAACCGCCTCGAGGCCATAGTCGCCCTTGAGCGCCGCAATCGACTCGCCACCGAGATACACATCCTCATCGTCGCCTGCGAAATATTGGAAACTGCGCTTCGCGGTGTCCGTATCCTCGATGGGATTGCCATACTCGGCTTCGTTCTCCCCATAGACGACGAACGGGATGTCAAAGAGCAGCGCCATCTTCGGGGCGAGCTGCTTCTGGCCGAGAATGAAGGGCTGGAAGGGATGAAAAATGTTCTCTACAGCCAGCCGTGTGAGAAGGCGATGCACCCGACCATTCGGCGTCATCAGGTAGTTGTCGAAGCCGGCGTGGATCCACGCCTCATGGTTCCTGCGGCCCCAGTCCGTGTAGAGATGCGGTGCCCACGTGACGGTCAGCGGGTGCATGCCATAGTCATATTTCAGCTTGTAGGCTGCATAGACGCTGTCCTTGCCGCCAGAACCCGGCACGAGCACGTCATAGTGGCCGTCCGTCCGGCGATGCCGGTCACAGAGTTCACGTAACTGGCGATCGCGCTCATCCCAATCGATGGTGCCGTGCTTTTGCTCCGCCACCTTGCAGGCATCGCACACGCCATTCTCATCGAAGCGGATGGTCGCCTTTTTGGAGTTCTTGTTGTGCTTGAACTCGACGGCCGAGTTCGGCCTTTGGTTCGAGATCACGCAGGTCGAACAGAACTCGATCATTGGCGGCAAGCCGTAGAACGTGTCCGGCGCGTTCAAACCGCGGGCGTACTTCGACAGGTCGAGTTCATCGTTCAGGGGGTTCGTATGCACCTGCATGATCCTTGCGTTGTCGCCTTCGGGCGAGCAGGAGTTATCTAGCGTTCGAAGAAGCCGCTGATTTCATCTTGCGCACGCGCAAGATCGTGGAACTGCCCGACGTCGAGCCATTTCTCACGGATCGGGAAGACTGCGGGCGCCTGACCGTCTTCGATCAACTCGTCGAACAGCGTTGTCATGTCATAATAACCAACGCTGGGTATCGCGGTCAGTGCCTGCGGGTCGAGGACATAAACGCCGGCGTTGATAAAGTATTTGAGCTGCGGCTTTTCGGACAAGGCGGTGAGCCGAGTGCCTTCGATTTCCGCAACGCCGTACTCAACCTCGACGACATGCTCACGCACGCACATCGTTGCCGAGCCCGGATCTGTTTTGTGAAAGTCGAGCAGCGCTTCAAAATCCACCGCGGTGAGGACGTCCCCGTTCATGACCACGGTTGGACCGGTTGGCAGGTCCGGCAGCAGAGAAAGCGCCCCGGCCGTTCCTCGGCGCTCCTTCTCATGAACGTATGAGATGTTCACGTTCCACTGGCTGCCGTCGCCAAAGTGGTCCTGGATGATCTCCGCCTTGTAGTTCACGCACACCACAATCCTATTCAGGCGATGCAAAGCGAGACGTTCGATGATGGTCTCGAGGATGGGCTTATCCCCAACCTTGAGCATCGGCTTTGGAAGCGTGTTCGTAAGGGGCGCAAGTCGGGTGCCAAGACCGCCGGCCATGATGACAGCTGTCGGTGCATCGACCTCGTCGTTGCCGTGAGACAGCAGTGTTTCAAGCCCGACGACCCGGCCCGCGTCATCCAGCACCGGGATCTGTGCAAGGCCAAACTGGCGCATCAGCATGACTGCGCGCTGACGGGTTTCGTTTGCCGAAATCACCATCGGGCGACGGTTGACGATGTTGTCCGCGCTATCTGTCATCACAGCGCCCTGCAAGAGCGCCCGGCGCACGTCGCCGTCGGTGACGAGCCCGACGAGCTTGTCGTGCTCCTCGCAGATCAGAGCCGTCTGCAAGCCGGCCTTGTCGATCACGGAAATGATGTCGCGCAAGCTGCTCCCCGGGGGAGCAACTGCACGTTGCCAGATTTGCATTGCGTTCCCACCCGTCCGCAGTGCGCATTTCCCACCGGGTCAGCTCCGGCAATGATCTCGTCAACCGTTTTGACCGGTTGCAGACCATCGCCCGATGCGTGCCCATGCGCGCGAGGACATAGTGGTATGTTTAGCATGCTCGCGCAGAATTGAAACCGGACGTGCACAGACCAGTGCTGAACCACATGCGGTGATCGCGCGCCGTCAGCGCTTTCTATAAGGTCGTGTTGCGGGCCTGCATCATGACATCCGCAGGCGTGGCATCAGAGCTCTGCGTCGAGATGAAAGACCCCACCCACACCGCCCGTTCCACCGTTGAAGATGCCAAAGGACACGGCTGAATTTGTGCTGCCGCCAGTGAACTGGGTCCCCGTTTCTGTTGATGAGACAAACGCGCCGACACGCGTGCGGGCCGGATTGCGTGCCATGGTGGGCTGAAGCGGGACGGCGTAGGTCACTGTTTGGCCTGCCGCGCCCGTGTTGAGCGAGACCTTGATGATCTGGAAATAGCGCTTGCAGCGCGCCAGTTCGTCGCCCGGCGCTGGCGGGATGAACGGAGAGGCAACGTTTCCGCGTTCCAGCTTGGGAAACCGGAAGCGCGTTGCCGCGGCAGCCGGAGCGCACTTAATCTCAAGAACGCCGTTTGTGATCGACACGTCATTGAGCACAATGAATTGCCGACCTGCTGCAGGCTGCAGCGTCGCGGAGACGCCCCCGACGGTCAGTAAAAGCGGCCCGTCAGCCACGTCTTCTACGCTGAAAGTCACATCGGTTGGTTGCGGCACGGATATCTCAATCGGCTGTATCAGCGCGCCAGAGGTCAGCGTCACGGACGCATCGGCATTGACGGTGTAGCTGGCACCGCCAGCCCCGCTCTTCCATCGGTCGTGGCCGAACGTATCAGCGGCGAGCAATGCACCACTGAAGGCGCGCTGGTTCACAGCGAATGTCGCGTTGATGATCAGGTTGTCACGGGTCGCCAGATCGGCGCCTGATGGAAAGGAGACAAACCCTGTCGCCTTGTCGACTTTCAGCGCCGTACGCCAGGTGGCACCATCGTCGCTTGCGCGGATCGAAAAGTCGTCGTCTCCGGTGAGACCGCATTCAGCGTGTCCGACAAATCCTGTTTGATAGACGGTGCTGACGTTACCGGCGGTCTGCGCTTTGTTGAGGGCAAGCCGCATGTCACCCGTGCCCGGAGTTACATCATCATGCGAGAAGAGGGCGGCGTCCGATTTGAGGGACAAGCGATTGATTGCATCGGGCGACGTGTTGATGCCGAGGCTTTCGAGAGAGCCTCCTGCTTGGCCAGAGCTGATCTCACTCCACGCACTGCCGGTCCAAACGACGAGGGCTACTTCGTCCTCAACCCATGCGCGGGATCCACGCTGCGGAACATGAAACTCCCATGCACCGTCGATGTAAGTGGCGATCTGCGTTGCGACATTGGCCCAGATGCCGTCCGGGTTGTCACCAACGATATAGCGAGCACCCTCTGCGGGCGCGGCGGGCGGCGATGACAGCG
>JBCBXF010000216.1:0-5391 GCA_039816705.1 Pseudomonadota bacterium | reverse complement strand
CGGGATCACGCGCCCCTGCACCAAGCACAACTGGCTCGTGAAGAGCGTCGACGATCTCGCTGCGGTGCTGCATGAGGCGTTCTATGTCGCGCGGTCGGGTCGCCCCGGGCCGGTCGTCGTCGACATCCCGAAGGACGTTCAATTCGCGCTTGGAGAGTATGTCTCGAAGCCGACCATGGCGCATAAGAGCTATCGCCCTCAGATGAAAGGCGATCAAGCGGCGATCCGCGAGGCGGTCGAACTGTTGGCAAACGCGAAGAAGCCGCTGTTCTATACCGGCGGCGGCGTCATCAATTCGGGCCCTGCGGCGTCAAAGCTGCTGCGGGAACTGGTCAACGCCACCGGGTATCCGATCACATCGACGCTGATGGGGCTCGGATCTTATCCGTCGTCGGGTGAACACTGGCTCGGCATGTTGGGCATGCACGGGACTTACGAAGCCAACTGGGCGATGCATGACTGCGATGTGATGGTCTGCGTTGGTGCGCGTTTTGATGATCGGATCACCGGGCGCGTGGATGCCTTCGCACCACATTCTAAAAAGATCCACATCGATATCGACCCGTCATCGATCAACAAAAACGTCAAAGTCGACATCCCAATCGTCGGCGACTGCGGCTTCGTGCTCGAAGAGATGCTGAAGGTCTGGAAGGTGAAAAATGCCAAGCCGGATGCCAAAGCGCTCGAGGCGTGGTGGCAGCAGATCGATGGTTGGCGGGGACGGAAATCGCTCGCCTACAAAAAGAGCGATACCGCGATCATGCCGCAGCACGCGATCGAGCGGCTGTACGAGCTGACCAAGGACAAGAAGACCTTCATCACAACCGAGGTCGGCCAGCATCAGATGTGGGCTGCGCAGCACTACCATTTCGAGGAGCCGAACCGTTGGATGACATCGGGTGGTCTCGGCACGATGGGCTATGGATTGCCGGCGGCGGTCGGTGTGCAGATGGCGCACCGCGACGCGCTCGTGGTCGATATTGCGGGTGAAGCGTCTGTCCAGATGACGATGCAGGAGATGGCCTGCGCGGTGCAATACAATCTGCCGATCAAGATTTTCATCCTCAATAACGAGTACATGGGGATGGTGCGGCAGTGGCAGGAATTGCTGCACGGAGGGCGCTATTCACACTCCTACTCCGATGCCTTGCCGGACTTTGTGAAGATGGCGGAGGCCTTCGGATGCGTGGGCATTCGTGCAGAGAAGCCGGACGAACTTGATGACGCGATCAACGATATGATCTCGATCGACAGGCCCGTGCTGTTCGACTGCGTTGTCGAGAAACTCGCCAACTGCTTCCCGATGATCCCGTCCGGTGCCGCACACAACGACATGCTGCTCGGCGACGAAGTCGATGACGACAACATCGGCTCGGCAATCAAAGAGGAAGGCAAGGTGCTGGTGTAGGGACGGCGCTTTCGAGACAACCGACAAGTCATGAAGGCGGGCCATCAGCGGCCCGCCTTTTTTTTATGCGTGCGAAGTGCGGATGAGATCCAGCGGGTTCTCGACCACTCCACTTGACTGGTTTGATATCGAGCTATATCTGGTTTGATATTGAACTAATTTAAGAGAGTGCGACATGAACAGGCGACAGTTTCTAACCGTGGCAGGTGGCGGGATCATTCTTGCGGCAGGCGCGAGCATTGGGCATGTGGCGACCCGCGTTCCGAAAGCAGCCCTGCAACCGTGGGCCGAAGCCGGGTCCCGTTATGATGAGCCACGGCGTAACGCGCTGTCCTATGCGATCCTGGCGCCCAACCCGCACAACCGGCAGCCCTGGCTGGTTGATCTTTCGCGCCCCGACACCGTTGTTCTGCGCGTCGATCGCGAGCGCCTGTTGCCGCACACTGACCCGTTCAATCGCCAGATCACGATCGGGCTCGGGTGTTTTCTGGAAGTCATGGAGATGGCTGCTGCGGCCGATGGCTATCGCGTCGACCTAAAACTGTTTCCCGAAGGTGCTTCGTCCGCAGCGCTTGACGATCGCCCGGTTGCTGTCGCGGTGTTTTCGAAAGATGCGACCGTCGCTGCCGACCCGTTGTTCGCGCATATCCTTGATCGCCGCTCTTTGAAAGAGCCTTACGATATGACGCGAGATGTCTCGACGGAGATACTCGACAGTCTCAAGCGTGCTGCAAGATCGTCCGCCACCGTTGGCGTGAGCAATGACGCGGCATCGGTCAACACCTTGCGCCGATTGACCAACGCCGCGATGGACATTGAGCTCAAGACGCCGCGTGCCTTCAAGGAGAGCGTCGATCTCTTCCGCATCGGTCATCGCGAGATTGATGCCAATCCCGACGGCATAGACTTCTCCGGTCCGCTGTTCGAGATGCTTCACCTCACCGGACAGATGACGAGAGAAGGCACGCTGGACACGTCATCGTCGATGTTTGCTCAAGGCCGAACGGCGGTGCTTGAAAACACCGACACCGCCATGGCGCACGTCTGGCAGGTTACCGCGACGAATACTCGGGAAGACCAGATCAGTGCCGGTCGCGACTGGGTTCGCATCAACCTTGCGGCGACTGCGGCTGGTGTCGGCACGCAACCGCTCAGCCAGGCGCTTCAAGAATATCCGGAAATGGAAAAGTTGTACGCGCAGGTCCATGACCTGTTGGCCGGAGATGGGGGTACGGTACAAATGCTCGCGCGGCTCGGGTACGCTGAGCCGGTTCCGGTCAGCCCGCGCTGGCCATTGTCAGCGAAAATTCAGAAAGAGTGACGTTGGACGAAGAGCAACGAAAAGCTGTTTTCCAGTTCTTCAACGAAATTGGCATCATCCAGCAACTTGCATCGACGATGTTCAACAAGTGCCTGCCGGACGGTGTTCATGTCTCGCACTTTGCGGTGCTGAACCATCTGGCTCGCCTTGGAGACGGCAAGACTCCGCTGAAGCTCGCCGAGGCATTTCAGGTCACCAAGGGAACGATGACACACACGTTGTCGACGCTGTCCAAACGGAGATTTATCACACTCAGACCGCATGCGACGGACGGGCGAAGCAAGCTTGTCTTTCTGACCTCGGCCGGTCGCGCGTTTCAGGTCCGTGCGGTCGAGAGCCTGGGGCCAGCTATGGCTGCGCTCGACGGCAAGCTCGATTATGACCGGATGATCGCGATGCTGCCTGAGCTGGCAAAAGTACGTGAGGTTCTGGACGAAAATCGTGATCTGTGAGTCCCATCCGCTGGCGTGATCTGTCGGATTGAGACGTGTTGGGAACAAACCCCGCTGATGTCAGCATCATTGCCGGGGTGACGTTGATGGAGTCACGCCACCACGCCGAGGCCGACGCCGTAGATCGCGCCCCAGAGGAGGCCGGCGGCGAGGGTTGCGGCGGCCTGACTGGAGGCTGCACCGCGATAGAGATCGTGCATAAAGCCGTAGACCAGAATGCCCGGCGCCGCGACGATCCGAAAGGCGAGCGCGAGACCGATGGCATTTGAGTCGCCTTCTTCGAACGCAAGAGCGGGCGTGCGTTTCGTGACCATTGCGAACGTAACGGCAGCAACGTTGGTGAGCACGACACCGTACAGCATCATCGTCACAAGGCTCGAAAGATCCGTCATCGTCGTCTCCAAACAGCTGCTCAATTCTCTATGGAGAAAAAGTAGAAAATTTTAGCGGTTTTGACAACGCTAGCGCATTGGCAGGGAAAATAATGTGTGTCGCGGCGCCGTGGCATTTGAGTCAAATTTTTACTGCGGCGATCACGCTTCTCTTTCACGCTCATCACCACCGCCATCATCGCCACCTCCATCACCAACATCGTCGGGACGACGGTGGTAGCGCGCGTAGTCGTTCCCATCGGCCTGGCCATTGTGGTGTCTTTTGACGGAAACGCCGAATACACCTTACAACACAATGAGCAGCAAACCGACGGCGAGCACCGCCATGAAGATGTCGTACGTCGTCATATGAGACCTCTACCTTTCAAACTCATCGCAAAAGTTGCGCCGAATTAGGCTGCACGGTCGCGTTCAAGCAAACAACGTCGCTTCCACGTCTGGCACTGTACGCTTTCTCACGCCTAGCCTGATCGCGTTGCGCAGGTTTGGCGAGGAGTAGGTGATGCAGCCGTTCGAGGGGATCCGCGTTCTGGATTTCACGCATGTTTTGGCGGGGCCGTTCGCCGCGTACCAGCTCGCCGTGATGGGCGCGGATGTCATCAAGATCGAGGACCCGAACGCGCCGGACATGATGCGACCGGAAGGCGTCTCGCCGGCGCTGAATGATGCCGGGCTCGGCACGCGGTTTCAGGCGCAGGGTGGCAACAAGCGGATGATTGCAGTTGACCTCAAGTCCGAGGCCGGCCGTGACATTATCCTCCGCTTGGTCGACACAGCGGATGTCGTGATCTCCAATTTTCGCACCGGCACGATGGAACGTCTCGAGCTGGATGCGGAGATGCTTACATCGCGCAAGCCGGATTTGATCTGGTGCACCATGACAGGCTTTGGGGCGACAGGCCCGAAGGCGGATCACCCAGCGTATGACAATGTGGTGCAAGCCTATTCGGGTCTGGTGTCGTCGACCGGACATCCAGGCGGCCTGCCGGTCAAGGTCGGCCCGCCGGTGCTCGATTACGGGACGGGGGCGCAGGCAGCCTTCGCAATTGCGGCCGCGCTCTTCCAGCGTACGCGAACAGGCAAGGGACAAAAAATTGACGTCTCGATGCTCGATGCGGCGCTCATGCTTATGACGTCCGCGGTGTCTGACAGCGATGTGCGGAGCGGCCCGATGTTGCCGCACGGGAATTCTGACCCCATCCGCCCGGCCTATGGCCTGTTTGAGACAGCCGACGGGCAACTCATGATCGGGGCATTTACCAACCGGCAGGTGGCACGTCTGTGGCGTACGCTTGGCAATGACGCCAGAGCGCGCGAAGCGGAAACACGCACCGCTGCGGCGTGGCAAACTCACGGTCCCGAGGATCGCATCGCGTTGCAGGCGGCGTTGAAGGCCCGCACGGCCCAGGACTGGGAGGATGTTCTCAATGCCGCCGGGGTGCCGGCGGCACGGTTGCGCGACATGTACGAGGCGATGACTTCTGTGCAAGTCGCATCGCGGGATGTGCTTCAGCCGGGCGTTGTGGCGCCGGAGACCGGGCGGGCGATTGCGACACCTGTTGCAGCGTTTTCCTACGCCGATGGTACGGGGCCGAAGTTGCATCGGCCAACCGTAGCGCGCGGAGCAGATACCGCGGCCGTTCTTGAAGAACTCGGCATGAGCGCAGTGGAAATCTCCGCTTTGCGCGCCGACGGTGTGATCAACGCTTGACCGCATTATTGCACAGACACGTTAGATCAGTCTTCGGACAGGATCGGCTCGGCGCAGTAGCGCCCGGCTATCGCAACATCATCTGCCTTGGGGGGCCGCTACCCGCC